>CAZRMH010000399.1:0-7575 GCA_964600935.1 uncultured Candidatus Obscuribacterales bacterium
AAGTTCAAAAACGGTGCCCTTGCCGACTTGACGTGGTCATTCGGATTCGCAGTTCTTGCGATTGTTTATTGCGCTATCAATGAAGGTTGGCTAGTTCGAAAGATACTACTAATGGTGCCGGTAATTCTGTGGAGTGCAAGACTCGGTTTATACATCGCGCGCAGAACTCTTGCACACCTCGACAAAGAAGACACTCGCTATCGCCATCTGAGAGAGCAAGCTAAGGGCAACGAAGACCTTCACTTCCTCTGGATTTTCATGTGCCAGGCGGTTCTTCAAGCTGTGGTCAGCCTGCCGTTTATCATAGTAGCAATGGACAATTCCGAGTCGATCAGAGTCAATGAATATGCAGCGCTGGTTCTATTTTCAATCGCCTTCATCGGAGAATATTTCGCCGACAAACAACTAGAGGATTTCAAAAAGCAATCGCCAAAAGGTTCCAAGGAAGTCTGCAAAGTTGGCTTGTGGAGATACTCTCGGCATCCAAATTATTTCTTCGAATGGCTGATTTGGTGTTCGTGGGCACTAATGGCTTGCGCATCACCGTTCGGCATCTGGGCTTTGTCAAGCCCTGCGATCATGTTAGTCATGCTTCTGGTTTTCTCCGGCGTAAAAATCTCTGAAGAGGTATCGCTGAAGAGTAGAGGCGAAGCATATCGCCAATACCAGAAAGAGACGAGTCCGTTCATTCCCTGGTTTCCTAAAAAATAAAGCCAACGCGAAGACTTTTATGTGTTTTCGAAGGAGCTCTCGAGGGAACAATACGAGTACTCTCAGTTCCGTGGGTAGTATGATCAAGCGTCAGAGTGGTATCAAAAGGAAACGAGTATCGTTTCGAGCCATGACGCTCGTGATACTACTGGTGATGGCATCAAGTGAATCGGCACTTGCCGCGCCAACGAGTTCTTCGAATGAAACTTCTGCAAGCACCAAAAGAAACGGAGCAACGACCACAGCATTGGAGCTCATTCAAGAACATGCGCTTGGTGGACCAGAACGAATTTTGATTTCAAAACGCGGATTGAGAATGGAAAATCTAAACACTGGAGTTGTGATTCTCTCAACCGCTCCGTTTACTGAAGTGTATTGGACCAATCCGAAGAAAAAACTTTTTTACAGCATGCCAACTAGTAAATCGACGGTGCGAATGGACGCTGTTAAGTACGTCCTGGACACAACAAGCGAATTCACTGAAATCCCATGGGAACCGCCCCAAGACACGACTTTGATGGGACGTCCGGCGATTGTTTATACAAAGACCACACCGAAAAAGAGCTGGTGCAAATACTGGGTTTTAAAAGAACCAAAGGTGAAACCAGACATTCTCAAAATCGTTTGCTCTTTCAGTGGAAGCCTACCGCAAAAGGCAGGAGTGCCGGTACAGTGGCATCAGTATGTGCAGAAAGCAGATATGATCAACGAATTAGAAGACAATCCGCAACCAGAACTTCGCAAATTCTTTGTGACCAAATCAATCAAGGAAATCAACGTTCCACTGTCCAGTTTTGTTTCTCCAAGTGATTACCAGCGCGCAAAAAAACGGAACGATGTGATGGCGAGCAGTGTAGGTTTCGGTTCGTACAGAGACATGCTGAAGTCACCAGATTTTCTGTTTCAATCCTCATCAAAGAAGCTAAACGGAATTCAAGAGACCAAACTAGAGAAAAACCCGAAAACGAAAAACGAAGCTGTGACTGGAAAAGGCAGGAACTGACGCCGAAGGAAAAATCAATTACTCTCTCAATTTTTTAAACCCAAGTCGGATTGCTGAATACTTAAATGGACAAATTTAAAGAACCAATGGAAACGAAGAAACGGGCAAAGTTCGTATCGAGTGCTGATAGCACGGAATTACCTTCGCACGAACATACCGATATGCCCGCAACAACGAATTCGTCAGATCTGTCCACGGCTCAACGCATCGACTTGGTCGCGAAGCAGTCCAAGGTTGATCCGGCTGCTACTTGGTTAAGCTTGCTTGGATTTTTGCTAGTCGTGCTCGCGATAGCATTTGCAGCAAGGTTTTTAACGAACGTAGCTAGCTCCCAGAGCACCACAACCCAAGACATAGTTGTAATGGCAAAGCTCAAAGATGTTGCAGACAAAGATGTTCTGGTGAAGGTCAAAGGAATAGCTTCGGCGGATTCCAATTCCCCTAATGGAAGCAAAGTCGGATACCAATTTTTGAGACTAACAGAACCTGGTAAAGGCGGTCGCTCTTATGAATCACGCTATCCGCAATTCATTTCGCTAACCGACAAAGAAGATTCAATTCTGGTTGATAGCTCTACGCTCGCCGAGTTTGTCGGCAACAAGGAACCAGCAGATCTGTCGCAAATCGTGCCCGAACTTCGCACGCCCGAGACGATGAAAATCCTGCTAACTCCGAGACTGAGAATTCAACTTTGGACTATCAAAAGTGGTGCAGAAGTCACAGCTGAAGGGCGTGTAGTATGGGATGATCAGCGAAAACGGTACATCCTCAAAGCGCCTTCACTCTTAGCCGCTCCAATGTCAGCAGGGTTGACTAGGTTACAGACAAAGAATGGACCGAGCACGTTTTAAACGTCTAAGGAAAATGCAGATCTCTCAAACCGTTCCGAACTAACTTCAAACGTTCTCGCTGCCAGATCGTCTTGGCACGACAAGCCTGGAAGTTAATATCTGCACGGTCTCACCTTTCTGATTCTTAGTGATACTACGCACGGTGACCATGCCACGGTCGGGACGGGTTCGAGATGGAACGATTTCCAGAACCTCAGTCTCCACTTGCAGCGTATCGCCAGGCCGAGTCGGTCGAGGCCAGGTCACTTCGGCACCAGCACCAATTAATCCGCCCAAGATAGGAACGCTACCAACGAACAGTTTCATTGTCACAGCGGCAGTGTGCCAACCACTCGCAGCCAAGCCGCCAAACAACGTTGGCTTTGCGGCCTCATCGTCCAGATGGAACGCCTGTGGATCAAACTGTCCTGCAAATTCTTTGATTTGAGCTTCATCAAGAGTATGAGACCCACTTCCAAATTTCTGCCCAACTGACAGATCATCGAGCGTGAGTAAATGGGCATCGGATTCCGTTGTGCGCGTCATTGCTTAACTCCTGAGGTCAATGAATAGAATTTCAAACCTTGCATCTCACGGTCCTTATTGCTGGGAAGCGTCACCTCGGCTTCGATCGGTGAGACTGGCTCTAGATGGGCAAGGCGCTATTTGAAAAAACTCTTGCCCGGTGGACACTCACGACGAGAGAACGTCTCCTGATAATCAGGTTCAAACAGATCAACAATTTTGAAGGTGCCAGATGTTACCCAATTACCTAGCTTCCATGAGCCATCTTCTTCCAGTTTTTTTTCGATCGACTGACTGAGTACAAATGCTTTGCCCCAGAAGATCCACTTTCCATCTACGTTTTCGACAAGATAAACTCGAACGGGATCCAGGTGAAAAATTCGCGCGCCATCTTTCTCGCAAAAGCTAAAAATTCTATCGGCGACTTCATCCAATCGAACGGCTTTTCGAACATGCGCATCGCGGTTCAATAACTCTGATGGAAAGCCTTGCTCCGTAGTAATCAGCAGAGTGTCGTTTAACTCCAAATTGCTTCCCATTTTAAAAACTCCTGATGTTTCCGATTACCTTTGAAAACGCAATTTCAATCGTGCTTCTAGTGACGCCAAGTTTCTGCAATCTCGCGGGTCCTATCCGTCGCGCGAGAACCTTTGCTGACGCCTCTTTGCGACGCAATGATATCAACTCTTCTCGGCGATTTTATTATCTTCGCCCAATAAACAGAGAATCACCATCAAGTTGTCTGCCACCAAGCGCGTTCTAAGTTAATGCCGCCCAACTACTCCACAGAAATAAATTCGAACTCAGCCACGCCAGGGACAGACGGCCGTGCCGCGAACAAATCACCCGATTGGGGAGCATTCGCAAACTGCTCCGGGGTCAAATCCATAATCGCCGTTGTGATGTACAAGATCGAAAAATCTTCGCCACCAAACGCGCAACTTGTTGGTCGCGGAACAGGAGTTTCAATCGTATCCACTAACTTACCATCAGGCGCATGGCGTGTCACTTTCCATCCATCCCAGTGACACAACCAGATGAACCCTTCCGCATCGACAGTCAATCCATCCGGATAACCATCAGCCTCCTGAACTTCGAAGAGCGGTCTTCTATTTCGAATCATCCCATTTTCGATATCGAAATCACAAACAAAGACCGTTCTTTGGACAGAATCAGAAATATACATTTTCGAATCATCAGGACTGAAACCGATGCCATTGGAAAGTGAAAAACCTTTATCCATTTCAGTGACCGTCAGGTCGTGATCAAGTTTATAAAACGAACAAACAGGTTTCTGATCTTCTCTGAGCATGGTTCCGGACCAGTATCTTCCTCGCCGGTCGCACGAAGCATCGTTGAATCTTACACTTCTGTCCGCCAGCGGATTGGCAACGACTTCGAAAGAACCATTTTCGAAATCAATGAACGCGATGCCGTCCTCGACCGCACCAATTAAGCCACCACCAGCACGATGTGCAAGAGCGCAAATCCACTGACTGAACACCGTGGTATCACGCTCACCGGATGACGGATTCCAGCGATGGATGCTTCGCCCGACGATGTCAATCCAATAAAGCGCATTTTCGCGCGGAGACCAGAGCGGTCCCTCACCGAGCTGAGCGCCAACGGTCAAAACCTGTTCTGCTTTCACAGTCGCTCCTGTCTGTTTCTATAAAGAAAGTCTACTCGCATTTTGATATGCTTCTTCCGACCAATGGATGATATTGGATTGGAGCATTTTCATGTTTCGGCTGATTCGCTTCTTACTCGCTCTCAATTTATTACTGATTAGTACTTTTGTGCCGGCCGCTCACGCGCAGAGTCAATTGGTCGATCGACCACGTCGTGAACTGTTTCAAGTGGTCAAGATACACGAACTGAATTCAGAAACAAAAGAGCTTGCCGAACAACTTGAAATTCTGCCGATGTTGGACGAACTCTATGACAAGCATCGAAGCACAAGTCCGGCACGACGAGCGGAGTTGCGTGCGAAAATCTTGGAAACAATTCTGGAAGCATCGTTTGACGCACAGAGTATTCAGGCTGAAGCCGATCGAGAACAGGGTCGTCTCGAGGCGCTTGAAGAGTTTTACATCGCTCGCCGCGATCGGGCAATCGAGATCAATAACGCAACGAACTTCATGCTAGGTGGCACGCTGAACACGGTTGGATCCGTACTCGGTTTTACGGACAGCATCTCCCCGTTTCCAGGTAACTTCAATCAGATGTTGTCAGGCGTGGTCCAGGCTGGAATGTCCACGTACTCGTTGAAGCAACAGTCGGGCGAAAAGAATCGTGGTCAGGGCAATCCGACAGTGCTGGCTGAGTTGTTCGGACGCCCTACCGACGCTGACACGACCTACCCGGAAAGCGTCTGGCGATTTTTCCATGGCACAGCTCCGGGTGCAGAAAATTTGACCAGAGCCCAAGTTTTAGAACGAGATTGGATAGTGAGACAACATCTCGAACCGCATGGATCGAAACGCGAAAAGCTAAAAATTGATATGGTGAGCGGTGTCGCCCTTGGTGGCAAGGCAAAGATGACAATTGACGACTTGAGTGACGAGATTGCGATGATTGGCGATGTTTCAACGGTGGCAGAACTGATGGTACAAGAGCTCCGCGATCTGCTGAAATTGATTGATTCTGATGTAGATATCGACAGCCTCTAGCAAGCTCTGGAATAGTAACAACTTTAGCGACCATGAGCCTGCAGCTTTTAGCAATTCAAATCGCGTAATCCTTTCTTGGGTGGTCGTTCACGTCGTAAAAACTTTCCACTGTTGCGAACAATGTCGCCGAACACCGCCCTCCGCTTGGCAATACAGAGACAATAGTGGAAAATGCACTCGGTAACCAATCAACGGTAGTCAACAATTGAGTACGAATGTTCCAGAAAATTCAGATCTCGATTCTTTAGAGGCAGCCTATTCTGCGGCAGCCGAGAGTCGCGAAGAAGCCGCAGATCAGATTCGAAGAGGATTTCGCTCGTGGTATCGACCCTTTGTACTCGCCCACAGAATTCCGGTCGTCAAGCGCGTGTGGTTATATGTCGCGGTCATGGCGGTCTACACATTCATTGTCGATTGGATTGCTGAAGAGAATTTCCCGGCCCACGTGTTCAAAGAATTCGGGGCAGTTTCGGCAAGTGGAATCATTCTTGGTTTGCTTCTCGTTTTCCGAACCAACTCTGCTTATGAGCGTTGGTGGGAGGGTCGAAAACTCTGGGGTCAGCTCGTCAACGACTCGCGTAACCTTTGTTTGAAACTGCGATCCCTGGAAGGAATTCGGCAGTCTGAAAAAGTCCGAATGGGCGAATTGGTAATTTCTTACGCATACGCGCTGAAACATCATCTGCGCAACACCTCCCCAAGTCGACCTCTTCCCGGCGTCGGCATCGTCTCCGAAGAGGACGCGAAGAATTTGCCGGTCGCCGTCGCATCGAAGATCTTCGACACCTTCTTCAAATGGCGAAAAGAGGGTCACATCGACGGAATGATGATGCTGCAATTTGACACACACATTGCGGCGCTGATGAATATTCAAGGCAGTTGCGAGCGAATTAAAAACAGTCCGATTGCAATCTCTTACCGCGCATTTATGCGTCAAGGTATCGCGCTAAACCTACTCGCCATGCCTTGGTACATGTCCCAACAATTTTCAGTTTGGTGGTGTCTTCCGCTCATTTTAACGTCAACCTATTTTCTGATCGGTATCGAACTGATCGCCGAAGACATCGAAGATCCATTTGGATACGATGGAGATGACTTGCCGCTGGATAACATCTGCTCTGGTATTCGTGCAACAGTGACCCAAATTCTCAAAGTGCAAGACGACAGCGAATTCACTCGCTCGATGGACCTTCCGAATTTCGATTTTTTAAAAGGAACCTAAAGACGTCAGGCGTGCCATAGCGTTAGCGTCAGAAAGGCAATGTCCGTGAAATAAACGACGGTAATCGAAGTAAAGTCTCGGTCGTCATCCTGAACATTCATTCTGTTAAGGCTCGAACTCTCGCACAAAAAGGCGGATCGCTGATCCGCCCAAGCTTCCTGCGGTTCTACCCGCGGTGCCATTTTTTGCTCGTATTATAATCTGAAGGTAATCGACGAATGGGAACTAATCCGCGCTCAAGCTAATGAGCGAAACTGAATGCCGTCCGATTGCGTTCTTATCAACCTTACAGTTTCGATTTGAAACTAGTCTACCCGTTTCTCCAGTGCTTTCTTCTGAACGCCGGCACTTATGCGGTTCAACTTCTTCTCGAGTTTCGAAATATCTTCGTAACTCAACTTTCCGTTGTTTTTGTTCATATATCGTTGTTTGTCCTTCTGAACTTCGGACAGATCATCCTTGAAGTTAGAAGCTTCCTTATAGGTCAGCTCTTTGGCTCTTTCTGCTTTAGCAATTCGTGTTTTAAGCGCAGCCTGACGTTGATAGATTGTGTACTTTCGCGCGTCTGCCGGAGCGACTAAGCTCGCGGAAACGATTGCAGCGACCATGGCT
>CAZRMH010000400.1:0-7571 GCA_964600935.1 uncultured Candidatus Obscuribacterales bacterium
TCCCTCCCGAAGTAGCAGTCGACCCCGACCTGTTCTTCGCAGAGTTAGAAAAACGCAACTGCACCGTTAAGAAAGTCGTCAACGAAGCCGTTAAAGGCTAAAGGCGTTTCAGCACTACAAGTTTATTGGGTCCTTCGAAACATCGATGAGCTGGACCTGCTCTATTCCGGGGAAAAATTCTTTCTCCAGAGTTTGTTCGTAGCGGAACGGTGAGGTCCGTTTAACAGACGCGTAAAAAAACGGCGACGTAAATGTAATACGTCGCCGTTCAATAGTTTTGAAGACAGCCTTAGCGTCTGGAACCAGCGCCAACAGCTTCGCGAACTTTGCGAGATCTAGACTTGCGACCAGCGCGTGGTTCTCTCACTGCTGGCTGATCGCCATCATCATGAGGAGACGGTACAGCAGCCAATCTTGGAGATACCGGAGCGAGTTTTGGCTTAACCTTAGCTGGAGCTTTTGGCACGCCGTTCCACGTCGCTTCGTTCAACCAGGTCACCAAGCCGACACGCTTCATCAGCTTGATCGTTTCCCATGAAGGATCGATTTCTGATTTCTTGAAACCGCTACGAGCAGAGCCTGGGAATGCATGGTGGTTGTTGTGCCAACCTTCGCCCATCGTGAGCGCAGCGACCCACCAAACATTGACGCTATCGTCTTTAGTTTCGAAATTCTTGTAGCCCAATTTTGGAATGTGGCAGAACAGGTTGAGCATCAATGGAACGTTGAGACAGAAGAGCCCAGCGGCTGTGCAGCCCAACGCAACCGGCCAACCGAAGCAAGCCAACAAACCGAGACGGAAGATTGTACCGATGGCACCACACAAGATGTGTGCTCTCTCCCAGCTCCCGCCTTGCTCTAAAAATTGATAGATCGGATCTTTGACCAAGTCTTTGGCTTGGGTATCTGGATCGATATGAGGACCGTACTTGCCCTTCGTCGTCCAACCAATATACGAAGCAAACCAGCTT
Source organism: uncultured Candidatus Obscuribacterales bacterium (assembly GCA_964600935.1). Classification (GTDB taxonomy): domain Bacteria; phylum Cyanobacteriota; class Vampirovibrionia; order Obscuribacterales; family Obscuribacteraceae; genus JADYXR01. The sequence continues at coordinate 972 of CAZRMH010000400.1, forward strand.
TCGCGCGGCGAATGCGGGTCCAGCGGAGTATCGGTGTAACGATGGTGCGCGCGGTGAATGCTTGCCCACCAGATCGGCGACCCTTCGAATGCCAGGTATCCACCCAACACCCAGAAGTACTCTACAAACTTAGGACATCTGAATGAGCGATGTGACAGCAATCGGTGATAGCCGATCGTGACGCCCATGATGTGCCAGGTGTAGAACAGCAAAAATGAAATTATAAATGGAACGAAAAACGAAATTACCATCACCTCGGGTTCTTAAGAACGTAAGGCGAAGTTCAAACTACCGAAAGTTGAACGAAGACACGCGTTTACGATCTTATGCAGCAAAGCATATCAAATTTTCAGTCAGTATTCAGGAGGTAAAATAGGCACAACCGTCAAGGGTCGCAATGGCTGTGACTCTGCGGCTTATTAAGATTCATAGCTTGTTACACTTCGGCTATCAATGCACGAGGAGTCCGACTTAAAACACAGACAAGATCTGCCTAGAGGCAGAAGGTGGAAATCATTTCCAGATTACAGCGATTGAATTATCGAATTACTATCCGACACACAAGGACAAATCAAGAGGAGCATTGCCCTGAGTCAATCGCATTCGGTTTAAACGCGGAAAGATACTCTCATCGCAAAGCGATTGTAGAAGTGCGATTTTAGACAAACTGAACTAGCTGGTGGCCACTTTCTGCTTTGAGTTCAACTCAGCAATCGCGGCCTGTAGAGTTTCGCTGTTGTGAACATTGATCAACTTCACCGCCGGATCGATCTTTTTCACAAGACCAGTGAGGACTGTTCCAGGACCAATTTCGACAAAAGTATCGACGCCATTGGCGATCATGTATTCGACTGATTCATACCAACGAACCGGGCTTTCCATCTGCTTTGCGAGCTTCGCTTGAATCTCGGATGCGGATTGAGAACTCTTACCGTCAAAGTTTTGAACTACTCTATACATCGCGCCTTGAAGATGCGCCTTATTCAACTCTGCTTCAAACTCTCGAGCCGCTTGGTGCATAAGCGGTGAGTGGAAAGCACCGCCGACAGGAAGCGGAATAGCTTTACCACCCACTTCTTTGACTTTCTTTGTGGCTTCGGCGACAGCTTCAGGGTTTCCAGAAATGACTAGTTGTTCTCTCGTATTGAAATTAGCGAGCAAAACCACTGCTTCCAATTCACTTTTTCCTGCCGCCAATCTTTCATCACGAACACCCGCGACGACCTTCTCGAGCACCTCGGGTGCAACTTTGAGAACTGCGGCCATAGCGCCTGGAGGGCATTCCTCCATAAGACGCGCCCGCTTATCAACGAGACGTACCGCGTCCTCTCTAGAGAGACTTCCTGCAGCAACTAGCGCAGTGATTTCACCAAGGCTGTGACCAGCCACATAATCCGGCGCAGGTCCACCTAATTTTTCATAACACTTCAACGCAGCGAGGGAAACTTGCATGATAGTTGGTTGAGTGTTGATTGTCCTTTTCAGCTCAGTATCAGGACCTTCGAAGCAGAGTTTAGAAAGTTCGCGACCAGCAAGCTTATCTATAGATTCAAAAGTTTCTTTAGCCTCAGGATAATTATCGAAGAGATCTTTTCCCATCCCCTGAGATTGAGATCCTTGTCCTGGAAACAAGAAAGCAATTTTACCCATCACCCTTTTCTCCTGTTCGCAGTGAGCGAGAAGCCCACGGTCTGTACGTTCTTTAGCACTGGTTAATCAAGTTCCACAGTCGCAAAAACTGACAGAACCTATCTAGCAACTTCCGCGGATTTTTCAGAGGTCGATTCTGATTTGTTCGAATCGCTCTCTATTTTTGTCTCAGCACCAGCGCCTTCCGACGCAGTATCGCTAATTGAGTCGGACTGCGAAACACGCTTATCAACGGCGGTCCAGCGAACAACCGCAGATCCCCATGTCAAACCACCGCCGAATCCAACCAGACAAATTGTGGACGGAGTTCGAATTTGTCCTCTCATAATTGCTTGCCAGAGTGCAAGCGGAATTGATGCAGCGGAAGTGTTTCCCATTTCGGCGACATTGGTTACAAGCTGTTCGGCCTTCAGTCCAAGCCGGTCCGCAGCGGCTTTAATGATTCGAATGTTAGCCTGGTGCGGAACCATATAATCTATATTTTCAACGCTGATTCCGGCCAAACCACAGGCATGACGCACCGCCTCTGGTACCGCGTTGACTGCGAATTCGTAAATCGCGCGACCGTTCATTTGCAAGAAGCGGTCTACTGGTTTGGTTTCCTCGGCACCTTTGTGCGGATATGCAGTTCCCGTATTCGGAATCCACAGCAAGTGCCCGCCGTTACCATCAGCCCGCAAGTAGGTGCCGAGCATTTCATTATCTTCTTTTTCAGTCATTTCGAGAACGAAGGCGCCGGCACCATCGCCGAACAGGATGCAAGTGTTGCGGTCTTCCCAATCTAAGAAACGGGAATGGATGTCGACTCCGATCACAAGAACACGTTTATAAGTTCCACTGCCGAGAAATTGCTGTCCGACTGAAAGGGCATAAACAATTCCGGTGCATGCCGCTTCCATATCGAAAGCCGCAGCCCGAGTGGCTCCAATGGCGCCCTGTACCTGACATGCAGTGGACGGATAAAGATTATCCGGGGTCGACGTCGCCACAATAATCAATTCAATGGTATCACCCTCGATACCAGCAAAAGCGAGGGCATCTCTAGCGGCTTCGATCGCTAGACCGGTCGCGGTCTCAGTATCTTTGACAATCCGCCGTTCGCTGATACCAGTACGCGTCTTGATCCACTCGTCGGAAGTGTCAACCAAGTGCGTTAAGTCATCATTCGTAACGACGGAAACAGGAAGACCGGCGCCAACGCCGATTATCTTCGCTCCGCAAGCGAATTTCACTTCGACTCCTTGCCCTTTGGATTAGCGCCGTTAGTCGTGACTTTCAAAACTGATTCGATTTTTTCAACCACTCCGGCTGCCACCATATCTTTGGCGACACGAATGGCGTTTTTCACAGCAGTATGTTTCGAGCCGCCATGGGCGATGACACAAACTCCCTTGATGCCGACGAGAAGAGCTCCGCCGAACTCATCTTGATTGACGCGAGACTTCAAATTCTTCAAAGCGGTTTTGCCGATTACACCGGCAACTCGACCTTTGAGCGACCCCATCAATTCTTCTCTCAACATGAATGTCATCATGCGAGCAATACCTTCGGCAGTCTTCAATGAGACGTTACCGGTGAATCCATCGGTGACGACGACATCTACTTTTCCGAGCGGATAGTCACGCCCTTCGACAAAGCCGATGTAATTCATCTTGCTGGAATTCTGTTTAAAAATCTCGTTGGCTTCTTTGACGACATCCGTGCCCTTCGAATCCTCGGTGCCAATATTGAGAATTCCGACGCGCGGACTGGCAATGTTGTGCAGACCTTTGGCCAGCACGTTGCCCATGAGCGCCAACTGCAACATTTGATGAGCGTCCCAGGCGACACTAGCTCCAGCATCGATCAAGAAACAAGGTCGGTCGTGAATGGTCGGCATGGTACAAGCAATCGCGCAGCGATCGACATTTTCGACCTTCCCCAAACAGATTTGCGCCGCGACAGCCGCGGCTCCGGTTGAGCCTGCCGAGACGACACCATCAGCTTTGCCTTCGCGCACCAGTTTGGTCGCGACGACAATCGACGAATCTTTCTTTTTCACAACCGACCAGCTCGGTTTCTCGCCCATCTGGACGACTTCCGAGGCGTGTACGACTGAGATATGATGCGACGCGGGATCTTTTCCACCCAACAGCTGTTTAATGACCGGACGATTGAGCTCCTCGCGGATCACATCTTCCGGTCCCACTAGCAATATTGCGATTTTATATTCCAGCGCAGCAAGGACTGAACCATGGACGACCTCTCGGGGGGCATGGTCACCACCCATGGCGTCTATGGATATCCGAATCATGCTTGACTCACGCTCCGCACTTTAACCAAACAACCCGGTGTCGGCTGGGAACTGGCCCCAACCAGAGAGAGAACTAAACGATTTGTTCGCTCCTGAAGGCTGGACGGCCGCGGTAGTAACCGCATTCCGAACACATTGTGTGCGATTTAGCCGGAGCTCCGCACTGCATGCACTTCGTCAGATTGGTCGGAAGTGCTTTCCAATGGGCGCGCCGTTGGTGCTGCTTCTGATGTGATGTCTTTTTCTTAGGTTGAGCCATTTGAGGTGATTCCTCGTAACTTTGAATTGCTAATTATCTACGAATTCTCTCCGGATTCTTGTTTTGAAAACAGAGTCTTTAAGTTCTCCCATCGCGGATCGATTCGGGAGTTGTCATCTGAGTCCGACTTGGAGACGGCCGAACTCTCGGTGGCCAGAGCCTTTTCAGGCTTTGGAGGACCGGGACAATCATCGCCGCAGCGGCAGAAAACTGGCGATGCCAACGTTACAGCTTGATACACAATGTCACTGATGTCAAGAATTCCAGTGTCCGGTACGACCTCAAAAAAGTCGTCTTTATTCAATTCTCGGTCGCGTGGATGAGCCACTTTTTCGACACGAGTGGCAAGTTGCTCGTCGATGTCGACGGACAGACTCGAAAAGAACGGACGTAAACAGACATGACAATTGAGTTTCAGCAGCGTTTGCACTGAGCCCGTCACTACAACCCCGGCGCCGCTAGCCTGCACGAAGATTTCACCCACGACAGGCTTGACTACGTCCTCTACCTCGAGCTTCTCATTGAAGTCGAAGCGGATTCGCCGCAGTGGCATTTCGTTAAGTTCGTCTACGTTTATCTGCACTTTGAATTCCTGAACCGAAACTCGTGTACTAATAGATTCGCCTGCGATCATTTCTATGAGAAAAGAAGCGCGCGACGATTCTACAGATTTGCGCCACCGAATCGCCAAAAGCGACACGTTGGCCTCACACCAGGCTGAACGGTATGCTGAGATGATGATTTTACCACAGCTTGACAGCAATAAAGGCTTTGCAATTGGGGCCCGATGGGTTTATCCCGTAAGCGCGCCAGCGATTCGCGACGGCGCAGTCGTCATTCAGGGCAAGCAAATCCTCGCCGTCGGCGCACGCGACGCCATTCTCGCTGCATATAAAGATTGGTCGTTTATTGATTACGGTCAGGCAATCATTACCCCGGGTCTTATAAACCTGCACAGCCACCTCGATTACTCAGCCCTGCGTCATCTCAACGCCGAAGAAAGCTTATTCAACTGGATCCCATTACTGATGAAATCGGTGGCTAGTTGGGCGCCTTCAGATTTTCTGGCATCGGCGACTTACGGCGCGCAATCGGCAGCGCTGACTGGAACTACGTTCATAGTTGACAGTTCTTACTCGGGAAGCAGCGCTGAAGCCATTGCCGCCACCGGGTTGAAAGGTCTGGTCGGACTGGAACTATTCGGTCTGGATAAAGAGATTGCTGATCCAGTTTGGAAAAACTGGGTAGCTCGGCTCGAAAAGCTCGTCTGCGAGTGCCCTCCTGTTCTCAAGAACGCAATCGATGAAGGAAAAATCACATTCACCTGTTCGCCCCATGCACCATATACGGTGAGCCCGTCTCTCTGGCGACTGGCGAAGAACTGGGCCGACTCTAAAGGATTACCGCTGCTCTCTCATCTGGCGGAGTCCGAACCCGAATCCGCTTGGGTGCGCGACACCGATTTACTGATTAATTCATTTCTCATGAAGGTTAGTCCTTCCAATAAAGATCGCGACACGGAATCCGTTTTGAAAGCGATCGATTGGAAGCAAGGTCTCTCCCCGGTTGGGCATCTTGAAAAACATGGATTGCTTTCGGACAAACTGGTAGCCGCTCACTGCGTACAAGTAGACGCCGATGATATCGCACTCTTGAAAGCCGGCGGCGTGTCCGTCGCGCATTGCCCGCGCAGTAACGCACGGCTGCGCAATGGTCGCGCTCCGTTGAATCAACTTCTGGCAGCGGGCATCAATATCGGACTGGGTACAGATAGCCTCGCTTCGACCGACGATTTAAATCCACTTGCCGAAGCAAACTTTGCGATCAATCTTCACCGCGCAGTTGAGCCCCACTGCCAGCTTTCTTCTCATGACTTGATTATGATGCTGACGCTTTCAGCGGCGCGCGCCATCGGTTTAGAAGCCAAACTCGGCTCGCTGGAGACCGGAAAAGCTGCAGACATCAGTGTTTTTCTACTGGCAAACCACCCCGCTGGTGCCGAATCAACCAACCCTGCCGACCTCCTCGTTCGTTCTCCAACCAGAACTCAGGACGTTTTTGTTGATGGTGAGAGGGTTGTCGAGAGCGGGTGTCTGAAAAATTTCGGACGATGACATCACCAAGTGCGGCTCTGTGACTGCCAAGCGACGGATTTTCAATTAAGATAATCAAGAAATATTCGGTCACTGAAAGGTCCGCTAGTTTCCATAAGATATTTAATCTATACTTGTATACGCGGGAATCCAGGTTTTACCTGATGAAAATTCGGGCAAGAATCCCATGTGTAGTAGCAGCGCCACCGGGCAGAAAGTATCCACCAGACGGTAGGAAGGTCAAGTTCCATCATGAGCGTAGGACGAACGGATCACATTTGTAGCGGTAGAACGTGCATGTTTTG
>CAZRMH010000401.1:0-7563 GCA_964600935.1 uncultured Candidatus Obscuribacterales bacterium
CAAAATCGCTATGGCTTCAACGAGATTATTGGAATTAGTCCGAAAATGCAGGCCGTCTTTCAGTCCATGGCGAAAGTCGCCCCCATTGACGCCAATGTGCTGATCGAAGGGGAGTCTGGAACTGGCAAAGAGTTAGTTGCCCGCGCCCTCCATCGCCGCAGCTCTCGATGCGGCAAACCCTTTGTGGCAGTTAATTGCGGCGCAGTTCCACAATCACTTTTTGAAGCGGAGTTTTTTGGTTACGAACGGGGCGCCTTCACCGATGCGCGCCAATCGCATGCTGGTTGGTTTGAACAGGCACACGGCGGCACACTCTTTCTTGATGAAATTGGTGATCTTCCTCTTGATGCGCAAGTAAAACTGCTGCGCGTATTGCAGGATCGTGAAGTGACCCGGATTGGAGGACGCGCACCGGTCAAAGTCGAGGTACGCGTGATTGCCGCCACGAATGCGGATCTTCAGGCTGCCATTAAAGCCGGGAGGTTCAGAAGGGATCTTTATTACCGCTTGCACGTTGTTACTCTCAGGCTGCCGAGTCTGCGTGAGCGACGCAAGGATATTCCACTGATCATTGACCATATGTTTGAGCGCTTCAAACTTGAATTCGGGTTGCAAACAAAAGCCATTACCTCCGAAGCGCGGCAGTTGCTCGAACTTTATCATTGGCCCGGCAACGTGCGTGAACTGGAAAACGCGGTTTGCAGTGCCATGGTGATGTGTGAAAACGATGAGGTCAGAGCGCGGGATTTACCACCGCGCTTACGAGGTGAGATTGAAGGTGGATCTAATACGGAAATCTCTGATTTCAGCGCTATCTCGCTCGCTGACGCCGTAAAAGAAGCAATCGAACGACTGGAGAAGACCTTAATTACTGCGCGTCTGGCCCAGATGCGTGGTAATCGCACGGCCACTGCGGAATCTCTCGACATCAGCCGCAAGACGCTTTTCAATAAGATGCGTCAATACGGACTTGCAGAGGAGACCACAGAGAGCGACAAATAAAGTTACGTATCAGCCTAAGCCTGTGTAATGACTTACCCAGCGTGAGTAACAGGCGTTCCAACCAAAACCTGCCTGCCAAAGCAAACCTCCTGTATTTGCAACAGTTGCGCCGATTTATGTTGTGGAACGACGGTTGCACTTATAGTTAAGTGAGTGAGCAAAGTTACAAAGTTAAAAGCTGTCAGCAGTCACAAACGAAAAATGAAAAGTATGGGAATGATCGTCGCTGAAAATTTGACCAAACGATATGAAGATGGATTGCTCGCGCTAGATGCGATTAACTTCAGCGTAGCGAGAGGCGAGATTTACTGCCTGGTAGGCGCAAGCGGCTCAGGCAAAACGACGGCGCTCAATCTATTTCTCGATTTTATTAAGCCCACCTCCGGGCGCGCTTTAATCAATAACATTGAAGTGGCTCAAAGCCCACTCAATGCGAAAAAGTATCTTTCCTTTGGTTCAGCAGACATCAAGCTTTATGACAAGCTAACGGCTTGTCAGAACCTGGATTTTTTCGCCCGCTTGGGGGGACGGCGAGAATTGACAAAGGAAGACTGCTATACGGTTTTGCGCGAAGTCGGATTGCCGGAAGTTTCTTTTGAGCAAAAGCTAAAACTCTTTTCCAAGAGTATGCAGCAAAAAGTCGGTCTCGCGATTGTCATACTCAGAGATACGCCAGCAATTCTGCTTGATGATCCGACGGCGGGACTCGATCCGCAGGCCAACGCCGAGTTGCTGGAAACACTTGACCGTTTACGTCGGCAACAAAAGGCGGTTCTTGTCACGACGTACGATATTTTCCGGGTCTGGGAAATCGCTGACCGCGTCGGTGTTTTGCGGGAAGGTCGAAAAATCCTGGAGCTTACGCGCGAAGAACTTCTGCAAGGGGATATGCAAGCACTTTATCTGGATTACACACGTGGCAGTTATCGAGTCAAAGGAGACAACAATGCAGGGTAATGTATCTAATAGATTGGAAGCCGCCACTGAAATGATGCGCGGAGCGAGAAACATGGGATTGCCTACTCATTGGAAAGCGCCAATGGCCGTGTGCCGTGAAATTCCACCGGCTACGACGCTTTTCTTTCAAGGAAATTCAGCGCATGAGGTTCTCTTTATAGAACAAGGTCTAGTCAAGCTCAGCCGGATGAACATAGACGGTCAGGAAATGATCATCGGTTTGCGTTCGAAAGGCTCCTTGCTAGGGGCAGCGCCTGTCATTGTTCAGGAGATGCATACGGCAACTGCTATTACAATCACACGTTGCACCTTGCGTTGCTTTCCCGCAGATGTTTTTGTGCGGCTCGCAAAAACAGATGGTGACTTTGGCTGGTATCTGCAACAGGCTCACAGTCTTGAAGTTCACCAGCAGGTCAGTCATGTCGCAATCCTCAGATGCCGGTCAGCTAGATTGCGCTTTGAACATTGGTTGCTCCAATTTCTGAGTTCTCTTTCCCCCCAAGAGAAACAGCCTCCGATGAGGCTCCGGCTGCCGCTGAAACAATGGGAAATTGCTCAGTTGATCGGCATTACTCCAGAGCACCTAAGTCGCGTCCTTAAACAGATCAAAGAGGAAGGCGTCATTAAAGAAGAAAACGGATATATGATCATTTCCGATATCAATAAACTCAATTGCTTAGAAATGTAGTCTTCCCCTCAATATTTGGGATCATTTAATCCTTTAGCATGGGGATACCAAAGAGTGAACTCCTCGCGAATTAGCAATAATGTACCTGCTTGACGTGATGCTTGTGGGAAGCTCGGAGTTCAACTTGACCTGTTCAAAACCGCAAAGGCTGCCGGCGTACTGACCCTCATTCCAGCGCATAAGGCTTAGGCGGTACGCTAAAACTAACCACCCAGCTACCTACCGCATCATCGCGGCAGAGTGCTGCCACATTGCTGGGGCGTTTCAGTACACTCACGCAGAAACATAAAGAAGACAACGCTCCCGGTTGCCCTTAGTGTCTCTTCGTGTGTCTGTTTGGGTTTATATGCAGAAAGGAGATTCACTTGAAAACGTTAAAATTTATGTGGGGAATTCATCATCGGGAAGCAGTATTTCTGGCGACAATGTGTTTTGTACTCTTGCTCGTGAACGTGCTGCTTACAAAACAGAATCAACAACTCAAAGTTTTGGCGAGCAAGCCGGACCGCGCCCTTGAAGTCAGGCTCGGGACAATACTACCGCCCCTCGAAGGAATCGACAGTGAAGGACGCAAGCAAAGCCTTCGTTATGGTCAGGATGCACGCAAGACCCTGTTGTTCGTTTTCTCGCCACGCTGTCGTGCCTGTCAGGAGAGTATGCCCAACTGGAGGGCAATCATTCAAGGATTAGACCCACAACAATTTCGCCCGCTAGCCGTTTCGCTGCAATCCGACCAAGCCAAAGAATATGCGGCGCAACATGGAATTGATCAGATGCCCGTTCTCACTGAACTTGATTCAAAATACAAAGTTGCCTATCACCTGGCACTGACCCCGCAACTGATCTTGATTGACGCTAAGGGGAAAGCCGAAAAAGTTTGGACAGGCTTGTTGCAAGAGGGAGAGAAACAGGAGATCGGTCGAATCTTGAATGTTCAATTTCCCTGAAGAGTTCCATTTTGCTCAAACAAACTCGAGGAGAGTAGTTCTTAACACTAACAATAAACAAAGGAGAATCTATGATTAAGAATTTCTGGCAACTGTTGCAAATTACGATGATGGTTTTGACTATCCTGACAACTTATAGTTCAATCTTAGCGTTGAGAAGCAATTCTGGTTACTGCTCCGGTCAGTATTGCAGTACCAGTTCTGATTGTAATACTGGTTGTGCATGTAATGGCTCGACCAACCAGTGTCACGAGATCGAACAGTCTCCCGTCGGCGTATCATGAACTGAAACAGAACCGTTGTTATCAGCGGGTTCAAATTGTCCAACTACGTGATAACTAAACAGAGAAATCTTTCACGAAAAGTTTCTGCTGCTCGGCGCTTGGTCGAGCTGACACTCTCCCCCTCTTGGCTGATCGTCAGGAGGGAGATTTTTGTCAGCATCACGAATTTCAAATTACCTATCGTTATTGGAGTCATGATAGTGACCTTCCTTGTGTCGGCGCATCTGATGGCACTTGACTACCAGCAGCGATGGAGCAATTGGTACGCTAATCAGGTTAGCCAGCGAGACTCGGTTATAAGCGGCAGAGTTAAATATGAATTCCCAGACGGCAGCTTTTCTTTTGCCTCAGTGACTGGATCCAGATCTCCAATTCACCCCCCACAACCGCTCTCTGCGCTCGTTAAGGGAGTGGATGGTGAGATTAACCGTACTGTCAGTATAAGTGAGCGGATCTTTTTCGGAGCCAGACAGGATGAGCCAGCCATTGGCACTGCCTCTAATTTGCCTGACACCTCTTTCGTAATAAAACTGTTAGTTTCGCTGTTCGCGCTGTTCTTTTCGGTTGATGCTGTGACCTTTGAAAAAGAAACTGGGACACTGAGGGCAGTGCTGGCCTTGCCAATTCGCCGCTATCAAGTGTTTCTAGCGAAATTGGTTGCCGCTTACTTTAGTTTGCTGGTGTCTTTCGCGATCGCTTATTCTATCGTGGTCGCCTTTCTTTACTTTGCACATGGTTTGATCACAAGCCGTGAAGACTTATTGCGCATACTGTTTATCTTTTGCACTGCCTCGGTTTACGGTTTGATCTTCGTGTTTATCGGATTATTTATATCGGCCATTGCCGCCCGAACTAAGATCGCAGTCACCAGGGCCTTACTTGTTTGGGTTTCCATTGTGTTGGTTTTACCTAATACATCAGTACTGCTTGCGAAACTGCTCTTTCCGACTCCGTCTCTCAATCAGTTCAATGCGCGCTTGCACGAAGCACGACAACGGATTCGCCAGACGGCATTGCAGGTTACCCCCACGGATCAACAAGCCGAATCACGAATTTCGCAACAAACAATGCTCCGCATCTTTGAGGTCGAACGCCGCATGACAGATGAATATCTGGTAAGCAAGAAAAGACAGACTCATCAGGCTCGACTCTATGCGGTATTTTCGCCTGCTGGCGCGCTGAGCTTTGGGTTGAGCGATCTGGCCGGCACAGGAATCAGCGCTTACGATTCCTATCTGGATATCCTGCGCTCCGGGCAGGATAAAATGATTGATTCTTTCATTCGACGATTCGACCTTCCGCCTCAAGCTGGAATCAATCTTGTTCAAGAAGCCAAAAGTGAAGCTGGCAGGCAACGTCATCAAGAATCGCTCGGCGCCAGCCTTCGCTCTGCCACGGTTTCCATTCTCTCTCTGCTGGTTTTTGCGGTTCTGTGCGGTTGGGCTGCTTACCGACAATTTGAACACTGTAATGTAAAGTAAAAGATGTTTAAGACTCTCTTTCGACGAGAAGTTCGCGAAATATTTTCAGGTTTTATTTTTTTGCCAGCTTTGAGCATGCTGACGGTATTGGTTTTACTAAGTGCTTATATTCAGGCGCAAAATTTTCGGAATTTAGTCGAAGATTATTCCCTCCGGCAGAAAGTGCATCAGTCCCTGAACAATGAACAGGCAATTGTGCTTTCTCGACCTCTACCTCCGTTGTTTCCTTTTTTCAATGGAGCCTATGACAGCTTTCCGGATGAGTTCAGGCTACAGAACGATCCGGTCTTGGCCAGCCCCTTAAGTGGGGATATTACTCCGCTGGATTGGCTCTTCCCGAAAATTGATCTTGGTTCCATTGTGGGTGTGCTGGTAACACTGATCGCGCTTCTGCTCGCACACAACGCAGTCGCTGACGAAAAAGAGCGTGGCACGCTCCAGCTTATTCTGGCCGGGCCCGTCACAAGACGTATGGTTTTAGCAACCAAGCTTGCAAGTATTCTCCTGACGATAATCTCCGCCCTTCTCTATACAGCATCACTTTACATTCTTGTCGTTGTGGCTTCGAGTGGCGGCACAGTCGTGCTGAGCGCCGACGTTTTTGGCGGACTTGCTTTATATCTTTTGGCTGGAATTTTGGTGTTAATCGTGTTTGCCGCATTGGGCATTGTTATCTCAGTGTCTTTGCAACGCTCGTCCGTCGCTTTAGTTGTTTGTCTTTCGATTTGGTGTATCTCCGTCCTCGTATGGCCGAGTTTTGTGTCTTACCTCGCCACCCCATTCCTGCCGGTTTCTTCCTGGGAAGCAACACAGCGCGAGAGCGCCTTGAAGGAGGGAGAGTTAATTCGTGCGGAGCTTACTGAACATCGGAAATTGATTGAAGCCCTGAAAGCGCAAAACGGCGGGGTCGAATCTGCTTGGTCGCAATATTTGGAGATCAGACGCAAGTGGATAGAAAGAAGGAATGAAGAGGCTGGGCGCTTGAATGAAAAGCGAAAAAGAGAGATTCGCGCCCAACGGCGTTTTGCCAATGGCGTTGCGTCGCTTTCGCCTTACGCGATCTTTAATGACTCCCTAGGAATTATCTGCGACACAGGGTTGGAAAGCTATGAAAACTTCCTCAGTGCTGTTGAGCAATATGGTCAGAGTGAATTCCAGCCCGCCAGCTTTCTTCATCTTTCCCAGCAAAAACCTTGGCTGAGGGCCAACGGGGCAGATGCCCCTTTCCATCCGCGCTCTTTTCAGGCGCGTTCCGTGACTCTCTCTCTCCGATTGAAGGCGATTGCCTGGCCGATCAATATGCTATTCATTGAGGGTATTCTTTTGCTCGTAATCGGTTTCTTTAAGTTTGAACGCTATGATCTCCGGTTATAACACACCTGCCTCTGTCTTACGGGTCACTGAGCGTCGCGTCCTTCGGTTAACCGTTGCGTCAACGACAAGGCCACGAAACCCGCACGGAATGGGCCGTTAGCCATGCTTTTTGAGCTTCAGTTCTTTGACCGCCGCTTGCCATTGACCAACGACGAATGCCCAGGTGAAAGCTATGGCAAGTAAGGCCAGCAATCGGGAAAGCCGTTCGGGTTCTTTCAAGTGGGTGTCTTCCAGGTTGAAGCCGCGCGACTTCAAAGCTCCGAACAAGGTTTCAGTGCCTCCTCGTTTTTTGTATTCCGCGGCTGGCTCTGACACGGAGTTCGCCGAAACCAGAATCAGATATTCGCCTTCGCCCAGATAACAACCACTGAGAAATAATTCCATCGTGTCGGAGTTGCCGGTTTCGGGCAAGGCCAGCCAGACAGTCGCAAAACCGATCCCACGATAAACAATCGAGAGCATCAAGATAAAGACCGTCGCCAACTTTGAGAGGTTGACGCTCTGCACGATGAACAGTGCTAAAAGAAAGCGCGTCAGAATTTTGATGCGGGTTTGTTCATGGGTAGATTTTCAATCAACGTTTGCTCAATTGAGCGAATGCCTGGGGTCATCGTGCGATCTCCTTTCAGTTTTGGTCAACCGAAAGTCTAATCGCGCAATGGCCTTAGCCGTCAAGGCCACAAGTCAGACTAATTTTTTGTACTGTAGAAAGCTTTTCTCGAAACACTTGATCCGTGTTAATGACGACTCGGCCGTATCCATTTATAAACCATCCATCAGTTAATAATTCTTTACAGATCAATACAGTGTGTTCCTAGATTTGACCGTTT
>CAZRMH010000402.1:0-7530 GCA_964600935.1 uncultured Candidatus Obscuribacterales bacterium
GTTCGGACGATTAGCAGTGGTGTGTTTCACCGAAATTCATTCAATCGGTGGAGGCGAAGTCTTCATTTGCTTTGCCATGATGATGGGTATGTATACGACTGCGGAGCACTTGTCTCAATGGTGATTAGTCAATTGATATCTGACGACATTCAGTTTCTTGCAGCCGATACGAAGCCTGACTTTGCAGCCGCGCCTGTCGACGAGGTCCTCCGATTCTACAAAACAAACGTCAGGACAGGATTAGATGACCAGACGGCGAAACAGCGGTTAATCGAATTCGGTCGCAATGAAATTGAGCTAAAACAGAAAGATAGTCTGGGATTGCTATTTTTACGCCAGTTTCAATCAAGTGTGGTGATTCTACTATTGATTGCAGCGGTGCTGTCGTTTTTAACCAATGATATGCTCCAGGCGATCGGCATTCTCGCTGCGGTAGTGATCAACGCTGCGGTTGGATTTTTTACTGAAATGAAATCGCAAATGTCGCTGCAAGCACTTCAGCAGATGTCTGGTCCATCGGCGCGTGTGGTTCGCTCCTCACATCACCGTCTCCTGCCTGCTCCGGAGCTTGTGGAAGGCGATATCGTCATCCTCGAGTCGGGTTCCAGAATACCGGCAGACCTCAGGTTCGTCGAAGCGGCAGCCCTGCACATCGACGAGTCTATCTTAACTGGTGAAAGTGTGACCGTGGCAAAGTCATCTGAGCCGGTCGAAGGAGAACAATTATCATCGACTCTTGGTTTCCATGGCACGCATGTAGTCAGTGGACGTGCTCGAGGAGTGGTAATCCAAACGGGAAAAAAATCCAGTTTAGGAAAATTGCAATGCAGCCTGGTCGAGGGGCATTCCGTACCGACGCCGCTCGAAGTAAAGCTTGAAGAACTTGGTCGACAACTTTCGCTTATGACATTAACAGTCTGCATTGCCATAGCAATATTGGGCGGATGTACCGGAAAAGACTGGTGGTCCATGGTCGAAACCAGTATTGCTCTAGCGGTCGCGGCCATCCCTGAGGGATTGCCGGTGGTTGCCACGCTCGCGCTGGCGATTGGAACGCAGCGCATGGTGAAAGCCGGAGCTCTAATCAGGCAACTTTCTGCTGTTGAAACGCTTGGATCAACCAACATAATTTGTACGGACAAAACCGGCACGTTGACTGAGAACAAACTCCTTGTCACAGACATTTATGTTGATGGAAGCAATCTTAAAGTGTCCGGAATCGGCTATTCACCGACTGGATCGATAACTGAGAGCGGCGAAACCGTCGACTATCAAAGTGATATTTTAACGAACCTTTTGAAAGCTGCTGCTCTGTGCAACGACGCTAGACTCGAGCACAGTCAGAAGGAAGATAACTGGCATATTGCCGGCGATCCTACTGAGGGGGCTTTGCTGGTTGCCGCGTCAAAAGCCGGTCTCGATCATTCTGCTCTGCGCAAATCACATCCCCGTATCGGAGAAATACCGTTCGATCTGATCCGGAAAAAAATGATTACCTTCCATACGACGAAGGATAAGAAGGGCGAGGCTTATGTGAAAGGTTCGCCGGAGCATGTGATCGCCGATGCCGACTATGTTCACCGAAAAGAAGGTGTGGTGCCTTTTACTGACGAATTGAAGGATGAATATCTCAGTGCGAATCGTCAATTTGCGGCAAACGGATTGCGTGTGTTAGGTATCGCGATGCAGCACTTCGATAGCACCGAATTTGATCGCAAGTCAGAAGAGCTAGGAAATCGTTCTATCTTCCTTGGTTTGATAGCAATGAAAGATCGTGCGCGTGAAGGTGTGGCTCAATCCATCGATAAATGCAGAGCTGCGGGTATTCGAGTGATCATGCTGACCGGTGATCAGAAAGAAACCGCAAAGAGTATTGCTCTTGATCTTCACATGCTGGAGCACGATGGTCAGTCTGTGCTTTCCGGAGACGAGATGAAGGATCTGAGTCAGTCGCAATTGGCTGCTTGTTTAGAATCTTCGAGTGTTCTGGCACGAGTGACACCAGCTACGAAACTGGATGTCGTCAAAGCGTTGCAAGCAAGAGGGAATATCGTGGCAATGACTGGAGACGGCGTGAACGACGCTCCGGCTCTGCAACAAGCCAATATCGGCATTTCCATGGGGTTGAGCGGGACTGACTTAGCTCGAGAAGCCTCGAACATGGTTATTACTGATGACAATTTCAGTACGATAGTGAAGGCTGTTGAGCAAGGTCGAATAATTTACGATAATATCAGGCGAGCGATCTGTTATTTGTTGACGGCATCACTTGCCTCCGTAATTTCGATCGCCATGGTAATGATAACGACGGGGCTGCTTGCATTGAATCCTTTGCAGTTGCTCTGGTTAAATCTGATCATGCATGTATTTCCTGGTTTGGGCATAGTGTTGCAGGGGGTTGCCCCGGGAACGATGCAGCGTCCACCTCGTAATCCATCGTCGAAATTGATCGGCAGTTTTGAATTGATCCAAATATTATTTAGAGCGACTCTGGTATCGCTGGCGGTACTGGCATCGGTGGAGTATTGTTTGAAGAATCACACGGGCGCAGCGACACTTACGACCATGGCATTGGCGACAATCTCGTTGAGTTTGCTATGTCAAGCCTGGAATTGGCTTTTTGTCCAGTCGGCAATTTCCGAAAAATCAGGACTGGCGCCTGTCAATAAGCTAATGTATCTGATGATGGGATTCTCTTACGCTCTTGTTTTTGCGGCCGTCTATATTCCGGCACTGCAAGTGGTGTTACAAACAGTGGCATTAACTGATGTACAATTATGCGTGGTTGCAGTTATTTCGACAGCATCAGCAATCGCCTCAATCGTTTTTGAACGATTTTGGGCATTGCTAACTATCAGAAAAGCTTCTGCGAATTCAGCGGTAAGTTGACATGTGGGTAGTAGTTTTTTATGTTTTTTCAGCCCTCTGTATCATTTTTTTTCTTGGATTTTCCAGACTGTTATCGCATTCAAAATTTAGAAGTGACGATGGTGACAGGACGACGGAGGTTGGCTACGAGGAAGATTCAGTAGGAAACCTGAAGGGGGAGGATAGCGATTTTAGACTCGACGACTGGGAGGAACCTCATATGGGCGTTGAAAAAATCGTTCAGTAGTTAAGCGACTCCACCGGGTACAAAGGCATAGACTTGGCGATGATGGATTGAAAGGGTTTTTAAAATGCGAAATAAATTGATGGTTGGTATCGTCCTTCTCGCGACGCTTGTTCCCGTAGCTTCAACAGCACAGAACTCAGACAAAAAGTCAGAGAGTGGTAAAACCGGCGTGGCTAAAGGCACTAAGAGCACAAAAAGTGGTAAAGCGATTATTCGCGGTGCTAAACTTTTCGGCACCCACTGCGCGTCTTGTCATGCAGCCGGCGGAAACAGCGTCAAGCCCAGTAAGCCGGTGAAGGGATCTCAGGTTTTGTCAACGATGGCGACCTTTAAGAGTTACTTGGACACACCAATTGGTGATATGCCACACTACCAGCATTTGATTACTGATGAGAAGCTGCTCGGAGACCTCTATTCTTATGTGAAGAGCATAGAGAAAAACGATTCACGAGAACAGAGTGATACCGAAAAAATGAAGGGCTCCAAAAGGCGCGTTTAGATGTTTTGGCGAACATTGAATTGTCTATGCTATTCTTCGCCGTTAGAATGTTTCTGACAGTTGCGAATTTCATTATGACGAGTAACTTAAGGAGCTCACTTATGACGGGTAAGAATCTGCTGGCCGTTAGCTTAGTGTTGTTGATCGTTAATGGTTCGACTTCTCCGGCCCGTGCTTCGGAGAGTAAGCCACCAGTCAAGGTCATTAAATCAGCGCCATTCAAGACTGTTGCTCGTAACAAGGACAGTGAACGAGGCAAAGCGCTCTTTTCGAAATATCAATGTTCAACCTGTCACACAATCGGCGGACGCGGCGGATGTCTTGCACCTCCGTTGGATGGCATAGGAGCGCGCCGCTCGAAGACATTTATGAATACAAGGATCGTTGCTGGCGCAGAGGAGCGTTTCGCAGAACTCTATGGCAAGAGCGAGCTGATGCCTCACATGAGGATACCGGCTGAGGATGCTGGTGCTGTAGTTCAATATCTTCTGACTATTCCTCAACCTAAAATCGGGTTCAAAGTGATTGGTCACCATGATACTAATGGTGGTGCGCAAAGGGTTGTAGCGAAAAACTCTGAAAGTGTTTCATTGGATGCTGCTTCAATTACTCGTGGTCGGAAGTTGCTTAACAGCAAAGGTTGTCTGGCGTGTCACTCTGTGGGAAATCTTGGCGGCACGTTTGCCGAGAAGTTCGATGGTGTAGGCAGCCGCTTGACCAAAGACGCGATTAAGCAGCAGATGCAGAAAGCGGAACTTCTTACACTCAATGATGAAGGAGAGTATGGCACTCGAGGAACAGTCATGCCACCGTCAAATCTATCAGAAAAGGAAATAGAGGATATCTCTAACTATTTAAGCAGTTTAAAATGAACCTGGAGAGAATCAATTCGGTTCATTTAGCTAGTGGTGCTTCAGTCTTGATGCTGTCGGCTCCTACAATCGCTTTATTCGAAATTGCGTGAGAATTATCCAGAGCCAATTGTAGACCGTGTTTCACTGCGTCGCTGAGGCTTTGTACCGCTGCGTTTTTATTGTTTTGGTAGGCGGGTAAGTAGGGTTGAATTTCAATTGGATTTCCAAAAAATACCGTTGCTCGTTGCCTTCCTTTCGCCGTCATTCTTCCGCATATTTCAGATTCGAGAAAATCTATAATTCGACAAATTTGAATCGGTGAGAATGGTTGAGCCAAAACTCTTTCGAAAATCAAAAGGCGCTCTACGCGATCTAGATCCTTCAACAACTCAGGAAATCGTCGGGCGGTTTGGTTATCTATCGATCGGGATTCTTTTAAACTTACTTGCTTGGATATGTCATTGCGTAAATTGTGTAAAAGTTGCTCGGGCGGTATTTCGTTCGCCACTTTATGATCCGTCGCAACGTCCCCTACCGATTCAAGGATTTGTCTTGCAAGCAGGCGCACAGACTCTGATTGCTGCGGAGTTTTCGATAGGGCCAATCCATAATGTTTTGAAAGTTGGTTTAAAAGGCTGTTGACCGCGTTCGATGTTCGAATTTTTATTTCGAGTTCGGAGTCGGTTTTTATTCCAAGGTGTCGTTCAACCTTTTTCAAAATCTTATCAACACTCGGTTTTAACACCGTCTCCAATTTGTAGCTTATCCCGATCGGCAGGATCCAAATTGATTCAGATGAGTGACTGTCAGCAATTTCCTTTTGAGTTTTTAGAAAGATGTGGATGAGTGCCGTACCAATTTCATGGATGAGGTGGTCGTCACCGGTCACTTCACCTTCAGGAAACACCAGGAACTTTCGACTGGACTGTTTCAAGATTTTTTGAATTGTGTGAATCGATTTAAAGTCTGCGCTTCCGCGATCAACTGAAAAGCAACCGAATCGTTGGAACAACCAACCTAGAATGCCATAGCTCCAATCGAATACTTCTCTTGCCGCAACACAGTAAAACTCTTCGTTCATGTACTTTGCGAGCGCCACGACAAATAAGGGATCTTGCCTGTCTGAATGGTTTACGACAATGGCTACCTTCTTGCCTTTCAGGAATTGAACTGGCTGGTCTGGACCTTCGTAAAAGTCAAACGTTAGGCGCTCGACAAATTTTAAATAGTAAGGAAGCAGAAATTCTGATAATTCAATTACAGCTTTGTTTGGCTTGGGCGGTCTGAAATCTGACATCGATTATCTCTGAATGCTGGGTCAAATCGCGAAGTGCGGCAGCTTTGTCCGGTTGCTTTCACAGCTGGTAGTCATAAGTTTTCATGAATTCTTCCAACCTTAGGGTCGAAAGTCGCTCCCTCAAAAGTGTTGCTTCCTCAACCTTTCCCTGTAATTCGTAGACAGAAGAAAGACTTTCCATAATTTCTCTCATAGCATGTTCCACGACTGCCAGATCTCGCTCAGCCTGTTTTAAACTAGATCTCAACAGTCGCTCCGCCTGTAGGTGATCTCCGCGCTGACAAGCCTTCTTGCTTGCATCCATAATTGTTTGAAATCTTTCCAGACCTGTTTCCATAACTATCACACACGTTTTCGAATAAGCAGTAATAAGAGTAAATTTGTTAATTGACTAAAAATTTTTGAGCACAGTCTGTGCTGACTTTCCATATCATCGTCAAAACTCAACGCTTTCGCATCAATCTCGTTGGCGATCTTTTTTTGTATGCCCTCATCCGCTCGGACGAGTCAGGGATAATGGTTCGACTGCTTCAAAACTGGTTCATCCTGTCAGGGGCATTGTTCTGAACTTGACACCGCACTGATGGACTGATTTTAAAGGTGGACGATGACCGCATTATTGCGCACGATTCCACGGTAATTGTTTGATCAGCAGACCTAGAGCACAGCTGTTGGTTACACCCGAAATCACCATTCCTAATGCCACCATGATTGAAAACCAGATGAAGGGAGGATAGGCACTATACGCCAAGCCGATTCCGAGAAGAACAAGCAGTCCGGATGATATGCGAACCTGTCTTTCGATGGACCAAATTCTCTCCTGGCTCTGAGTACAAGAGGTAGAATCTTTCGTATTCTGTTTGTTCATTTATTATCCTCTGCTGTCTTTAGTAACGCTCGCCGACTCTGGCTTCAAGATGGGGCCAGTACATACGATGGCACGTCGACTCGCGGGTTGATATCGACTTCTTAGCTGAGTTGGCATAATCCTTTGGAATGATCTCGGCGTTTGGCATACGTTCCTGGAAGGCGTTTCTTTTTTCAGATGCATTCGATCAGAGGAATAACACTCATTTCCTCACTGTAATTAAGCCGCTCGGCCGATGTGTCGAACTGTCGATCAGTCCATGATGGTAGAACGCTAAGGAGGTCAGCAGTTATGCACAAACTGTCTATATTATTGGGACTATCCGGGTCGGAGCAGTCAAAATTTGCGGCCGAGACCGCCTGGTCAATCGCTCGAAAGGCGGGCGGACGCGTGGTCGCCTCCCAGGTTATCGACACCAGAATGGCTTGGGAACTGATTCGTAACGACAGAGCGGGATTTGTCGGCAGTGGTGTATATCTTGAGGCCTTTGAAAATTTTTCTAGGTCGCTTGAAGCGATTGCAAATGCGGTGGTCACAAAATTCGAAGCTGTCGCGGAGGGGCAAGATGTTCCTACTGAGACTTTGATTGAGCAAGGCAGCCCGGTTCGCCGCCTCAGTGAGCGAGCTGTTGATCATGACTTGGTTGTCATCGGACATCAGCCCCGGGATCCAGGATTTAAGGAAAAGGAACACTGCAACTTTATAAGATACGCCGTTGCAGAGGGACTTGCTCATGAGTGTCCTCGACCTCTATTAATCGTGCAAGGCAAGCTCTATGGCTGGTCTAGTATGTCGATTCTTGCTTCTGTGGAGCACTTGAACTTCAAATACATCGATGCTTGTGTTCGCACTGCAAAAATTCTGGAATTGAAGCCAATTTTAGTTCTGCTTGCAAGT
>CAZRMH010000403.1:0-2622 GCA_964600935.1 uncultured Candidatus Obscuribacterales bacterium
CCTCAACCCATGACCTTTTCCTCTTAACTACTAATCGAACGGGGTGACCTGTTGACCTGGCGATCATAGGAATTATTAGTGAACAATTTGTACCCGAAATGCCTCAGACTTCGTATTATCCGTAACCCCTTTAATTTTTTACTGTGCAAACGCCTATTGCTTCTGGGGATGAAACTTTGGCATGGGCAAGGATTGGGGAGCCTCGAAGCTCGGATAGACCGCCGCCCTGCCCAACAAGGAGTTTTATTCGCGTCCCTACGATAGTCTCGGGTTGCGAATGCTTGATTTGAATAAATTGAATTTCGAACCGAACGCTGCAAGACAGTTTTTCCCAATCGCGAATTGAGCTGAAAGATATTGAAAGTTTATTCACAATGACAGTTCAGATCGAATCATTAGATTCCAAACCGTCTATGATTCGAATTTCAAGCCGTGACCGTGATCCAGGGCTTCTGAAACTCAGTAAGTCGTCAGTCAAACCCACTCTATCAGGTTCAAACAGGAGAGTTGCATGAAATCATTTGGCATTTTGTCAGTCTTTGTAGTCCTCCTACTCCTGACGTTTGCGCCATCGGCAATGTCGCAAGCGGATCCATTGCCGAACAGCGGAACCTATTTCATCGTCAGTGTTGACACCAAACAAGCCTTGCAGCCAAACGCTCCAACAGCTGGACAGAATGTTTTTCTTCAGGAGTACAATCAAGGCGGAATGCAAAAGTGGACGATTAAACGAAAAATCGATCCGAAAACCAAGAAGCCGTTGAATAGCTACACCATTCGAGTTGCCGGTGATGCTGCTGATTTGAACTTGCAACCATTTCCAGCTCCCGATCATACATGCATCGTCAGTAGTGGCACTTCGAATTTCTCGCTTGCTCCGATCGGCGGTTCATTCGTGATCAAGAGTTCGCAACTCAATGGCGATGCCCTCTACTCAGCCCCGGTAAATGATTCGAATACCGAAGCGCGCTTCGGACCTAGCGATAATTCTGACAAATTCAAATGGGACTTTTTGCCAGCCAACTAATTCTAGACTCAACCAAGTTGCTTATACAAAGCGAAGAGATGCTCGGAACACGCTTGGTTCATTTTATGTCAGACCTCGACGATAATCTTCCCTACCTGCTGATTGGATTCTAGATATCGGTGCGACTCTGCAATGTCGTCGAGTTGAAAGGTCTTCGCGATCACCGGTTTGAAAACGCCGCTCGCCAGACGTTCGAGAATGTATTTTTTGCAGCGTTCGTATCGCTCTGCATCATCTGTGACTAGAAACATAGTGTAGCCGCGGATGATCAATCCCTTTTTCAATGCGAGGCGGAATGGAAATGGTGTTGATTCAAGACTGAGCGCGCCATAGATAAATATCTGTGCTTCCAATTTGCAAGCGCGAGCCAGGTCGACGAGTTTTGGTCCAGCAACTGAATCGAAAACGATGTCTGCGCCGACATTGTTTGTAATTTCCAGGATTCGTGCCGCGAGATCCTCTTGTTCTGTGGCTATTACGTGATCGGCACCAGCTTCCAATAATGCGTTTTTTTTGATATTCGATCTCGTCGTTGCAATTGAAATTGCGCCAATGTCCTTAGCAAGCTGAATTGCTGCCAAACCAACACTGCTGCTGCCTGCTGTAATGACGACGAATTGATCGCGTTTCAAACCTCCCAATTCAACGAGGGCACCATATGCGGTGAGATATTGCATCCACGCCGCCGCCGCTTCTGCAAATGATATATTCTGAGGCATCCGAGCCAATGAGCGCGCCGGCACTATCGCCCATTCTCCGTATACACCGTACTGACTTTGTGTGAATGAGGGAATCGTACTGACGAAATCGCCGACCTTGAAATTCTCAACCTCCGGACCAACTCTATCCACGATTCCCGATGCTTCGTAACCGATTCGACAGGGCAGCTTCGGCGATTCTAAATAACGGCCCTCGCGAAAGAGTGCCTCCGCGCGGTTTAAACCAAGCGCTTTGACCACGATTCGAACCTCGCCGACGCCAGGCTCTCCCGGTGCTGTGTCTTCTAGCTTAAGCTCTTCAGCGCCTCCAAGGGAACGCAACATCACTATCCTGGACATGATTTGAACCACCTGAAAAGTATGCGAGCATATTAACCTACTTCGGAATAAATATTGATTATGATAAGTTCGCATATTTCAATTTGAGTGAAGCTAGAGGGTTAATTATGTCTGACGGAGTGATTGTAATCGGCAGCCTGAGTCTCGATATGGTTTTTGGCGTTCCGTACAATCCTGCTCGCGGCGAAACGATCAAAGCGAATTCGTTTCAAACATTTGTTGGCGGCAAAGGAAACAACCAGGCTTTAGCCGCCGCAAAAGCCGGTGCGAAAGTGGCTATGATTGGTCGAGTTGGAAACGATCAGTATGCTGATTTAATTATCAAAACGCTGGAAGACGCTGGTGCCGACGCGTCGCTGGTCTATAGAGATCCAGACGTGGGAACGGGTCTGGCAAACATCTATGTTGATCCACAAGGCGACAACAGCATCGTCATCGCGACAAGATCGAATGAAAAACTGAGCGCCCAAGACGTCGATAATGGAATTGAAGTTTTGCGTCAGTCGAAAATAATTGTGCTTCAACTAGAAGTTCCGC
>CAZRMH010000403.1:2632-7506 GCA_964600935.1 uncultured Candidatus Obscuribacterales bacterium
GCTGGCGACGGTTACACATGCTGCCAAGGTCGGAAAACGAGAAGGCAAGTTGGTTTTGCTCAACCCAGCACCTGCGCCGCAAGACGGTAATTTACCTGATCAACTTCTTAAAAATGTAGACCTGTTTGTGCCGAACGAAACGGAAGCGAGCTTACTGACTGGCATAACGGTGAACAGTCGCGAGACAGCGCTCCTCGCTGCGGAGAAATTGCAAGCCAAAGGTATCGGCACAGTTCTTATCACTCTGGGTGGAAACGGTGTGGCTGGGCTCGATCAAAATAAGAAAGAGCTCCATGCCCCTGCGTTTTTGGTGAAGGTTCAAGATACCACCGCCGCCGGTGATGCTTTTGTCGGCGCGCTCGCCGCCCGACTTTCCGTTGGCGATGAACTCTCGCAAGCCTTACGTTATGCCTGTGCTGCCGGAGCGCTTGCTACCACAAAAATGGGAGCGGCCGCCTCACTGCCAAACAAGGCAGAGATTGAATCGTTAATGCACGCCAAGCAGTCTGTATAGACCGCGCTCGCAATTGCCGGCGCAGGAATCTGATAAACCAGTGACTATTCGCCTTCGGTCGGGTCAAAATAGGCGCGGTCTGTGCTGGTCTCATCGATCTGCAAAATGGCGAATCTGTTGCCGCTTGGGTCTTCGAAGCTGTAGGCTTCGCCGTTAGGTGTTCCAAACGGTCCCGCTGCCGGTTTCCAGCCTCGAGAAGATAATTCACGAGCGCAACTGGCCAGATCTGATACCCGGAAGACTGGCTGGCAGCTGGGCCCTTCGCGGTGATCGGCAAGAAGCAGCAACGGTCCTGCGGACAGGCTGAATGCGGTAATTCGCGAACCGAAGCGGTCGAATTTCCAGACCTCTTGAGCGCCGAGAACATCGGTGTAATAGGTCAGATCCTTATCGTAATCTTTGGAACCCAAGTATAAATATTCGATACTCAAGAACGGTAGCGCGGTATCAATGCTGGTGGCAGAGCTTTGCACTCGCATGGAATCGGCCGACGAATCGGTCGCATGGGAACCATCAATCGTGATTGGTTCCATCTCCTGTGTACTGACGCCAATCATGCGCGTCGGCGATGGTGGCGTGGTCGCACGTGACGTGAAAAATTCAGTGCTTGCCGGGTCAAAACTTTGAGAAGGTTTTGTTTCACCAGCAGTGTTTTGCATTGGCGCTGGCGTCGGTGGAATGGTATTACTGGTGGTGTGTGTCGAAGGCGAACTGATACTCGGTGACGGGATTGTTGCCGCTGGTGCCGCACCGGCCGCCGAACTCGCTGAATTCGATGCATTGACCGCACTGGCGTTCGGCTCCTTGTTCAAACCATCGACTTTGGCGCGTCGACGATCTTCCATACTGAGTTCGAGCATCACTGCACAAGTGCGTTGCTTGAATTCGAAAGACTCGCCCGACTTACCCTGCTCCTCAATGCCTTTCGCCAGCTGCGACAATTCATTGGCGATCTCTTTTTGATTTTTATTGCACAACCGCGTCAGGGTTTGAACGATGTCGCGATAGAGTTCGTGTGAACGATTGCCGTCCGAATTGCCTAATGCGTCTAGCGCTTTAGAAAGCAGTTCCGCCCGTTGTAAGTCATCAACAAATG
Source organism: uncultured Candidatus Obscuribacterales bacterium (assembly GCA_964600935.1). Classification (GTDB taxonomy): domain Bacteria; phylum Cyanobacteriota; class Vampirovibrionia; order Obscuribacterales; family Obscuribacteraceae; genus JADYXR01. The sequence continues at coordinate 4,243 of CAZRMH010000403.1, forward strand.
CCATAGCGCCTCAGCCTTGCCCCAAACCGTAGAATCGACGCCCTTCTTTTTGCAGGCTCAATAACAGCCCGCTGATTTCGCGAGCTGGTTCGTACCGCTCGTAAATCTCTTGTAGTTTCTCAACCACGTAGTCCAGACCTAAGTCATCCGCGTATCTCAGCAGTCCGCCGCGGAAGCGTGGGAATGCGATTCCCAGAATCATAGCGAGATCTATGTCTCTTGCTTTTCTGACGACCTTCTCTTCGAGGCAGCGTGCTGCTTCGTCGATCATAGGTAAGAATAGACGATCGCGGATGTGAATCGCTAATTGTTCGTCAACTTTTCCTTCAGTGATCGTCATGTTTGGAATTTTATCCAGGAGCTCTTTGTGAAGTCCCAAGCGCTTGCCCGATTGATCCCACAGATAGATTCCGGCGCCAGTTTTTCGCCCGTCGAACTCGTGGAGTAGAAGTCCATTGAGCATCGGCGGTGGTTCGAATCTCGCTCCGAGTTTATCAAACAGTAAACGGGTGACCTTGTCACAGAGCCGCAGTCCAAGCTCATCTACCAGCCAAAACGGACTGAGCGGCATGCCGAATTGTAAAGCGGTTTCTTCAATGAAGTTGAGTGGAATGCCTTCGCCGCCCATGCGAGCAGCTTCTTCTAAGAAAACGGTGAGCAGTCTGTTAACCAGAAATCCAGGACTGTCTTTTACATTTAATGGCACTTTTCCCATTTGATCTACGACAGCCAGCGCCTTTTTAAGCACTTCTTGATCGGTGCGGGCGTGAGTCACCACCTCGACCAGCGGCATTCGATCGACTGGATTGAAGAAATGAAGTCCGACTATGCGCTCAGGCTTATCGCTGAATTGTGATAAGTTCGAAATTGCAAATGACGATGTGTTGCTCGCGATTACGCAGTTTGCAGAGACCGCACGTGAAATTTCAAAAACCACTTTGTTTTTCAAATCTGCATCTTCGTACACAGCTTCGATAACCAGTTGAGCCGGTCTCAGATCGTCATTGATTTCAGCCGCCTCGATGACAGGCTGTTTCTCGCCACGTTGTGCGTCAAACAGCCCTTCGGTTTTCTTCGTCAATCGATCTGCTGCAGCAATTGCTTTTTCTTCAGAACTGCCTTTCAGGACTACGTTCATATTTTTTCGAATCGCCAGTTCAGCAATTTCAGAGCCCATCTCTCCGGTGCCGATGATACCAATTGTGGTGACATTGCCAAACTCTTCACGGGCACGTCTGGCCGTTTGTGTCGCCATCTCTTTGCTGATGTAAAAGTTGATCATGTTCTTCGCCATGCTGGAGACAGCCATCTCTGCGAAGATTGCGGCTTCGTTCTTTAGACCGATTTCTAAACCTTCTTCAAGCCCTTTCTGAATCGACTCGATCGCTTTTCTCGGAGCAGGATAGAGACCGCGAGTTCGAACTCGTACTGCCCGATCGGTTATTTTCAGCAAATTTAATCGTTTTTGAGCACCACCATCGGACTCTTCCGATTTCAGTTCTCTATCAATTTTTGTTTGAGCCCGATCGTAGTTTTGAGTGATCAGTTCGAGAGCTCGATTTGCTGCGGTTTCAATCAAAATGTCGCTGTCGACAATTTGGTCAACCAAACCAATTTCCTTTGCCTGTCGCACATCGATATTTTCGCCGGACATGATTAGCTCAAGTGCTGCCTTCAGACCGATCAAACGCGGCAAACGCTGAGTGCCACCAAGCCCCGGGATCAGTCCGAGGTTAACCTCCGGCAGGGCGAATAACGTATTGGGATTATTCGATGCGATACGTTTGTCACAGCAAATAACCAGTTCCAATCCACCACCAAAACAGATTCCATCAATCGCTGCCACTACCGGCATCGGCAGCTGCTCTAGTTTGCGCAGAACGTCATGACCTTTATTGGTGAGCTCATGAGCTTGAGCCTGATCTTGGATTTTTAATATCTCGCGAATATCAGCGCCAGCAACGAACATGTTTTTCTTGCTTGACGTGAGAATTAATGCCTTAACTGCAGCTTCGTTTAAAACGAAATCCAGAGCCTGTCCGAATCGAGCAATTACGTCAGAGGAGAGCGAGTTGACGCCGCCTTTGGCATTCATCGTCAAAACTGCCACGCCGGATGGACGCAGAACCAGTTCGAGATCATCGCCCCATGCACCCAGCGTTGTTTCTTGCTCTTTCAATGCTCGACTCAATTAGTGACTCCTTGTGCTCAGGCTCAGTTGCGGTTTGAAAAAGCTGTGAGCGAATAGCCGTAAACAACGGACTTCGACGTCATCTCTTTCGGCAGTAGATAAGCGTTTATCTGCGCGTCGGTTGATTCAGTGCACAAATTGACCAGCGGGTCGAAACTGGTGTCGAATTTTTGATCGACGATTGAGTAAGAACCAAACGTTTCACCTTGATGGACAAAACCAAGGCATCTCGATGGCCGGTCGTTGGTCGAAACCATCACGCAGGCTGTTTCATGCTTTGATTCCAGTGATGGCATCAATTCGTGAATGTATTGCTTGGAATCACCGGCGTCGGCGGTTTGACCGGCGCCGATCGGAACGCCGAGGAACAGCGCGGACATCGATATGACGACTTCATCGGGTAGTTCGTAAACCTGCATCTCTGTGGTCGGCAAGGCTAAATCAGCCAGCATCGCTTTCAGTGACGCTTCTAAAACCTGGGTCTGGGGCTGCGGTTTACGTCCGTAGATGCAGCCCACAACGCGCCCTTTATAGAGCAGAGCGGCTGACCGGGAGAGGACTTCGGCTGATTCGGCTTTGATGCAACCCGTCAGCTCGCTGGCTTCGAGGTCGGCCAGGAGCCGGTTTATATCATAATCTCCGCATTTGACCGCGTGATTGAGCTTGCCTGTAATGCTTGGCATGATTATGTCCACGGCGCGGCGCAGCCGAAAGTTTCTCGGATAAGAGTCCGCCCAAACTGCAAACGCCGTCTCTTGTTCGCTTGGCAGTCCGAATTGCACGCGTTCGGTCGTGCCGATCATATAGGCAAAGGTCATCAGCGCCCGATCTCCGGTCATACAGACAAATGTTGCCGGCACCGTCTGACCGATTTCAAGCTCTTCGCGACTGGGAAGAAAGGCTTCCAGGTCGTAAGACAAGATCGTCGCTGTATAGCCGCCTGGCTCAGGTGCTTCGACTCGACAGATGACGCTTTGTCCAGCCTTTAGAGATGCTCTGTCTTTGGGAATTTCTTCAGTCATAAACCATCGTTTACGTAGTCACTGGCGCCAATTTTAGCATCTTGACAGAGG
>CAZRMH010000404.1:0-275 GCA_964600935.1 uncultured Candidatus Obscuribacterales bacterium
AGCCCGGCACGTCTTGCCGCTCTGACGAGCAACGATTGCATGTCGAGGTGTCCTACGAAACGCAGGTCACCGCGTTTGGTGAAGAGAAAACGCAAGCGCGTCAAAGTTTCATTCGATGGCGCTTCCGGTTTCTGTTGAACAAACAACGAAGGGTGCGAATCCTCATCTGGATTTGCATTCAATTCTTGAACGTATGGCAATTCCTTGACGAAACGATTCTTTTTCATCACCTCTGGACTTGGCTCTGCCAGATGGTGCTCGGTATCAAGTTCGGT
>CAZRMH010000404.1:285-7480 GCA_964600935.1 uncultured Candidatus Obscuribacterales bacterium
TGCAAACTCCGCAGGCATGGCAGGTATTTTCTGTGCAGTTTGGAGTTTCCTGGGTGGCAATCGCCTTCTCCCATTCCTTGACCAACCACCATGTGTGCAAACCGATGTGGACGATATCCCATGGTTGCGCGGAACCAACTTCCCGATCCGGGCAAGCAATGTCTTCGAGGGTGGTGCCTAATTCGCTTGCAACTTCGTGCCATATATTCGGCTGGAAACGGTCATCCCAGGCGTCGAACGTGCAGCCCTTCTTCCAGGCGCGGTAAATCATTTCAGCCATCTCACGACCACCGCGAGAGATAACAGACTCAAGCAGAGTAATTTCGACTTCGGTCTTGTTCAACTGAACATTGCCTAGACCCGAGTCTCTGAGAGCCGCATGAAGGACCTCATGCTTGCGTTTCGTCTCCTCGCGATTAACAAGCCCAAACCATTGAAATGGTGTGAAAGGTTTCGGAACAAAGTTCGAAATCGTACAAGTGAACTCCATGCCTTTTTTATACTTTTCGGTATCAGTCTTGCGAATCTTGCGACACATCATCGTCGCTTCTTTCAAGATATTGATTATGCCGACCAGGTCTTCGTCGCGTTCGGTCGGCATGCAGCACATGAAATACAACTTCACCGACGTCCAACCGGACTTGTAAGCAGACTCAATTGCAGAAAGAATTTGTTCGTGCTTCAAACCTTTGTTGATTACCGCGCGCATTCTCTCTGTGCCGGCTTCCGGTGCAAGAGTGATACCACTTCGGCGAACTGTTGCCAGCTCTTCGGCGATATCCATATTCATTCGATCGGCGCGTTGGCTCGGGAAAGAGAGCGATGAACGAGCTGCGCTGTGCTCGCGGTTGAGCGTTCTTGCAGCATCATAGAGACTGGTGTAATCGGAAACGCAGAGCGAGAGCAATGAGTATTCATCGTGTCCGCTGTTGGCGAGCGCTTTTTTGGAAAGCTCGACCACATCGGATGCAGAACGTTCCCTGACCGGCAGAAAGGTATAGCCCGGCTGGCAGAATCGACAGCCGCGATCACATCCTCTTCGCACTTCGAGAGTCTCGCGGTCGTGAATCAAATTTAGATAAGGCACTAAAGAATTGGTCGGTTGATTGTCGTTGGTGAGCGGTGAAACTTGACGATAAACACGCGATGGGATTCCAGTGATGCCTTGTTCGACATCGAGTTTCACGTCCAATGCTGATTCAATGCGTTCCAGCACTGCACTACCAGCAGTATCACCGAGGTATTCACTCAACTGTTTCGCATCTATTTTTGAAACACAATTTTCGCCTGGCTTCAATTCATAAAGTGCAGGTACGTAAACGCCGGGGACGTTCGCCGCCAGTGCCCACAACAATCGTTTTCTGGCTTTGAGAGCAGTTTCCGCATCAAGCGATTCACCAGCAATTGCTCTTTTAAATTGCTCGATCACTCGCATTCCATGAGGAACCATTTCCTCTCCGTCGCCAATCATATAGAGGTCCATAAATCGGGCCATCGGTTCGGGATTGACAGCCGAAGGGCCGCCGCCGAATATGAGAGGGAAAATTTCGGTTCGATCTTTCGACTCGACCGGCACTTGAGCAATCTCAAGCATGTTTAAAACGTTGGTGTAAGTCAATTCATATTGAAGCGAGAAGCCGACCAACTCAAAGTCTTTGATTGGTCTTCTGGTTTCCCACGCCCACAATGGAATGCTGCGTTCGCGCAGAAGCGCTTCCATGTCAGAGGCTGGAGCATAGCTGCGGTCGACCATCAAACCTTCTTGAGAGTTGATGACCTTGTACAAAATCTTCAATCCGAAGTTGGACATGCCAAGCTCGTATATATCAGGGAAAGCAAGAACCAGTCGCACCGAGGCTTGATCAAAAGATTTGCGCTGAGCGCCCCATTCATTGCCAAGATACTGACCGGGTTTATTGACCCGATGGAGAAGATCTTCAGTTAAGGTGGTGGAAAATTCTGTTGAGTTCACTTTTGTCGCTGTTTTCAAGCCGGTCAAGCACGGCGTTGAGGCGCAGGTGGAAACTAGTTGTCGGAGCGTCGGGGCCTTGCCTCTTCGCTAAAGTTCGTGACACGAAAGCAAAACGCTTCTGAAGAGATTCGCTGGCGCGTCACCAGAAAAAAATCATGGCTGGAGCCGTTTAACCTGTAATCACCCTGGCTGATCCTGGGATCTGGCCACCCGGAGCAAGCTCGCGGAGGGCACATGGGAGAATTTTAAAATTGACTACAGCTTTCTTGAGTTGAGCCAGTCTGGTACTCAAGTGACTTAATTATAACCCTACCGGTCCGCGGATTCTCATCTTAATCGGATCTTGAGAAAGTTTAATATGGTTAAGAGTTAGATATAGTCATTTAATGCATTATTCGGCGATTTGATTCTCGTCACGTAAGGAAACAATTAGCAAAATTATCCGCAAAATTGCTCCTCAGAAAGGCGCCAGAGGCAAGATTCGCAACCTGGATTCAACAATCAGTAAACAGCGGTCAAGTCTTGGAATTAACTATGATGAAGCGTTCGATGGCTTGACTACCGTGATATATTCGCAATTAGAGTCTTCGCAAAAAAAGAGGTCTGCGCGATTTGAGAAGGATTGATCCGTGATTCTGGAGGCGTTTTCGAAATATTTGCACGAGTCGGATCCGGACCTTTCGTCAATGGAAGTACTGGCGCGATGGCTCTGGGAAAAGTTGAGCATGCCTCCTCAATGCAATGTCGATCAGGTCATTCAATGCGAGATCATTATCTGTCGCCAGGAGCCGAACGACGGAGATCCGGTATTTTGTGAACTGTTCACACCGCAGCCGGAGAACACTTCCGACCTGGTAGATTCGACCTTCGTCTTCCGCGGCAACTCGAAATCAGGCGAACGACTTCTCAACAGCCTGAGAGAATACGGTCAAAGCTATGAGCAGCAAAAGTGGGCTCGCTGGATTCATAATCTCAAAGCCAGCGACTTCAGTCCTTCGGATGCGCGCCGACGTATCGACGACCAATGCGACTGAATGTCGTCGATCGGCGACAGCGAAGATGCCTTTCTGCGGGAACTAATTCGCCACAATTCTGTCTTCGAGATCATTGTTTGATTGAAAACCCATCTGCTTTTAAAACCAAACTTTCCATTGGCAGTACATCTCAGTATCGGAACGACAGGTCATGAAACGCATTAACTGGTATCGACTTCTGGTAGTCACACTGCTAATCGCAGCGATTATCGCACCGCTGGCGGCCAGCGCCGCGGAGAATTTGACATTGAGAAAAGGCGTCTCATTCACAGACGACAAAGACAGCGGCTTTCCAATCATCGCCGAGAAAATGGATGACGCCACCATAGCTAGTGGCAAGCCGAATTTCATTTTTTTTGGTGCAGCCGGCGACTTGAACACCAATCGACAGGCGAAACGATTGGTTGGCGTCTACAACAAATTCAAAAACAAAAGCATCAAGTTCATCATCATAGACGTGGATCACGCCGCCAATGCAGAAGCGACAGACTTGATCAAGAAACACTACAAAGGATACATTCCCTGCCAAGTTTTTCTCGATAACTCAGGCGCCTCGGTCTGGAGTAAATCCGGAGAAGTAGCCGAAGGCGACGTTATCAAAGAAATCGAAACAAAAATAAAGTAGATTTGAACGGCATTCGTTGAAACCAATTTAAACGCCGAATTGTGTTCTAAACAACCAATGCTCGTTTCAGTTCCGCGACCGCTGCTTCTGGAACCGGGACGGTACCCATGAGCGAACTGTGTTCGCCCCAGGGACCATGGCAATCAGATCCGCCCGTCACGATCAGGTTAAGCCTGCCTGCCAGAGTCAGATGCTTCTCCTCGTGTTCCGGTCGATTAGAGCTGTGGTAAACCTCAATGCCGTCAAGACCGTGTCTGGCTAGCTCAACAATCAAATCGGTAAGATCAGCGGAGTAACTGGGATGAGCGATTGAAGTAATGCCGCCAGCGGCATGAATAGCGTCGATAGCTTCAAATGGTGAAACACTTTCACGACGAACAAAATATTTTGATTTTCGGTCGTAGTACTTTCTGTAAGCCTCATTCACGTTTTTCGCACCACCACAAGCGACGATTGCTTGAGTAACATGAACTTTTCCGAGCGGGCTGCCATCAGCGATTCTGCGTATTTGCTCGATCGAAATATCTAAGCCATCATCGGCTAGTATCTGGACCAATTTCTCAACCTGGCGAACTCTTGCTTTGTTTTGTGTCTCAAAAACATCTTGCAAATCTTGATTTTTTCGATCGATAAAATAGCCGAGTATGTGCACGTCTTGCCAGACTCCGGCATCATCACACCAAACGGTGTTAATCTCGACAGCGGGAATTACTTCGAGTCGATCGGATGCAGCAGACAGTGCTTCGTCGATACCACTAACAGTATCATGATCTGTAAGCGCGATAACTGACATGCCAATTTTGATCGCATGTGCCACCATATCCGATGGCGACCAGTTTCCATCCGAGTGATTTGAATGCAAGTGCAGGTCTACTTTCATCTAGTCTATTTCAACTTCTTCTGCGATCAGTTGTGCGTCATCATGTACAGAATTCGGATCATCGTGAACAGAGATGCGCGTTATGCTCGTCGCTTTTTTAGAAACACGATCTATCTCGATACGCACGCCGTTTAAATGCGCCGGTCCGCTGGCGATATTTAAACGCGTGGGAAGCTGCTGAACCATGCGCCTAAACACGCCTTTGGCTTCCATTCCAATCACACTATTGGTCGGTCCACAACATCCAACATCAGTTATGTACGCCGTCCCATTCGCGAGAATCCGTTCGTCGGCAGTTTGAACATGGGTATGCGTTCCAACCACTGCTGCCACTCGACCATCCAGGTACATGCCCATCGCCACTTTCTCCGCTGTCGCCTCGGCATGAAGGTCAACCATAACCGCATCACACTCAGCCAGGAGACCGGGTAGAAGCTCATCAGCAGTGTGAAATGGCGACTGCAAAGGTTCCATAAAAACCCTGCCCAAAAGGTTCAGAAAACCAAATTTGAAACCGTCGATATCCACGACACAGGTGCCACGACCCGGTGTACCAGGTGGATAATTAGCCGGTCTTAACAGAGTTGGGTAACGATCCATGATCTCGAAAATTTCTTTTTTATCAAACGTATGATTGCCACCGGAAAAGATGCCAATGCCTATGCTCTGCAGCTCGCGCATGACCTTATCAGTGACACCATAACCGTGTGCAGCATTCTCAACGTTTGCTATCACTAAGTCAGGAGGATGAGTCGAAGCCAATTGTTCTGTGACATACTTAGCTACAAGCAGGCGCCCCGGTCGACCGATGATGTCACCGAGAAAAAGTATGCTAATCGTACTGCCTTTGCCCATTCGATAGAGGATACCCGAAAGTAAACGTCGAGGCCCAGTAAATGTTCGGTAGCATGAGAAATTGGAAACAAGCGAGCTCATATGCGATCGCTTTCGCATATGTTGCAACTTGTCAGAATGCCATTGCAGCCAAGGCTCAGCCGGTCGAGCTCGACGCACAAGCTGCGCAATTGACACTAGAACACATTGGTGCGGAGAATGCACCGAATATCAAGCGTAAGACTGCCAGTTCTGTAAAACCTGCAACCGCCGCAAGCCCAGCAGGTTTAGCTAATTCTAAAACTGTTTCTAAAGCGAGCGCAGTGTCACCAGTCGCGACAAACAACAGAACATCACCAAACAAAACGGCCGCCAGCTCTACGTCGACGTCAAAAGATTCAGTGCCGAAATCAGCAAAAGAAAATTCGAAACAGAGTGAACCTAAACCGGCTGAGTCAAAAACTGCATCAGGAAAGACTGGTCGAAAGGCGAGCCCGAAGCGGGTTATGCTTGTTCCACCACCACCGCCGACAATGCCTACGTATCTGAACGCGACATCGCCGATAGCCGGTAGTTTTGACCTTGGTCTGTCAGTCAATTTTATGTCTCTTGAAGATCTGAAGTTTCAACAAAAGACGCTGCAGACGAAACTCGAAGCTGCAAAATTGGACGAACAGGACGAGGCACGAAGCAATAACGAGAAAAAGGACCGTGCCCAGCGGTTCGTTGAACTCTATAAAGAGGGCGTTGTCAGTCGTCGCGAGCTGGAAACAGCGCAGCAGGAGTCTGAGCGCGCGATACGCGATTCCGGTCAATCGCATATAAAGGTTACCGAGATCGACCGCGTTCTCAAGCAGGTAAAAGATCGGATTTCCTCGATGGAATCAGCGAAGCGACCTGCCAAAGTTTCTAGCAAGAAAAGCAAAACCAGATAGGCTGAGGGTTTTAGCTACCAGCCCCGCTAATCAAATGTCAGTACCGCCCTCACAACATGAATCCCACTTAACAAATCAGGCACGCAATTCTAAATTACGCGGTCGGATCCAGGGCATTCAATCGTGACTTTCGATATCCGTACATAAAGTAGATCGCCGCACCGGCTGCCATCCAAACAATAAATCGAATCCAGGTCACGATTGGCAGGCTGCACATGAGAATGAAGCACGACACAATTCCAAGGATTGGAACGACTGGAACAAACGGGCATTTGAACGGACGGTCACGATCTTTATTAGTTTTTCGCAAAACAATGACGCCACCACATACGATGATAAACGCAGCTAGCGTTCCAATATTCGTAAGCTCTGCGGCTTGACCGATGTCGATGAAAAGCGAGGCTAGGCCAACAAGAACGCCGGTCATGATTGTCGGCACTAATGGAGTTTTATACTTGGGGTGTAAAATCGCAAAGATCTTTGGCAACAATCCATCGCGCGCCATGGCCATAAAAATTCGCGGTTGACCAAGCTGAAAGACAAGGAGCACCGAGGTCATCCCAGCCAGCGCGCCGATACTGACAAGCGCGTGCGCCCATGCTTGACCGGTGGACGCCAGCGCGGTGGCGACCGGAGCGGCATCGTTGACGTATTTCGTGTAAGGCATGATACCAGTGAGCACCAGCGAGACGCCTGCATACAAAGCCGTGCAAATTATCAAACTGCCGATCATTCCAATTGGCATGTCCTTCTGCGGATTCTTGGTTTCTTCAGCTGTAGAGCTGACTGCATCGAAACCTATGAAACTGAAAAACACTATTGCGGCACCACCCATGATACCGGCAAGTCCGCTGGGGGCGAAGGGTACCCAATTGTCAGGCTTGACGAAACCAGCACCATAAATGATAACGAAGA
>CAZRMH010000405.1:0-7473 GCA_964600935.1 uncultured Candidatus Obscuribacterales bacterium
GCACCTGCAGCGAACGCGAGCCGGGCAGCCTTCAGAGTCTAGACTGAGCAGCCCGCCAGAGCACCGAAATCGCCGGTGGTATCACCAACACGAGCTTCGCTTGCGGGGTGGTATTCCGGACCCTTGTCGGCTGTGATCTTCACATTGCTTGGGCAGAACAAATAAACTTGTTCGCTGAGCTTGTGGAAATCGCCGTCTAGAGCTGCAGAAGCTCCAGCTACGAAATCAACGAGTCTGCTCGCATCAAGCTTTTTCATGTTTTCCAGCGAAATTGTGGTGGCAGCGCGACCGCGCAGGCACTCAACAATATCAACGGCTTCTTCGAAAGAAACTGGCGTGAAAACCGAAATTTGCGTTCCGTGTCTCGATGGCTGTTGATTGCGCATCGACATTTGCGTCATTCTCTTATCTGCCAATGCAGGGAAAAGGTCAACGACTGGTTGCACCGATTTGGCTCTAGTAGCGAGCCCTGGCTTATCGGATATGTTTTTGTATTCGTCACTCATGTTTGCCCCTGCCAATCCACAAGCGTATAGCGACTATCGTATACGCGACCGCTCGACTCACAATATATTTTTTTGAAGGTGCCATTCCTGATGGTGCACGGCAATAATCCAATTCTAGACAATTCGTAGCATTGTGCAAGTACTGCAACAGATGTCCAACATATTCCAAGCGGTGTCCGCACACCGTAAATGGTGCCTTCAGAGACTTTATTCTTTACGAATTTCGCAGACAATTAACCTGCGCAAGCCTTTTAGACATCCATTATCTGACTAACGAACATATCTGAAAGAGCTGTGCAAATTTGCAAATCGTCAGGTACCGTGACTTTGATATTGTATTTGTCGCCTTCGACGATCTTGACTTCGTGGTTACAACGTTCGAGTATGTAGGCATCATCTGTGGCGGCAACGTTTTTTGCCGCGGCATCCTGATGAGCCTTCATCAACCAGTCGAAACGCCCAGCCTGAGGGGTGTGTACAGCGTATAGATTGGTCCTGTCGATTGTTTCGGTAATCGTGCCTTGATTTACCCTCTTGATCGTGTCGGATACGGGTACAGCGACCGTACAGGCACCATATTTGATGACTGCGTCAATGGTGTCATCAATTAGTTTTTGTTTGATAAACGGTCTGGCTGCATCGTGGACAAGCACATAGTCAGGTGGCGAGGTCTTCTCGGATAACCGTTTAAGTCCACAAAATACTGACTCCTGGCGGGTTTCGCCACCAGGAATCACTATAACTCGCCGGCGTTTTTCTCCCGGCAAATGGGCATTTAGCTCTGCGTCGATCTCGTTTTGAATTTCTCGATGGGCAACGATGACGACTTCCGCAATCCTTATATTGGATAAAAATGAAAGGACGCACCACATATAGAGCGGCTTACCCTTCAGTTCAAAACATTGTTTATGCTTCGCCTTTGTGCCGGAGGCAAAACGACTGCCGACGCCACCAGCCGCGATTACAGCCGCTACGCGATGATTTGAGGAGGCGCTCGTCAAGTCAAAAACCCCTACTGCAGAGAGGTCGACTCACTGGCGCTGCTCGAGGAATCAACAAAGGTTTCGGATGCTTTGTCTTCATCGCTGGTGACAATTTTGATTGTCGTCACTGGTCCGTTTTTGCCCGGTTTTCCAATTGGAGCAGTATCTGGGTCCGGCGACGCATCAAATTCATGCGTTTCTGGCTTTAGTACTGATCCATTAACGGATGAGTTTCCTGTTGTGGCTACTGATTCGCTGTTCACCGAATTAATGCCGGTAGAGTTCACCGTCGCCGAGCTGCTGGTTAGATTTGACTCTACACCAAGACCACCGCCCAACTCATCGCCGCCACCGATCTCGATATCCGTTGGCAGATCCTTCGCCGGTTTAGCATCACTGGAAAATTCTTGTCTGAAGTTTTTTCCGTCTTTGGATAATCTGAAATACTCTTGGAATTTTTTCGTTGTCGTCAGAATAGGAGAACGACCTTCTTCGCGTTTATTGATCAGTTCGCGTTCGATTAGCTCTTTAATATGATCGTACGCACCGGCACCGCGAATTTTAATAACTTCCGATTGCATGACCGGCTGTTTGATTGCGATGGCTGACAATGTCCTAATCAACGCCGTGGGCATGTCGATCGGAACGAATTCATCAACTAGATTTGTATATTCATCTTTGACCTGTATGATATATCCATCGTCATCACTTACTTCAAGTCCACCATTTCTGGCCTCGTAGTCGTGAATCAATTCGATAATCAAACGTCTGACGATGTCAGTTTCAGCATTGACTATGCGTGCCACAGCTGCGGCTTTCAGAGGCTTATCCGAGAGGAAAAGCGCTGCTTCAATCTGTGCTTTTAATAGTTCATTTGCCATTACGTTACCACCGTATCCGATACCGGTGCTTTTCCAAGGCCGATAAAGAGCGGGCCATAAAATTCATCCTGGTATAGATCTATCTTACCGGCATTCGATAGAAATAGCGACGCGAGGAAGGCATCTACCCAGTCTTTGTGTTCATCCATTAAGGTGACCATACGCATAAGGTCGATCCTGTCGCCTAATTTTAATATCCGGGCGAGCAAAAGTTCAACCTGAACGATTGTTGTTTCAACATCCTCATCGTGAGCCAGGTCCAACAAATCGTCGACGCTGTCGACGTCGTGTTGACCGGCAAGCTCAATCACCGCCCGAGGTGGCTTCCGTTCGGCCCTGGTCTTTTCAATTTTTTCCGCTTCGCGCAGTGCGGCGATCAGTTCTTCCAGTGTTACCTGGCGTTTGCGCACCTGGCGTTTCTGGGAGCGGCGTACAATTGCCCTTTCCAAATCCTTGAATGTAATCTGGCGAGGTTGACTGGAGTCGTAGAGACCTCCTTCGTCATCTTCGAAGTCTATGAAATCATCGTCGACTGGTTCTTCCGCCGTGAAATTCAAAAGCGCTTCCGCTTTCATCCGGAGAAGAACGCAAGCGTGGAATAAGATCTTCCCGCTTTGCCTCAAGTTCTCTTTCGGAGCTGCGGCAATCAATTTAAGGAATTTGTCGGTTACATCGATGATGTCGACGTTCTTTGGATCGATTTCTCCCTTTTGGGCCAGTCGCACCAGAATTTCAATACCATCCGATGCCGCGACTTCGTGACCGTTGGCTGCGTCCAGTAGTTGCTGCGCGTCGACCGCCATTGTGATCTGGTCCATCTCGCTCAGTACTGGCGCGAGCAATGAGTTCTCGTCGTCAGTTTTAAAAAACACTTCAGCATGAGTAAGAAACGATGCATCCCCATCATTCGCTTCTTTGGCCAGTTCCTTAACAACGGCTTCCAGAGCGGCTTCGCCCGTGACCCGAAGGGGGACTTCCACCGGAGTTTCAACTACGTTCGGGGCAGAAGATTCGGCTACAATCTGAGCAAAAGACTCAATGACTTTCTGCGCAGGAACTTCAAATGCCGTTTGAGCTGCGGTTTCAATTGTGCTGGTAGTTGAGGTTTCACCTGCGCTGGGAGCTGCGGTTTCAACCGTGGTATGAGCTGTGGTTCCAACCGTGCTGTGAGCAGCGGTTTCAACTACGTTATGAGCTGAGGTTTCAATTGCGGTGTGGGCCGAAACTTCGCTGGCGATTGTAACCGAAGTCGCCGCGCCTGTTTGAGCTTCCGCCGCTTCCTCTGATTCCAGTGCTGCTTCGACTGCGGCTCGGACCGCTTCTTCCACCGCGTCGATCTCGGCATCAATAAGATCGTGTGCAATGTGACTGGCTGGTTTCACGTAGCCGTTGAGCGGTTGTGGCTGAGTCACCGCGGCTGGTGCTGGCGCTCCCATACCCTTTGTATTCGCGATCGAAGACGGATCGGATATGTTGTCCATTGGACTACGCTCCTACTGCCTGAACTTCAGGTAAGTCAGGGATTTTGATTTCTTGAATGCCGACTACACGCGAATAGCCGTCTGATCTCAGAGATACGCCGATAGCATGGTCGGAGTTTTCAATCATCGGTCTACGAAGACTGACTACTACGAACTGGGCGGTTGATGACTGTCTTTTCACCATCTGAGCCAGTCGTTCAGCGTTGGCACCGTCTAGCATCATGTCGACTTCGTCGAATGCGTAGAACGGAGCTGGTGCATAGCGCTGGAACGCGAAAACGAATGACAGCGCTGTAAGCGATTTTTCACCACCGGAAAGAGCTTCGATGCGTTGCATCTTCTTGTCTCTTGGTTGCGCCCGGATTACCAAACCACCGTCGAATGGTGCTTCAGGGTGCTCCAATTCGAGCTTGCCGTGACCATGGCTGAGTTCTGCAAAGATGTCCTGGAAGTTTTGATTGATTGCGTCAAACGCTTCCATAAATGTTTTCTTCTTCAACTCGCCGTATCCATCGATTCTTTGATTGATTTCTAATTTCTCAGACTCAAGAATCGCGAGGTTCTCATCCAATTCCATTTGGCGCTGTTCAGTCGTGTTGTAGTCTTCGAGAGCCTTCATGTTGACTGGTTCCAACGCGCGCATACGCTTTTCCAAACGGTCGCATTCACGTTTTAATTCTTCAACAGTTTTGCTGTTCGGTGGCTCGTAGTTTGGATTAGTTTCCAAAATGGTAGCAATCTCTTGCTTAACCGAAGCGAGTTCTCTCGTCACATCGAAGTGCGCCATCTGTCTCTGTTTGCGCTGCTCGATGATCCGGATGACTTCCTGGTCGAGTTTCGTTTTCGCGATTTCTGCAGCGGTTACATCTTCATGAATTTTGTCTTTGTGTGCGCGGAGAGATTCGAGTTCTTCAGATATCTCGCTGACCTTGCGTTCCATCTCGACGATGCTGATATTGAGCGCTGCGATCAATTCTTCGTGAATTGGCTTCTGAGCGCTTACTTCATTGATTTCTTGTTGAACCCCTTCAACCTGTTTAACCAATGATTCGAGGTTGTTGGTTTCAACCTTCTCCTCTGTTTCAATTCGATCGATCAGTTTTTGAAACTCTTGGAACTCGCTGTCGACGGCCTTGAGGTCAGCCAGACATTCTTCTGATTCGGTGATCAGTTTTTCGATTTGTGACTGCTTACCTTTGTCTCGAATGCCATCAAGTGATTGTTCCAGGCTGGCGATGCGGTTGGACAGCTCCTTCACCGACTCTTCGATAGTGACGACATCTTGATCGATCACATCGATCTCATCGCCCTTTGCACGCAATTGTGGCTTGATTGACTCGATCGAACTATCGAGATCGTCTGATTGTTGACGGTGATTATCGATATCAGCCTTGCGCTTAGCCAATTCCGCGCGTGCTTCGTTTTGTTTTTTGCGCTCGTCGGAAAGTTGCTGTGTAAGGTCTTTGACCGAGTCTTTGAGCCACTTTACTTGGTCGGCAAGATTCTTTGCTGTCTGCTTGAGCACGCCAAGATCGGTTTCGCCTTTGCTGGAGAAATGAAATTGAGATTTCTTCTCTCTACCGCCTGTGATACTGCCTGATTTTTCAAACAGTTCACCTTCGAGAGTAACCATTCTGGCTTGACTGATCATTCGGCGAGCATTATTGATGTCATCGACGACAATCGTCGATCCGCAGGCGTATTGAAACGCTTTGGTGAAGCGCTGTTCAAAATCGACCAGGTTATAGGCAAAATCGATCACACCGGCGCGATCGGGAAGCAAGCCTGGTGGTTGAGCGACGATTTTGTTTAAGGGAACGAATGTCGCCCGACCAGCATTAGTGCTCTTTAAGTATTGGATGCACTCCTGAGCAACTTGATCGTCTTCCACGACTACGTGTGTTAACCGACCACCCAAGCAGGTTTCTAATGCGACTTGATATTCTTCGTCTACGGAACCGAGTTGACCAATTGTGCCGTGAACGCCGCGAATGTTGGACGCTAAAATAGCCTCGACTGCTCTTCCGTAGCCGCTTTCACCGGCTACTTCTTTTTGAGTCTCCAGTTCGATGATTCGTTTTTGAACGGCCTGCAAACCGTGAGACTTGGATTCAATCTCTTCGTGAGTCGAGTCGAGCTCAGCCTCGAGCTGTTCAATCGAGCGATCGATTCCAAGCACGAGTGCTTCTTGATCCACAAATTTCTTGTGGACATAACTCATGGCGTTTTTCAAATTGGCTGAACGCGTGATCTTTTCAGTTGCCTGGCCGCGAAGCCCTTCGAGTTCTTTTTCCAGGCCTTTGCGCCTGGTTTCAAGCTCAGTTTTTTTGATCGAGAGCTTATGATTCTCATCTCGAAGCTTTTGTAGATCGCTGTGCAGGTCAGAAACTTTCTCGCCGGCTTTGTCTTTCTCCTGGCGGTAGACCTCGATTTCAGCCATGACAGCGCTGTAAGCGCCCTGGCGTTCCATCAGAACCAGCTCGACGTTCTTCTTATCCTCTATATGCTGTTTCTTTTGCTTGGCTAATTTGCTCAGGTGTTTTTCAATTGTTTTGACTTGTTCGCCAAAATTCTTCAGCGACTTTTCCTTTTCGCCGATTGCACCCTGAAGGTTGGAGAGTTTGTTCTCTTCCCGTGTCAATTCGCCTCGTTTATTTTCGAGTTCCTGACGCAGAAGGAGCTGCTCATTGCCGCCTTTTTCTTTAATTTCTTCGTCGATTTTACCCATCTCTGAACGCAGAGACAGCAAGTTGATTTCGGTCTGGTGGAGTTTATCCGCGAGCTCGGATTCTTTGCCTTCCAATCTCTCGATCTCAGCGAGCTCTTGTTTTGCGCGTTCTTCCATTTCCAGGGCTCTTACGAAAATCAAATCGCGCTCGATTGTTTCTTTTTTCGTTTTCAGATCCAAATACTTGAGCGCCTGGTCTCGGTCGGTGCGCAGCACTTCCAATCGCGCAATGATTTCTGTGAGCACGATTCGCTGGTGGTCGATTTTTTCCGCCACCGAAGTGAGCTCAGTTTGAGCCTGATCGATTCTTCTGTCGAAGTCGGCCACACCCGCTAATTCATCGATGATTTTGCGACGCTCGGTGGCGCTCATCGTGACGATTCCGGTGACGTCGCCCTGCATGATTACGTTGAAACCAGTCGGACTGACATTATGTCTTCCGAGGCGATCGTGTATCTCTGTAAGGGTCGATCCTTTGCCGTTTAGTAGATATGAGCTTGTATAGCTGAGATCTTCTTTGACCTTGATTCGGCGCGTGACTTCGATCTCTTCGTTGTCCGGGCTAACGAATTTCACCCGAACCTTTGCGTCTTTTCTTCCACTTAAATTATTTAGAAGATCCGGCAATCTTTCTGCTCGCATCGATCTTGTCGAGGACAAACCGAGTGCAAAAAGCAGGCTGTCAATGATGTTGGACTTACCCGATCCGTTGGGCCCCGAAATCGTCGTAAAGCCGTCTAGCAGTGGAACTAGCGTCGACTTACCAAACGATTTGAAGTTGTCTAACTCGATTTCCTTGATTCGCAAAAGAGTTTCACGCTC
This sequence comes from uncultured Candidatus Obscuribacterales bacterium, assembly GCA_964600935.1. Classification (GTDB taxonomy): domain Bacteria; phylum Cyanobacteriota; class Vampirovibrionia; order Obscuribacterales; family Obscuribacteraceae; genus JADYXR01. The sequence goes on from CAZRMH010000405.1 coordinate 7,402, forward strand.
CAGATCCCCAGCCGCATTACACTATATGCTCAACCCAGTGTCAAGCGCTATGGTTCTACTAATGGTGCCTGG
>CAZRMH010000406.1:0-7439 GCA_964600935.1 uncultured Candidatus Obscuribacterales bacterium
TGCTGGGCCAGCTGCACCGGTTCTTCGCTGGTGACGAAGGCCTCGCCCAGCGGTCCACGTTGCAACTTGATTGAGCCTGTGGCCGCTCGAGGTCGGTCACCCTCAACATTACTATCGGACACTTGCGTGAAGGTTTCAGAATTAAGCTCAGAAATTTTTCCTGCCCGAGTCGTTCCTTTTATAGAAAATTTCGACCGCGATTTAATCGGCAGTGAACCCGCAATCGGAGCGACCGTGGGGTGTGTCTGCAGCAAAGCTGCTGGTGCCTCGGCGGTTTCAGCTGCCGAAAGACCAAGAATTAAATTAGTAAGGCTAACGAGTAAGGTTTCCATCCCACAAAAGAATACCTGACAGCAGGGAAAGCCTTCAGGTTTCCAAAAGGTTTCAAACAGCAGCAACTCCCACGAGTGCCGCGTTAGCAGACTTTAGAGGCTTTCGCTAACAATTTGCTAACATTGAGCAGTTTGCTTTTGCCCTGTCGTGGCAAGGAATCAAAAGAATCATATATAGTTCTTAGGATACTTGGCACGGGGACATTGAAAGAAACAGGATGAACGAAAAACAGAGCAGAACATTTCTTCGAGGGGACATGGACTTTACCCCTCAACGAATGATGCGCTACATTCGTTCGCGAGCGCGTCTGGCGACTGACGAGGATATAGAAGATATCCTCCAGAATGCGCTTCTTATGGTCACCATGCATTTCGACCCCACGCATCCTGACGCCAACCTGGCGCTCTACTGCCTGGGCGCCTGCAACAAGGCTATCGCTCAAAATCTGGAGCGCTATCACAAGGTAAAACTTAAGAAGCGCGAAGAAAAAGAGAAAGAGAAAAAGGAACTGCAAGCTGATATGCGCCAAGTTAGCGTATCTTCCAGTTCTTTAAAGGAAGTCGACGGCGAAGTTATGACCGTAAAGAGCATGACTCCAGCCAAAACATTCGACGACAAGCCATCAACCACCAGCCAATACCGGACTACTTCGCTGGATTCGATGTTTGATGACGAGGATGGCCGCTCTCCGGAAGACCTTTTTGGATGGGAATACAGTGTTTTGTCTTCGACAGCGGAAGCTCGACCTGACAGCAAAGCGTTAATTAATGATTTGATCGAACAAGTTTTGCAAGAGCTACCGCCCGGAATCCACCGCACCTGCTTCATTTTGAAGTATGTCGAAGGATATAAACGAGAAGATTTGATTGAGTGTCTAAAAATGGAACCGAAGAGTATAGATACCATCGACAAGAAGATTGTCCGAACACTCAAGGCATTTAAAGCCAAGCTTGATAAGGACGAAGCAAGGATCTAGGAGACGGCGATGACTACTCTGAACGACAAATTGGCAACAGTGATGAACATCGAAGATGAACGCGAATGCTCCACAGCATTCGAATCATTCTGCCGGGAGAACTTCGATAGCTTGCCACTGCCAGGGGAGAATAAACAATTCGACCGGGCAATGTGGAATGCATCCAGTTTTATGAAGCTCTCCGCTAACGATGAAAAAATCGTCAAACGAGTTACCGAACGAATGATCGGCGACACCGCGACGGCTGCATCGAAGGCAGTACTCAAGGTAAAGGATCTGGTCGGCTCCACGCGCGACGCAGCAATTGCCACCTGGCAAGATTTGCTGACCGGCATGCAGTGGAATTCGATGGTTCCTGCAGGGGCTATGCGTGGCATTGGAAGCCAACTAGTCTCATTAGGCAGTTTTGAAAAACAAACTGATGAAACCAAAATTCAAGTCAACCTCGGCTGGCTTGTCGACAAGGATCAGCTGCGTTTGCTGCTAAACGCAAAAGACACCGCCGACAATGGCATGCCTGATGTTGCCGTCCGCATTTTGGAAAGCGAACGAGGCGTAGTCTTCGAACGCAAGACCAACCTCGACGGCGCCGTGGTCGCACCACAAATCAATGTGGGACCTGGCGAATATCAAATCCAAGTCGCATGGCTGGATAAGGTGATCGAAACGCCGTTCTTTAGAATATAGTTCGCTTCTAAAGCTCGCACTAACTCACTTTTCTGAGGCGCCACTTGGGCCTCTATCAATAGTCACGCATCAATCTTCTCTAGGTTCTCTCGGTTGTCATCAATGTTGGCAGCAGATGTTTCCGAGAAAAAATAGCCCCGGGTCTCAAAGCCCGGGGCTGTTTTTAAATCAACGCCTAATTCGTAACGTCAGCGCCGCTGGCTATAGCACTCATTCTTGGCTTGAAGTGGTATTTAAACTCTTCAGCGTTTGATCCAAGTTGCATCAAAACAGCAGATGTTTTAATCATCTGGTTTGCCAGCTTCCTCGCTTCAGGATGCTTGTGCGTCAAAACTGACTTGAGCGGGGTGACGCACTCTAACGCTGCCAGAGTGGAGAATTCGGAACTGAATAATGTGATACCGCCTTCGGTGGCACTGGTTCTCAGGCTACGATGCGAGATGCGGTCCAAAGAATTGACGACCGCAAAGTTATTGTTCTTCTCAGAAGTCGCATGGAGATGGCGTCCCGGACAGATCGCCACCGAGCGACCGGACACGGTTAGCAAAACCGAATTTTTACCTGGATCATGAAAGTTGTAAATCGCGGTTCCGGATGGTGTGTTCGAAACCAGAACCACCGAGCCTTCAGCGAGTTTCAAACTGCCGACGTTAACCGCGACTTCCATATCGCGATCGGCGACGACAACTGCCGTGCCTTCCTTAATTGAAACTCGATCCGCAGCGAGCAGTTGTTGAATCGCGCAACCACCGCTCGGAACGGAAGCGAATGCACCAGTCAATGCCGGTGCGGCACAGACTGTTAACGACTCGAGCACACAACTGCCGGCAGTCGAGATAATGTATGAGTCGTCGACCACGCGACCATTGAGCACAAGCGGCGGACTGGTAATTAACGAAGCGATACTGTCTGACGACATCGCCTGATCGTCGGCCGAGATGAAAGCATTGGCAGTCAGAGAAGCGATAACGTCCATACCAGTAACCAGATCCAGAGTGGCAGGACTTGCTAGTGATCCGCTGTCAGCCGATATGATATTGATTTTGGGATCGACGAAGCCGTTCGAAAGTATGTCCAGCAACTCCGGGTACCAATCGAAACCTTCATTAGTGCCTTGCAGAATAGATTTTTCCGCTTCGACAGCCACTGGTGTCATCGCGGCTTTTTCTGGACCCGCGCATCGAGCTTGTTTCGCAGGCGCCGAGGTGCGAGCTGGCGGCTTACGGTTGTGAGCTGACGACGGCAGTGCCCCGCCGGCTGCGAACGCACCAGCCATGAGAACGACTGAAAGTGTCGGTCTAAAGGAACGCAAAACTGCCCGTGAGCGTGACTTGGTCATGTGCCTTTTCACCCGCGCAACCTTCGGGTCGCGCAAAATCGAAATGCCCCAAAAGGAAGCACAAGGTTACCATTTCATCCTCTTTTCTACCAGTAAAGCGTATGTCACGAACATGTCACGCCCAGCAGCTAAAGTTAAGCCCTGAAGCCGAAAACGCTGGCGGCACTGGGGCTGAACTTGGCGTGAGTAATTTCCCCATTGTTGACGGACAAAGATTTTCATACCATCTGGTAACAATTTAATTCGGCTGATCGACTTGGTGGGGAAAACAAATCGACCGGCTGTGGGAGATGGATCATGGGAAAGATTGTGCGAGGCGGCGCAGACGACATGATTGAAGCAGGTTCCGGAATACTTACCAGCAGACCGCGCCTCACTGAGGCGAATCTTTCCGACCCGCGTCTCGCTGAAGGAATCGCGCAATTGAAAAGCGCGGTTGACGCCCGCAGCCTGACCAAAGGCGAAGCCGGACTCCACGTCATTGGCAGCATGGTTCTGCAATCTTTAAAAAACGGCCGCAGAAATTTTGCTCACGAACTCGCAACAGTGCTGAACGAGGCTGTATGCGATTCTCCGAAGGCTCGGTTTCGAGCGACAGTCTCGCTTGGACCATCAGCTCACAAAGTTTTGAACGCCTTTGCAAATGAAAAGGGAGTCGAACTCCTCTCAGCAGGCTGGCTTGAACTGGTCGATTCTGACAATCGAGAAACCGACCGAAGGCTGCTAGGTGTGTTCGTACTCCCGAATGGACGCAAAGGCGTCGGCATTTTTCAAGTTTTCGAATAATCGACACGGTGACAATTCATTTGTAGAACGGAACCGTAAGAATCGATCAAAATCGATCAATGGCTGCCCTAGCCGAGTTGAGTTATGGCTTGCGACCATGTGCGACGCTTGCAAGAAGTGACAATCCAAAAATCAAGATTGCGGAACCGATAATCGCTGGCAATATCGATACGCCTGCCAGTGAAGGTCCCATCGCGCCCATCAGTGACGATCCGATCCATGCGCCGATGATGCCGAAAATTACCGAGGTAACAATTCCACCTGGAATTCTTCCTGGTACGACGTATTCAGCGATACCGGCACAGACTGCAGCTACCAAACAGTAAAGTAAAAATCCAAGAATGCTCATAAGTTCCTCCGCATAATGCAATTTCCGTTACCCTCTTCACTTAGCATGCCTTGCAAAACCAGTGCGAACATGCCGTTTTCAGCAGCGCTAGCGACCACGTTTGCTACATATATAAGGACTGAACAAATCGGCTGATAACAAACTGACAGCTGACCCAAGGAGTAGCAAAACAATGATGAATAGCCGAGTCCACGAGATAAGGATAAACCAACCTGACACTACACACTCAACAAAAAAACTGGCGACAGCATCACTCGTAATTGGCGCGGTGCTGGTTCTCTGCGGCTGCACACAGCAGAGCGACGGTAGTGTATTCAAAGTTCAAAGCGGAGAAAAAACTCTCCTCGATATCAAGAAAAATCCCGACGAGAAAGTCTCCATTGAAGTAGACGTTCCCAAAGTAAATTTGAAAATGAAAAACAGCGACGACGTGGATGTAGAACAAACCACCACGACAACCGAGACGACCGTTATTCCAAGCACCTCACCAGTGGTACCCGCTTCACCAGCTCCGACCAGGTTGCCACCACAACCGGTGCCCGGCGTTAACACGCCGAACTAGTTGCGCAATTGACACACTAAAAAGTTCCGGATCCATAAGTCCCACGCGAACCTCACAGAGGATGACGTGGGACTTTTTTATTCCGAAATCTTCCTCTTCGACCTCAACTTGTTTTTCCCAAATTGAACTTCATGGCAGTCGCACCGGCTGCTGCAGAAGCCCTTCCATACAGATAATGAAACGTTCTAAACAGAAGCCTCACGTCAACCGCAAGATCAACGTGAGACTTCAACTAGGAGCAATCAACTAATTCTTGAGCAAATTGGCCAGGTCGTCGGCATGCTCTTCTTCAACGGCGAGAATCTCTTCGAGCAAGCGTCGGGTGGTGGGATCAGAATCTCCGATGAAGTGAATCATCTCTAGGTATGATTCAATAGCGATCCGCTCGGCAACAAGATTTTCGAGAATCATGTCTTTCAAATTGTCGCACTCGACATACTCGGCGTGACTACGACCGGAGATACTGGCTGGATTCATTTCTGGATTGCCGTCAAGCTGGGCGATGCGAGCTGCGAGTTTATCGGCATGACCTTGCTCTTCTTGCGAGTGAATCAGGAACTCTTGAGCGATATCCTCGGAGTTCATTCCTTTCGCGGTGAAGTGATGCTGTCTATAACGAAGTACGCACAGAATCTCAGTAGCCAGTGCATCATTCAAAAGCGAAATGATCTTCTCTTTATTACCTTTATAGTTTTCAATTACCGGTCCGTCTTCGACGTTTTTGCGAGCCCGCTGCCGAAGCGCCGCAACGTCGCTTAAAAAGTTCGATTTCGTTGCCATCTGATTAAATCCTCATTAGTCCTGCGCTTGTACTGATTTTTTGCGAATCATCCGACCGTCCGTAAATGAACCGGAACTTTCTTGATTCGTTCAACATGAAAGCTGTAGCACACGCCAAATTGATCGGTGTTGTTTCAAATATATGGAATTCATAATTGAAAAGCTCTTGATCTCCGAACGATAAGGATCTGCCCGCACTGACAAATATAGCTGAGGCATCAACACCTTTCACGGATGCTACACGATCGTGAGGACAATTCGATGGCAGTACCAAAACAAGCAAAGCTTGAACTGTCGATCGGGGAGGGAGGAAGAATGAAAAATAATATCGCACTAGCAATTACGTTCATGCTTTTGAGCAGTACTGCTACCGCGGCATTTGCAGAAGAGCCAAGCATCGAACAGAAGCTCCGCGAAGTCACAAGTAAAGTTGACACTGAACGCCAAGGCGGAAGAATCAATCTTAAAACCGCGACTCAACTGCAAGAAGAAGGTCAGAAGCTAGCAAAAGAGATCGCTCAATGCAAAGCCACTGGTGATGGAACACTCAATGACGGCGACAAAACTAAATTTTGCAATAAGGTAAAGGCATTCGATGAAAAGGTTTCACGGACTGCCTTTCCAAATCGCACGTCGGACGAGAAATCTTTAGCCACGATTCGCAAAGCGATCATGAAGGCAAAGGGTTTGTCTACCGAAGCACAGAATGTCAAATTGAGTTTCGAAAACGGGATTCTAATTCTCGATGGTCCGGTTAAAACGGAAGCAGAAAAATCGAGTCTCGTAAATATCGCCAAGTCGGCGGGAGCCTCACAAGTATCATGCAAATTGAGTGTGACTCAATAGCGAATTTTAAGACAAAAGATAAGGAGAGATAGAATGTCTAAAGCAATTATTGGAATAGCGTCAACTCTGACGCAAGCAGAAACCATCGTAGACAGGCTCAAACTGTCGGGTTTCTTTAGCGATCAAGTTTCCATTCTGATGCCTGACGTGACAACGAACACTGAGTTTGGCCATGAGAACGAAAGCAAAGCACCAGAAGGCACCGCTGTTGGTGCTGGCACCGGTTTCCTGGTCGGAGGTGTACTTGGATGGCTCGCCGGTATCGGGTCACTCGCCATTCCGGGAGTGGGCGCATTAATCGCTGCCGGCCCGATAATGGCAGCCCTGAGCGGTGCTGCCGCTGGTACCGCACTTGGTGGCGTCACCGGAGGATTGATCGGACTTGGAATTCCTGAATACGAAGCAAAACTTTACGAAGGAAGACTCAAAGAAGGTCATATCCTGATCGCAGCACACACTGAAGATCCCGAATTGCGAAAACGCGCTGAAGAGATCATGAAGGAATGCAAGGCTGAGGATGTCCACACCGTAGAAGCGGCGAAGGCGAAATAGTCTCCGAAATCCTGGGATAACAGTCTATATGAGGGACGGTTTCGACCGTCCCTTCTTTTCAGAGGTTGTTATATCAATTCGTCGACGTAAAAATTTCCGTTACCGGCTGACCATCAAAATTTGCCGGTCTGGGAATATCCAAAAGCCAGAGGGCGGTGGCAGCGGTATCATATGTAGTGACAGGGCGAGTAATTTTCCAGTCGGGTTTTACACCGCAGCCCCAGGCAAT
>CAZRMH010000407.1:0-7429 GCA_964600935.1 uncultured Candidatus Obscuribacterales bacterium
AAGCTCGATGCGACCGGGCTGATCCTCTAACCCGAAAGGAGATTTTTAGTTATGTCTAAATCAACAAGCTTCAAGCGGGTTGTTGTGAAGGAGGACCCGAAGACGTCCCTCCATGAGGCCGGCATCTACAAGATGACGCTCAAGGACGGGATGCGCGTGGTCGCCCTCGCTCACATGTACTTCCCGCACCATGACCGTTCCATGCTGGAGCAGGTGCTCCAGTATCTGCGCGACAACAAGCCCGAGCTGGTGATCCTGCTCGGCGGCATCGTCGACGAGGAGGCTTTCAAGGCCTTCAACGAAGACGAAGAGAACTACCTGCACGACTACCCCCATGCTCCGGAAGTGGCGGAAGCCATGGAAGCGGGCGGCTTCGAGGACCAGGTCCTCAAGATGGGCGAACTCTGCGGTAAGTTCATCGAGCGCTTCCAGGAAGCATCCGGTGGCAAGGTGGTTTACGTTCCTTCGGCCACGCACCTCTCCATGCCGAACGAAATCCGGTTGGTAGAGTGGATCCAGCAGACCAAGCGCAACTTGGACAGCTGGAGCGTTGATCACCCGAAGGCGAAGGAATATCCTTCGGACCCGACCATCTCGCTGCCCAAGAAGCTCGAGGTGCTGTTCAACCTGCACCGCAACCCGAACATCGAGATCCTGCGCTTTGGCGCTTCGGTTCTGCTCAACGAGAAGACCCTGTTCCTGATCGGCGACTTCCGTCGTCGTCACGCGGCGGACGCCTCGCTCATCGAGTGGGAACAGCGGGGCTACAACATCGTGCGTTCGTTCGACGGCAAGGTCGCCTCGACCTGGCGCACGAGCTCCGAGCACACGTTGCCCGGTCTCACCCTGAACTTCCAGGAAGCTCACGAGATCGGCTACATGTGGGATCCGGCGCGCATGGGTCACCTGCGCGACTACGACCGTCGTGCCTGCGGCTTTTACCAGGGGCTCATGGCCGATGGTGAGCTGTTTGGCGTCTCCGTTCCGGTCCTCCGTGGCAATGACCAACGTCGGTCCTTCGTGGTCGATGGCGTCGTGTACACGGAAACCGAGCCGGGCTGCCTGCCCAACGGTCACGAGATTTCGCTCGAGCCGCGCAAGATCGACCCCAACGAGGATGAAGACCCGCGCCGCGTCAAGGTCGAGCTCCCCGAGAGCGAAGACGGTGACGAGGGTGCGGAAGCTGAAGGTGGCGAGGGCGGGGAATCCTAACGGATTCGTTCACGCTGCCTAGAAGTGATGGTGTATGCCCTGCCGGGAGCTGCCGTCATTACTAGTCAGAGGTCATGGCCAGGGTTCTAGTCGCTGCGAAGCGATTCCAGAATCTTGCGCCATGCCCTCTGGCGGCGAAACACACATCCCGAAGTTGGAGGGCATGGCCAGAGTTCGAATCATTCGAACTTTGCGCCATGCCCTTCAGCTGTGTGTTTTCGTTTTAAGAGCAATATTACTATATCTTTTAGTATTTGCGGCTAAGAGAGCAACATCCGGCTCCCGGGGCGGGAAACCAGATGTTGCCGTCTAATTCATGCTTGCAGCCGGCGCCGGATAGTTTCTATTTGGCTACCAGCGCGCCATACCAATGAATTAGAACAGGAAGTAGCGGATTGCGCAGTTGGCGATCACCATGACCAGCGCGGCGCCGAAGGCTGAGCCGAAGCTGCGGACATAGAGTACGTCTTTGAGCGTTGCGGCGGTGACCTTGAAGGCGAGCGCGTTGATCAGGAGACCGACCAGTCCGAAAGTGAGGAACTGGAGGACGACGGTCATGCCCACGGTGAGGATGGTGAGTCCGAACCACAAGATCATGTTGGTGAGCCCGATGCAAATCAGGGCTAGCAGACCACGGAAGAATCCGCCCTCGCGAACCGCGACACCATTGCTTGTGACTGCCGGAACGACGATGAGCAGGACGAGAACTTGCAGCGCGATGCTGATCAGGAATTCCATAAGATATTCTCCTTGTTGTTGATTAGAAACAGAGGCGGCGGACCGATGCGAAACGGTTTCGACGAAAGCGCTGAGAAGCACTTTGCGCTGGACCGTTCGCACGCGGCGTCGCCTATTAGTCGGAAACCGGACTGACCGCAGCAGGCACAGGCGCCTTGCGGTTAAACATTGCCACCAGCGCCGGGGCGCTTGCACTGGGTCCCATTCGAAATATCAGGATTCTCGCTGGCAGCACTTTCCAGAGGCTCGCCGTGCCCCACAGATGGTGGCACGATCAAATCGAACGTCGATTTGATCGCTTTGTTTTCGGCGTCATTGAGGTACCGATTGTGATAGAGAACTTGCCCTGTCAGAGCCATGATCTTGAGAGTGTGTTCCCGGTAGGGATGGGCTCCGCCAAGTTCGATTTCAATTTCACGGGTGACCTTCGCCTGGATGCGGAAGAGTTTTCTCACGCACTTGGCGATTTCTTTGTAGCGTTCAACGTCGAAGTCGCCGGCCTCGATTTGAGCCCAGGCTTCGTCGAACTCACGGCGGGCGATCTGTCTGCGCGTATGCCAGACCTTCTGACGCTCTGCTTCTTCGGCTTTGGCTTCTTCACGGACAATGCGCATCAGGCGCAGGGCGACGAAGGCGATCAGCAGTCCGGCGACGATATAACCCAGCGTCCAGGCGAGATGGTACTCGTGGACGTAGCCAGGCTTGCCGTCCTTGATGATGTCGCGTCCATCCCAGGTCGGTGAAGTGAAGGGCTCGAACGCCGGAATGGCAATTGAGTGGTCTTCATTCTTAGCCAGGTCGCGATAAACCATGCTCACCTTGAGAGTGAGCTTTTTTGCGGCTGCCATGCTCTGCACTTTGAACTTGACTGCGATCGACCGCGACCCGTCTTTGAAATCACGGGTAACGATCGTCGGGTTCTCGACGATCTCGAAATCACCTTCGATTGCCAGGCTGTGGAGATCCACGATTGTGCCGGGCTTCTGCTTCAGGTAAATCTCAATCGGAATCACATCAGCGATGCGCCAACCAAAGTCGCGCTCGAAAACTGATACCACTTGCGGTGCCAGTGGTTCTGTCGCCGCCGGTGCGGCGCTGAAATCGGGCCAGGTCGTCTGGTCGCTTTTCGTCACCCACATCAAACCCCCAATGGTCAGGGCGATGCAGACGATGAGCGCGCCGACGTTGGTAATGAAGTTTTTCATAACTTCCTTTCCTTGTCAGTTAGCTCGGTCGCGTTTTGCCGTGACCGGGTTTGTGGTTCTTGTCCTTGCGAAAACGGTACTGCGGGAGTTCGTTTGCGCCTTTCAAAGTCCGCGGGATGAAGAGAGTGGCCATCAGGAAAAGCGCCGCGAACATCAGCGGCCATTCAAACAATTCCTGTTCGCCTTCCTTGCGTTTCACATCAGCTTTCGAAATCAGAGAGCCGATCGAGAAGTCTGACGAATTGACGACGCGGACGTAACGTCCGCCAGTCATGTTGCGCATCAGAAGCAGTGAGTTTTCCTCGAGTTTCGAGGTTACGACCTGACCTTGATGCTCGTAAAATTTCTTTCCCGAGTAGCGCGTCTGGTCGGGCTTGGAGAGCAGGTTTACCGGAATCGGAGAACCGATTGGTTTGCCTAGCCCAACGATGATGAGCTCGATTCCGCGCTTTTGCAGTTCCGCTATCGTAGCGTGTAACTCGGGCAGTTCCGTGTCGTTTCCGCCATCGGAGAAGAGCACGATCACTTTGCGATTGCTCGGTTTCGAATCGAGGTCGAAGAGCGTGAAGGCCATGTTGAAGGCTTTACCCATCTCCGAGTTTTCGCCCGGAGCGCTACCCATCACCAGAGCCCGCTTCAGCATCCAATCGAGAGCGAGCATGTCGTCCGAGAGGAATGCCATTGGGAAACCGGTTCCGGCGTAGCTGATGATGCCGAGCCGGTTGTAGTTGAGCGACGGCACCACGTCAGTGAGGATCAGGTGTCGGGCCATGTCGAGTCGGCGTCCCTCGGATTGAGGAGTACCGGCGAGGGCCTCTTTGTAATCCGGGACTGCCATGCTGCGGCTGACGTCGACGATGGCGATGACGTCAATGGTTCCGTGTGGGAACTCAGCGGTGCCGTTTTTGATGGACGGTCGCGAAAGCGCCACCACCAGCAGTGACAATCCGACGACGAGGCAGAAGCCTTTCGCCAGATAAGTGCCGGACGAGACGAACTCAGAGAGCCGTCCCACCAGTTTTTTGTCACCAAAATCATCCTGGAATCGTTGATTGCGAGACCAGGCGAACCAGAGTGCAAGACCGGCAAGAGGTGGGATTGCCACCAGAAGCCAGAGCACCGTCGGATTGATGAGATGCATAGTTGGCTCCTTAGATGCCTTTCTTGTTGCTGGAATTGCCTTTGGAAGGTTGCTGACCAGGATTCTGAGGGTCGCCGCCGCTGCCTTTTCCCATATCGGGGAATTGCGACTTCAGGCGCTCCAGGTTGTATTTGGCGTCGAGGTTGTCCGGTGACAGACGAAGACTGTCTTCGTAAGCCGTCACAGCGACGCGAAACTGCTTTGCGTGTTCATTGACCACACCCAGCATGAACTGGATACGGCCGGCGAGCTCCTTCCGATTGGGAGGAACTACGCCTGTATTCTTGGTGAGCTGGTTGAACGCTTCGGTGAGCGCGTCCTTGGCGAGTGCCGGGTCTCCGTCTTTGTAGGCTTGCACCCCAAAGTCGTAGAGAGCCACCGGCGGGTCGCCGACGGAGGATTGCGCTGCGTCCTTGAAGTTCTCGGACAGCATCGGGTAAGAGTACGAGCCCAGGCGCCAGACGCCATAGATTGCCAGTACGAAGCCTGCAACCATGACGATGCCCAGAGCCGGAACACGAAAAGCACGGATGAACTCTTTTGCGTTTTTCATCGTGTGCTCCAAAAATTGTTGTCCGCGGTTGTGATACCACGCACGGTGCGCGGTGCCACCGATCCGCGGTTCAGCGGTTGAGGATTAGCGCCTCACTGACTGCGCCGAGAAGTAAGAGACCGACAGCGGCCCAGGCGAAGATGTAGAACAGCTCTTCACGACTTTCGGAGGTCTCCACAGTGACCGTGGATTGTTCCATCGTATCGATCGTGGTGAAGCAGTCCTTCAGGTTTTGCGGGTTGTTTGCCATGAAACCTGCTCCACCAGTAGCTTTTGCCAGGCGGACGATATCGGGGTCCTGCTGATTGGAGCCGACCACGATGACGTAGAGCTTGAGTTTGTATTTGGCTGCCAGCGTTTCGAGACGGTCGAAAGCGCTGCCGCCGAGGTTGTCTTCGCAGTCCGTGACCATGATCAGAACGCGAGTGTTCGCTCGACCCATGTCGTCGAGATGCTCTACGGCAGCGTCGATTGGTCCGGGGGGAGAGCTGCCGAAGTTGGTGCCGCCACCGAGACCTTCGTCGGCAAAGTGCACCTTTCGATAGATCATCTTGAGGTCGTGAGTGAGCGGCCAGTGCCAGTATTGGTCTGTGTCGAACACGAACAACCCGACGCGGTCACCAGCTTTGGCGAGGTAGCGGTTGCGGATGAAATCGAGCGTGGCAGCTTGAGCATTGTCGATGCGGCGTTCGCCGATTCGACCGTAGCTGTATGGGTCAGGCGGGTTTTTGTTTTCCTTAGCCCGGTCTGGACGACCAGGGAAGTCTTTGTCGAGCTCGGTTTCGCCAACGACACTTTCAGGCGGTTTGCCGAAATTGCCGCCCATCGAGCCTGAGATGTCTACACCGATGAGAATATCGCGTGACTTAAACGAATTGGTCGAGATCACATGCAGCTTTTGAGGGCGTGCCAGTGCGATCGACAGAGCTGCGAAGCCCGCGACCAGAAGCAGAATTGGAACGACATGCAGGAGCCATCCGCCGTTGAGCGGCTTGAACCTGCTGGTATCGGGGAATCCGATATGACCTTTGTGTCGCGCGATCAGCCAGGGAACTGGCACGAGCACGAGCAGCAAAAGCCAAAGAGGGTGTGCGAGAATCATATTTCCCTGTCCTCGGCTAGCGCCTAAGTGGTTTACAGAATCGAAGTGACTCCGTTGTTTGTTAGAAACAAGAATCGGACGCGTGCAGAGTCAGTCCTCGTAGGAGGGTTCCGCGCGCGAAAAAGTACAGCTGTTACAGTGCTTGGTTTACTGAAGTTCGGAGAGAAGAGAGTTGATGTTCTGACGTTAGTGATCCTGGCTGTTTAATCTCAATAGAGATCAGCTTAAGAAACTTTTGACTTTAGTTTAGAGCTCTAGATCGCCGTCTCTCGTGGTTTGATCAATTTTCATGTCGATCTCCGAAACATCCGTTATGACAGGGTTTTGAAACGCTTCGCTAGCTTGGCTATTAGCTAACGTGAAGCCTTGCTCATCAGTGGCTGTTAGGTGCGCGTAACTGTGCGAATTTGCAGTCGTGCTGCCGCTTGTCATGAGGATGGGGTCTTTAAATCGCCCTGTCTTATAGTTTTTAAAGTCCCGAAATCCCTTTGTTGGAGGCGTTTTGGGCGTCACGACAGATACTGTCTTTGCTCTTGTGCCTCTTTGCAATTGCCGGGCCTCGACTGGTTCTCGGTCAACGGCTCTAATCAGATCATATTGGAGCAGGATTGGGGCGACACCTCGAGTGATTTTGGTCTTGCTGCTGGGTAATTAGTAAATGGCAGAGCAAAACCGCTGAGGTGCGACCTGCTATCGTATCCGACTGTTTACATGCACTTTTGAGCGATAAATATGCCACTTGATGAAAGTCCCTCTGGCGCCAGTCTTCGGCTCGGCAAATTGAACAACAATCCAAGCACAGCCGAGTTGGATTATGCCCTGGCCCAGGCCAAGAAAAATACCAGCGCGATCATAGAATTGCCCTGGAAGAGCCAATCTAGCCCTACTTTTGTGCTCAAGGTTTCATGCTTTAACGGTGAAGATGATGCCAATTGGGTTTTATATCAAGGTGAGACGGCAGACGCTGCGGTTCTCTGGAGTTTTGACAGTGATGACACCACGCTGATTGAGAGTCTGATTTCGGCGGAATGCTCCGATCGTGTCTTCTCATCTGCTTCTTCTGGTCCTGCTAATCCTCCTGTCGGTGCTAATGGCGGTTATGGAGTGCCACCGCAGGCGGTATCGCGTACGCCATCTCCGGCGGTGCCTTCCATTAACTTGCCGCCACCAGTAGAATTTGATAGAAGTCTGGTTGAGGAAATTGAAGGCAACCTCAAAAACCCTGAAACTGGCTTTGTAACCCGCGCCGGTTTCTTCTATTTCATGGCGCGGGAGTATTCGAGATACGAACTCTTCCGCACTCCGCTGTCGGTAATCGTATTTGAATTATTGGCAAATTACGGCGGCGATAAAATTATGCCTATGCCGGAACGCGCTCTCAAAGAAGCGTTGCGAAGGTTTCAAACGATAATGAGTGGGGTGGATATAGTCGCGCATTACAAAGACCGGCAGTTCGCATTTATTCTTCCGGGCGTGTC
>CAZRMH010000408.1:0-7409 GCA_964600935.1 uncultured Candidatus Obscuribacterales bacterium
GGGCTTGATTGCTCATTTGATGATTTTAAACGCTGAGTTGTTAGAGTGGATGGTTTGTTTATTCTTTGTTCGCACTATTATCGCTTAAAGTGAAATCCGCTCCCCGTGTAAAGGAGCGGATTATGCTGATCAGTCGTGTGTTTCTTTTAGGTTCGGCGCCGCAAGTGACTGGCGTTTTTAAGTCTTTTCATGACTACAGGTTTTAGCCGAGAGAGAGAGATTCACATGATTCAAGGGCTTCTGACTTACTTTTCTATTTCGCAAGAATTAGGTGAGAGAGTGGGTCAAAGAAGGTTTGGGATTTTCGGAGACTTCCAGGGTTGATACTGAGAGCGCTGCACCTTGGGTTCTTCGGAAATTGTCGAGATAGCGTCTGAGAGCTTCTCTAATTAAGTCCGAACGGGTTCTGTGTTCGCATTTTGCGATGTGGTCAACTTGTTCAAGCATTGCCGGTGGAAGGGCAATCAGTACTTTCTTGGGCATAGGCGCATCCTCACTTAAAAATAGGCATGGGTATCTATGGAGCCGACTTTGATTTCTCTCTTTCGGCTCATAACTTTTCCGCGGCTCTTAACAAAGAGTAACCGCGACGTCGGTGGCATGGGATCGATCAACCACCGTTCAATGCATATCACTTTACACATCAATTTCAATATCGTAAAGGTCCAAAAGGGGCATAAATGCTCAATTTAGGTAGAAACTACTTAAAAGGTTTTTTTTAAATTCCGAAACGCAACAGCAGTAAGACTCTGACTGAATGCGGGGTTATAAGTAAGACAAAAATATAGATATACGCATGCACAAATGACATATCTCGATACTTGCAAAACGTTTGAAGTGTGCTAGACGACTGCTATTGCCCATCGTATGTGGTGGCTTATGAGTGTGATGATTTTGTCCTGCTTTTGGAGCACGCCAAAACCTGCTTGTCATGCCGGATTTCATCGAAACCCGCATGGTTTGGCGCCTGCGGATGCTTCGATCGAGTGACCCCTTGTAGTAGGCCAATGCATATCTGGTAATGGACAAAACGGGATCCCTTCAGCGATGCGGCTTTTACGGCGCGCTCCGTAGACCGCAATCGGTCAGCTGTTTAGTCATTGCGAGAATGGCTTGGTATGGCGCTAGGCAAAGAAGTGCCGGTGGTAAGGCGTCGCAAAAACGAACGATACTATATATGGTGCATGCTCATTGGTTAATGATCTGGTGATGGTCAGATATGTTTCTCTTTCGAAGGTTATGAACAGGGGCAGGATTTGTGATTAACCCTCGAAATGCTTCAGAGCGCTGGGTTTATAGAACTATATAGATCGTTTGCTTGGTAGCCTAAATGCCAACTCTAATGTTAGAGCGAATTTCGATACGAAAGGTAAACAATGCAGTGCCAACCAGTTGCTAAAGTTTGCCGCTCAATTTATGCGAAATGCAATTCAACTCGTATGTGGAAAACCGCATAAAATCAGGTTTCCCGTTTGATCGATCAAACCAGCGCAACATGTTTATAACAAACATTGACACTGCAACGACGTGATGGTTGGTTCTTGTATAAATCTGATTAGAACCGGTTTTTCGCCTACATCTATAAGATAGAATTTTCGGCGTGCCTATCCTTTATATAGGTAATGAGTTAAATCAAAAAACGTCGTAAGCAGCCCAAAATCGCAACGTCAATTACTGTTTTCCAAACTCACAACCATCGAAGTATTCAAATGATTCTTGCAACCTGGAACGTCAATTCAATCTCCGTGCGCATTCCAATAATGTTGTCGTGGTTGCAACAACATCAACCCGATGTTTTATGCATTCAGGAAACCAAGGTGGAAGACTGCAAATTTCCAATAGCCAAGATCAGAGAACTTGGCTACGAAGCCGAGTTTCATGGACAGAAAAGTTATAACGGCGTCGCTATAATTTCCAAGCTTCCGATGCTCAATGTCGAGAAAACTTTTAGAGATACACCGGAAATCGACCAGGCGCGTTTCATTAAGGCTGAGATAGACGGCACGATTGTCTTGAATTCGTACATACCTAACGGTGCGTTCGTTGGCTCTGACAAATATGAATATAAGCTCGAATGGTTTCGCGCGCTTAGACGGTACTTAGATGAGCATCAGCAACCCTCTTCGCAAGTGTTGCTTTGCGGTGACTTTAACGTCGCTCCTGAAGATCGTGATGTATATAATCCCGAACGCCATCGCGGCGAAATCCTATGTAGTGATGCCGAACGTCAGGCGTTATCCGTTGTGAGGGATTGGGGATTCATCGACGCTTTCCGCATGCATGAAGAAGGCACCGGACATTTCACCTGGTGGGATTATCGATTGCTTGGTTTTAAACGCAAAATGGGTTTTCGCATCGACCATATATACGTCACCGATTCTCTGGCTCGCAAATGTAAGCGTTCCTGGATCGACGTAGAGCCGCGTAAACTTGAGCGACCATCGGATCACACTCCGCTGCTGGCAGAATTCGTTTAAGCCACGACACTTAATTGCGTCTGGATGCGAAAATGTTTCAAAATGCTACAGGCGCTGGAACAAAATGGTATCGGCCGTGGTATTAGCACGGCCGACGAAGTCACCAGATGCGGTGTCTTGTGAACTACGCCTTAGCGGCGACGGCTTCTTTCTTGGCTGGAGGAGTTTTATCGTAGGGCATGACTACATCAGCTGCTTCGATTTCGTCGAGAGCTTTGTATTCGCCGGCGATAATTCGGTCTGCCAGTTTCGAACAGGCTTTGAAGTAACTGTCGCTCGGGCGCTCGCCGGTTAATTTGCGAGTCAAGTCCTGGCAGAGAATATCTGCTGCAGCGATCATGACGGAATCGTTCTCATTGTGAGCCCAGCTGGCTGTGACCAGCATGACGATTGCATCCTGAACTCTCTGCGAAAGTTCAGCAATACGACATTGTCTATCCGGTAATTTGAGCTGGTGCTTAACCATGTTTTCGCTCAATTCCATCGGTGCCTGGTGCAATTGCTCCATGGCGAAATTGATGTGCTGGACCAGGCGCTCATCCATTCCTTCGAAGGTTGCGGTGTCTTTAGCCGAGAGCATTTGTCCGAGATACCAGCCGCTATATTTCATCAATTCGTTTTTCAGCGCCCAGGCGTGAGCTGGATTTGCTGGATTAAAATCGCGAATGCCGTGTTTATGCAGCGCCAGACCGATCGGTTCGAAGTAATGGCTGCCGTGCTGTTTGGCAAGTGACTTGAAGAAAGCCATACCGAGCATCTCGCCTTCGCCTTCGTAAATACAGGGAGCGAGGAAATCGTGGACATTGTCACCGAAGATATGCCCGGAGACGAAACTGCGTCCGCCGTGCGTTTTCATAAACAGCTCGATAGCGCATTCTTTCTCGGCTTCGCTTCCGAAAATCTTGGCAATGATGCATTCCAGTTCGCCGCGATAACCCTGGTCAAGTAACCAGCTGCCCCAGGCGACAAGTGCATCGGCACCAGCGATCAAGGCTGCTGCTCTGGCGATTCTGCGTTTTACCAGTTCGCGAGTTTCAATTGACTTACCATAAGTCTCTCTGAACTTGCCCCATGGCAGCATGTTTTTGAGCATCAAACGCATAACGCCCGATGCCGTCGAACAAAGCGCCAGGCGTCCCATGTTCAGTCCGTGGTAGGCGACTGTGAGTCCGTCTCCTTTTGTGACCTTCAGCAGGTTTTCGGCTGGGACTTTGAAATTTTTGAAAACCAGACCGACGTTATGCGCGTGAGCGAGAGCATGCAGACCGTATGTCTTGATTTTGAAGTTCTCGTTTTGCTCTTTTGGTAGATCTGCAATCAGAGCAGCAGGCTTGCCGTTGACCAGGCAGACTATACCGACCGTGCGACCTTCCTTGGCATTTGTGATAAACAGTTTTTCGCCGTTAATTAGATAATGGTCGCCTTCCAGGGTTGCCGATGTTCTCAATGCGGTAAGGTCAGAACCAGCATTAGGTTCAGTCAAAGCGAAAGCCGAAAGCGCTTCGCCGGTTGCCAATTTCGGCAAGAATTTTTCTTTCTGCTTGTCGTTTCCGAAGTTTTCGACCGGGTCGACGGCGCCGATGCAACCGTGAACTGAAGCAAGCCCGGCGGCAGTTGGTTCAATCGTTGCCACTTTGGTGAGGAACGTCATGAATGGACGAACCGCAACACCCGACCCACCATACTTCTTATTGATCAGCAAGCCCCAGTAGCCGGCTTTCGCCAGTTCCTGAAGCAGCTCTTCTGAGAGTTTGCCTTGGGCGTCGTATTGGCGTTTTTCTTTTCTTGCAGTGCGCAATACTTCCAACGATTTTTCCATCGCTGGGATGCTTATGGTGGCTGGGTCTAACTTTGGAGTCGAGAAGAGCTCCAGAGGAATTTTGTTTTCCCAGACGGCTTTGTGAATCGGGCTGTTGACCGTCTTGTATTTGTCGGCAAACATGCCTTCGACTTCATCGTCGGCTTTGTCTACAGCGCCTGTGCGTTTCGCTTCCTCTTCACTCTTGCCACCAAGGCGCAGAGCGGTTTCGGCAAAACTGACTTCGTTTTTGGGATCGTTATCAGGGCTCATCTTTCCATCCAACTCTATAACTAACAACGTGACTTGCGGTTTGAATCCACCTGTCTGTTAGTAATTCTTGCACAAGAAGCCACTCTAAGGATGAATAGAAGCCGTTATTTTGGGTTGCCAAAAGCAATAATGAGCAACTTTTGACCTTTTATGACTTAATAACTTACGCAGTCGTTCGTTGCTCGAGTCGCTCGAATCTGGAAAATTCCGAAGATCTGGAGTTTTAGACCAGCACGTTCGTATCCATCTAATCGGCTGCGGTAGCGGGTTTCCAGGGAGGAAGCATTGTGAATGAGATGACTGTATCCACAGTTCCATTGACCAAGGTGACCCTTTACAAGCACGGAATCGGCTATTTTGAGCGCCGCGGCAAAGTGCAAGCTCCAGGATATGTGGAATTGCAATGTGGACCCGATGAAATCGATGACATGCTCAAGTCGCTACTTGTCTTGAAACCTGGTGGTGGCAAGGTTTCTGCCGTCACCTATGAGTCTGCCAAACCACTCCACGAAAGACTGGCAGAATTCGGCTTTGACCTGAAAGACAGTCAGAGCTT
Organism: uncultured Candidatus Obscuribacterales bacterium; assembly: GCA_964600935.1. GTDB lineage: Bacteria > Cyanobacteriota > Vampirovibrionia > Obscuribacterales > Obscuribacteraceae > JADYXR01. Next base: position 5,105 of record CAZRMH010000408.1, read on the forward strand.
GCCTGATCTAATCGGTCAATTGAAAGGCACGCAAATTTCGGTGAAACTGGGCGGCAAGGAAATATCCGGGCGTGTTCTTGGATTGGACACAAACAATCGCATTTTGGATAACAGCATTGTCGAGGAACGCTATCTTCTAATATTTTCCGAAGAGAATGTTCTACTGCGCATCGAAATCGCGGCCATCAACGGACTGGAAATCAAAGATGCGTCGCTCGCTAAAGAAGTGCAGCAACAGCTCGAACTGCTGTTTCTCTCCGTCAGGAAAAAAGATCGCAAAATTCTCAAGGTCGATATTTCCGGTTTAGGCGAAAGCGATTTAATCATCGCCTATTCGATTCCGTGTCCCATCTGGAAAACCAGTTACAGACTTGTTTTTGACCAGGAAGAGCGTTTGCTCATTCAAGGCGTGGCGATTGTCGACAATACGCAAGAAGAAGATTGGAACGATGTCAGAATGGTTCTGGTTTCAGCCAGTCCGATTTCGTTTATTCAGCCGCTGTATGAGCCGATCATGCCACAGCGACGGACAATTCAGACTCAAGGTTTTAAATCGTCAGGACCATTTGTGGCTGAGGCCGCTCAGAAAAAACGCGAGCAAGCAACGCCGAAACAGGCGAGAGCCCGAATGGCTGCGCCAATGGAAGTGGCTGCCGGAGCCAGCATGGATATGTTTTCCACATGTGCGTCCCCGCAACTCGCCTACGGCTCGCTAGCTGAAATTGCGATGGAGCCGGAGTCTAGATTAGAGGTTGACGCTGCTGAGAAGGGCGAATTGTTCGAATATAAAATCGGCGGAACTGTTTCCGTTCCGCGTAACAGCTCGGCTTTAATACCAGTTGTTCAGGAATATATAGAAGGCGAAAGGATTTCTCTTTTCAACGAGTCGCGCGATCCGGTCTTTCCATACTCGACTTTGAAACTTAAAAACACCACGGGATTGACGCTTGAAGGCGGCCCGGCAACAGTGATGGAAGATGACAGTTACGCTGGCGAATGTCTACTCGACGTTGTCAAACCAGATGATACGCGCTTCTTACCATATGCGCTGGACCAATCGATCAGGATTGTCGTCCGAAACGAATATAGCGCCAAACCCGTATCGCGGGTTCAAATCTACGATTCGGTAATTCATTTTTACAGCAAGGAAGTTTCGAAGAAGATATACGAAATCGATAACTTAGCCGCAAAACAAAAAATCGTTTATGTCGAACATGACGTGATGCAAGATTGGAAGCTTTCGAGCGGACCTCAACCTGAGGAAACGACGAGAAACTTCTATCGTTATCGAATCGTTTTGAAGGAAAAAGCAGCGCACACCTTGGCAGTGGAACAGGAACGAGAAGTGACAAACTCATATCATCTTGCTGGCGTCGATCCTGATATGCACCAGCTGCGGTGGCTAATCGATCAGAACGTAAGTGATCCGGAGTTTCTCAAATTTGTTAAGCAAGTTCAACTGAAAAGGCGTGAGTTATTGAGCCTATCGAATCAAGCAAACGAGCTTCAGCATCGAAAGCAGACGTTTGAGCAAGATCAATTACGAGCCAGAGAAAACGTAAAAACTTTGGGTGCTTCGGCCGAGCGATTTAAACAGGCGATCGAATCTTGCGAAGATAAAATCATCGAAACGCAGAAACAAATTGATTTAATTAACGAATCGCTTAGAGTGAAAACGGAGGAGTTGAGCAACTTGGTTTTCACCAGAATGCAAACGGAAATTTTGGCTCCCAGTTGAGGCTCAGACCTGAAGATTGGGTGAAAATTCGTCACTGCGACCAGTCTAATGGAGCGACTATCTCGGACTCGTTCAGCAGAGGTAGTTGGTCGTATCCTCTTTTGACCCTAATCATTGATCGATGTTTACTTATAAACTTCTTTAGTGCTGAGCTTTGAAATTTCTGAGTATTAGTTAGATTAAGATGTTCCAGTTTCGGCATCTTGGAAAAATAGCTGAATGCTTTGTCGGACAAGCCAGTACTGCCTTCCAGGTTCAGTTCTTTCAGTCTTGGTAATGCTGCTAACCTTGCCATTTTTTCATCGCTGAGTTTGGCTTGTTTAAATCGCAGCTTCGTTACCGTCTTCAATTTTGCCAAAGATGCAAATACATTTTCTGGAATTTGATCTATTTCTGTGAACTCTATCCTATCCAGTTGCAGATTTTCGAGCACTGAGAACCCCGCCTGAGAGCTAATCACGCCTTTAACAATGCTCAGGGCTTTTAATTTTCTGCATCCGCTCAAAGCTTCAATCATTGCGGCGTTAACGGTGACGTCCGTTAGTCTCAAGTACTTGATCGGCAACT
>CAZRMH010000409.1:0-7370 GCA_964600935.1 uncultured Candidatus Obscuribacterales bacterium
GGGGCTTCAAGAGGCGTGCGGATTAAAACCGCTGAGCTTACCTCTGATCAGTCGAATAGAGGGCAGAGTGTCACCTCGAGTGCGTTTTGCTGTAGTAAACTTTGGATGTTACTGGTGATTATGATCGTTTGCAGTGCATCATCGTTAGATTCTAAGACCGGGCATAAGAAGGTAGAGGGTAACAAAATGAAGACCGAGCAACCAGCGAACTTGAACAATCGTCACGTCGAAGCTGCTGAGGCTTCCGGTGATACCGGTCCTGGTGCCAGCCGAGAACTGAATTCGGTTGATATTCTCACTCAGCCTAAAGATGCGAAAGAGGCTAATGGTCGAAGTAATAATAATGCCGACAAGGGCTTTGAAAGCCTCGATGAAGCGAAACAGTTTGAGCAGTTCAACGAATACAACAAATTGCATAAAGAGCCTCCGATCGGCGACGCCACAATGGATGATGCCGGCACGATCAAGGTGCGAATTCGCTCCATGGGCGGTATGAATGTTTCCGGTGGTATCGAATACGAAAAAGGTTCCGAGCATTACGAATCTGTTTTGAAACACCTCGGCGGTATGAAACCCGGTGATTGCAAGCTTGTTCCACCGTGGCCGGATGAGCAGAAGCCGAAAAAATAGTTTCAAGTTCTTAGTCAGCGATCAAGGTGTTTCGCACGCGAGGCACTAGATCGCCTATCTCTGACAAACTGCCGTTTCGGCTCGATTGATCGAACTCAAAATGAATTATAAAGTCTCGACCGATGCCTCCACGTTCGCGCTTGTTTTTTTATGCAAGCAAACGGGGAGAGGTAATGAGACCGCGGCAGGGACTGACTACTTCAAAACGAGTAGGCGGAGCTGCTAAACTATCAACCTCCGGCGTCCCGCAACTGACGCTGGTAGCTGAAAGAAAGGATTCGGAGTGACGTCCTATGAGATTTTCTAACAAGTCGACGCGCGCTTTGACGGCTATGAAAAATGAAATCGGTTACGGCGCTCAGGCGATGGCTGTTGCATCAATGGATACGCCGTCATATATGATCGACGAATTCATTGAGATGACCGAAGAAATTTCGTCACGAGAAGAACTCTATAGAAAAGCCTCATTGAATGCGAATCCTGATGCTATTCTCGAAAAACTGCTAGAAGATTTTCGCGCAGTTGTGGAACGGAGAGTTGCCGACAAAATTGTTTCTAAAACGGCTTATGGTTTTGAAATTGTAGACGGTTCGCTTGTTCTAAATGCCAGAAATCCATGTGTGGATGAAATCGTGCTAACCCCTGTCCCATCTGAGGCTCTCGCTGAGCTGCCTGGGGATGGCCCCCGACCGTCTGCCAACCAAGGCACCGAGCATTTTGCCAACGGAATAGAGAACGTTCCAATTAGCCATGCGTTGTTCTCACTTCGTTATCAAATTCCGATTACAAACCTGATCAAACAATTCCCGGATCTTTCGCAACTCGTCGATTTACCAGGTTTGGGCACTCAAAAATGCGAGGCGTTGAGGTTGGCTGGCACCGCATGTGGTCGCATGGAATTTCACTTGCGCGGCAAAGAAGACGGCGCGAAACTTGAAGCCGTGACGGTTTGGTGCATCTAAGTTTGCCGGTGATGCATTAACGTCGAAACGGTGCAGCGAAAAGGCACCGTAAATCGTTGGCGCTACGAGTATCATGAGGGGGCTGATTGCATCAGTCCCGAGTGATTTTCTTCGTTTGCATTCATAATGCAACCTTGGTTTATTCAATTCGAAAACAAGGTTGACTGGGGAGAGTCAACCTTGCTCGAGGAAAATCCGTAAGGAACAAATACTTCGACAGTAGATCCTAGATGTTGATGCCACCATCGGCAGCAATGGTGTGGCCGGTGACCCAGCGTCCGTCTTCTGATGCGAGGAAGGCGACTACAGCCGCGATGTCATCAGGGCGTCCAATTCTTCCTAGCGCTGTCTTAGAAGCCATTACTTCTTTGAAGTCGTCGGGAATGGCAGCGTTAAACATGTCCGATTCAGTGGCACCGGGGGCGACACCATTGACCGTGATTTGCCGTTTGCCTAGGTCTTGGGCCCAGATTCTGGTGAGAGTGTCGAGCGCGGCTTTTGAAGCCGAGTAAACGCTTGCACCAGCAATCGAGACTCTCGCAGCACCTGATGAGATGTTAATGATGCGGCCACCGTCCGGAATATGTTTGAGTGCAGCAATTGTGGTTGCGACTACGCCTCTGACGTTGACGTTGAATACGCGATCATAATGATCGAGGTCGATGTCATCGAGTGGCGCATTTTCGTAAACACCGGCATTATTGATGAGAATATCTAATTTCCCGAGTTGCTTTGCGATCTCTTCGATCGCGATTTCGGTTTCAACTTTCGACGAGGAGTCTGCTCGCAATGCAAGCCCTTTACCGCCCAGTTTGACGATATTGGAAACGACTTCATCTGCTTTTTCTTTGTTCTTCACGTAGGTGACAACGACTGTCGCGCCTTCCTCAGCGAGGCGGAGGGCGATTTCCGCGCCGATACCGCGGGCGCCACCAGTGACCAATGCCACCTTTCCGGCTAAACGTTTAGCAACTACTTCTTTTCGTTCTTCAACAGCTTTCATTTATATCTCCTGATTTTGGTATGGTTCGGGGTGTCAGTTGGGATTTCGGGGTTTTGTCAGGCAGCCGCTACGTCGGTCGTCTGCGGCGGTTGCTCAACTAAACGTGCCAAGGTCTTTGACGCATGGTGGGAAACGTAAGGATTCTCATCGTGGGTCAGGGTCTCAAGTATGCATTGCGGGATTCTAGGATTTTCAGCAAGACCAAGGCGCACGTCTGGGTCTTGATCGCTTGCCAGTTGTTTCAAAAACATTTGTGGAAGGTTTTTGTTGTACGACAGACTGAGCCTGACTTCAGGCTCTTGGTCGATAAGTAGGCGAAGCAGCGTGCCGACCGGTGTGGACGGATTTTCTGCGATTCGGCCACGGATAGAAGGTTTTGTCGATCTCGAAAGTCCATTGAGAACGATTGCCGGGAGTTCGGGATCTCCAGCCATGATGTAATCGGCGGTGAATCTATTTAATCGAAACATGTCTCTAAACCTCATGTTTATAACAGACCAGTCTATTTCGCTTTAATAGATGACGAAGAACGTCTGATTGGTTTACCTCAGACTTTTAACGTAATCAGTTGCGGCGCTGAAACTATAATAGACCGGTCGGTCTAATTCTGTCAAGTTGACTTGATTAGGTGCCTTAAATGCTCTCGCTGCGCGGGTTTAGCCCTCCCGGTACCCGTCCGCAAATGGGCAGCGTTCATTTCTAGCAGAATCCAAACCGATATCGGTTTAGAGTTTCAAAATTGGCGAAACCTTTGCTATGCAAGGTTTCGCACCGATCGAGCTTAAACATGAGCTCTAGTTGTAAATAGTTGCTGATTTTCGACTGACGAACGAGAATCGCATCCCGCACAGGCTGCAGTTTCCAGCGCTTGAAGATCTCAACCGATATCGGTTTAAGTTTTTTATTCACGTGAAACGCTGATTCTGGCAAAGATTCCGGAGATTTACCAATCGATTTTTGAATTTGGGTCGAAGTTCGTAAAAATATGCGATTCGTTTTTCAGAGCCAGGACCCTGACTTCGTATCGAAGTTGCTCGGTATCCAGGAAGCGACGCGTTTCAGTTTCATAAACCCTGGCGTTGTATTCGCGCACTAATGCAGCAGATATGGCATAGGAGCAGCATCCGCCTCGCCAATTTTTCCAGGGCCAGTTGAAAATTATTGGGCGTTCTTCGATCTCGGGTAGAAAGATAACCTGCAGAATTCCGCGATCTTCTGCAACCTCTGTGGTCATGGTGTTTAAGGAGAGTCGCCATAGTTCTAACGGTGTGGGAATCGTGTTCCATTTGATTTCTGCGAACCCCCCGGGATGCTTCGCCATGTCGAAGGCCGGATCGAAACTGGCGGGGAGTTCTAAAATCTTCAGGGCGCGCGCGATCGTGGTCATCTCCGGGAGGTTTTTCATAAAGACGTACAAGCCCGTGGTCATTTTCATTTCCTCCACCGATGGCCCGAAACTGTATGCGAAAATTGGACTGCTTCTTTTAAGTAGATACCCACTAGACCCTGATATAACGGTGTTCGGATTTCGAACTTAAATGGACGACGTGACCTGCAGGTGAAGCTTTGTCTGAACGTAAAGTGAAATTTGAAGGACTAGACGGTATCGTATCCGGTGCTCCCCAAAAGGGTGTTGCGATTGTTACTCATGGCGCCGGACGCGGCATGGATGCGCTGTTGTTGGAAAAAACAGCAACAGGCTTAGCGGAGCTAGGCTTGATGGTGCTCCGTTTCAACTTCGGTTATTTAGGTAAACGTCCAGCTCCGTCGCAAGGTGGAAAGAACGAAAGACCAGAATTGGTTGCTGCTATCGAGTTTATGAAAGAGCACGGACAGCCGATTTTGATCGGCAAATCCTTTGGCGCGCGCGTTAGTTCATACGTCGCTGCAGAGCGTGATGATATTCGCGCTCTGGTGTTTTATGGTTTACCAATTCAAGGAATGAGCAAAAACTCCAAACCCCGCGATTGGTCTCATCTTGCAAAACTCTCATCACCTCTGCTTTTCATCACTGGAGACAAAGACAAACTATGTCCGCTGCCGGAACTTGCCGAAATTCAAAAGGTAATTTCAGCCGAGTTTAAATCAGAGATCGTTCCAGGTGATCATTCATTCAAGCCAAAATCCGAGGACAAGGCATTGCAACTTTGTCTTGACTGGGTCGGCAAATTGACGCGCTGAAGCCCATTCCTGATGGGTGTGCGCAATGGTTTTATTGGTTCCGGTTTCACGCTAAACTTTCCTTGATTTTGAATCAGTTTAGAGGTCCGAGGCGGACGTGCAGAGATGGTCATGCTGGTGACAATTTCTCTCAAGAAGACGCGAGCACGAAATTTTCTAAGCTATTTTTGAAAGAGCTGCTTCCGGAGCCAATCTGATTGAATGAATTACTTCGGTATCGTAATCGATCGAGACATGTTTGGCGCCGTGTTCACACATCAGTGTTTGAACTTGTTCGCGCTCTTCAGAGTTTTGGGTTGTGACTGAAACGGTCATGTCGCCATCGCGAACTTCGCCCAGGCGAACTTCTGCTTCGGATGGCGGAATTCTGTCAAGTTTTACGATAAACCCGGTCGCCAAGCCGGTAACCATGCCCATTGCTAAACCGGAAAAGGCCGCGGTCAACGTAATGATTGATATATAAGTTGCATCAAACCCGGGAAGGTAGTGAACGCCTGTAGCACCAATTATGGTACCAGCGGCAGCACCGATAATCCCGAGAGTCAGCACCATCCTGTCAGCCTTCGTTGATTGCAAACTGGCGGTAGCGATGCGAAACGAATCGCTGTCCTCTCCAATTACCGATATTTGTCCTGGTTTAAAGCCACAGTTGGTCAGCGCGTCAATGGCGCCTGCGGCGTCGCTGTTGTTGAAGAACACCGCGTGAACGATAGATTCAGACATTTTGTGGACCTCCAATTGGTTTGTCCTGTTGATTATCAATTATCGATTATCAATAATTGATTCTAGTGTATCATCGACTACTGCATTGGCCTAACAAAATTAAGATAAATGGCAAAACGTCAGTCCACTCGCGACTTTATCCGCGAAACCCTCACTGAGCGCATTCTAGACGGCACCCTGAAGCCGGGGGACCGTCTGGTCGAACTTCAAATTGCCCAGGAAATGGGCACCAGTCAGGGTCCGGTTCGCGAAGCACTTCGTGACCTCCAGGGTTTGGGGCTGATCGAGCAAGAACCTTATAAAGGAACTCGCGTCCGTGAGATTACGGAGCGTGAAATCGAAGAAGCCTACTTAGTGCGTTCCGTTCTCGAGCAGTTGGCGGCCGAATTGGCCGCGCCGAAGCTGAAGGGAAACATTGGAGATCTAAAAAAGGAAGTCGACGCGTTTGTTGATGCGGCTAAGAAGAGAGATTTGAAAAACTACTCGGCCCATGACATGGAATTTCATCGACGCATTATCGAAGCCGCAGACAACCAGCTTCTTGCATCGATGTGGGATACCGTCGTTTTGGAAAGCAAATTTCGACTGACTTTGAAAAACCGGATTGGCGAGGAAGAATTAGAGAATCTCGCCGATGCTCATGTTCCGATCATGCATGCTCTGGAAGCCGGCGACGGCAAAGAAGCAGGAAGATTGGCTCGCGAATTGATCTGCACATTCCACTCGCGTAGAAAAACAGGTCAGCCGCGCAACTAGTGGTTGAGAAGCCGAGAGCTGGAAGTTGAACAAGAACCTTATAAGGCCTCAAGCGACAATTCATTTTGTCGTTTGCAAACCGACTTCTGTATTTATGCAAAACAAAAAAGCCCCGAGTAAAACAACTCGAGGCTTTTCTAAGATGACGTCGTCAGTCTATTGGTATTTCACTGAGCAACCATAAGGTTTTGTTTCAGCCACTGTTACAGTTTTACCAGCGAGAAGCTCATCCAAAGCGGCTTTCACATAGTTTTTCGCTGAGGCGATTTCTGATTGTTCGGTGCCGTTCTTATCGTCTATCGCGCCTGCGTAAACCACAATGCCTTTCTTGTTGATGACGTACATGTCAGGAGTTGTTTTGGCGAAGTAAGCGTTGCCTACGGTGCCATCCTCATCAACTAGCACCGCGGTTGGTGCGGCATTTTTCTCTTTAACCGCTTTGTCGTGCTCAGCGTTCGAAGCATTGCCTTGTTTGCCTTTTGCTGATGAATTGATGGAGAGCCAGGTCACACCCTTAGCCGTATACTCTTTTTGCAACTTCTGCATGTTGCCGCTGTCGTAGTGCTTTTTTACAAATGGGCAACCGTGGTTGAACCATTCCAGTACTACGATCTTGCCTTTCAAATCGTCCGAATTCCATTTTTTGCCGGTCGTATCTGTTAAGGAAAACTTTGGAGCGGGTTTGCCAACCAGCACGCCCGCTGCCGATACTCGCTCTGCGGTCGGCGCCGCTGTCACGAATCGATCTGCCATCAATTCGCATGGAACCAAAATCGCTGCAGTCAATAAAAACAGCGCAGTTATTTTTTGCGCTACCTTTGAAGAACCGTTCATATAGTCACTTAGCCCTTTTCTTTAGCCATTACTCGATAAGGGGAGTATTCTACACCTAAGTGTGGAGCGCTCTGGTGCCAGGTTCTGGGTGTATCCCAAAACCCCCAAGGTCTGGGCGTTTCCGCGTGGTAACATCCTGAAATATTTATCAGATATGCATTCATGCCAAGGGCGTGTTATGGACCAATTGGCGATCTCAGATTTTGATTTATAATTGCAATATCTCGGGGTCATAGCTCAGTTGGTAGAGCGCACGGATCGCACCCGTGAGGCCAGGGGTT
>CAZRMH010000410.1:0-7359 GCA_964600935.1 uncultured Candidatus Obscuribacterales bacterium
AGTATTGAATTCCCAGGCTGAGTACAGACGATGTACTTCCGGTTGGACCGCCATGACTTTTCACCAATAGTGGTGGCAGCTCACCGGAGGGAGATTCGAAATCTTTATTTGTTGGTGGGTAAAAATAAGCATATGCTGTCAGTCCGCCATCGGTGGGGAACTCTATGACTTGCGGCTTGGCGAGGTAACCCGGATCGACCGAGATCGAGTTGCTAATTCTAACGCTCGTAAACTTCCTGCTATCCGGATCAAGTTGAACTATTGCCGTCGGCGTCGAGTGATTGCCGGCTTGCATGCCGACTTGTTTGCCGTTGCTGCAGATGTACCAAAAATTGGTGTATTCGCAAGGTAGAGCTTCAATTGAATATTTTGACGAGCTTTCGGAAATGATTCCAAGCTTGCATATACCATCTTCATTGTATTGGCAGATTATGCGTCCGCCGTCGAGAAAAGCGTAGGTAGTCATTCCGAATACCCACAATGGCAGTCCGAATTCAGCCGTCATTATGATTACGGGTTCGATTTTGGTATCGCCAGCGATTGCGTCTTTGGCATTGGTTAACACGTAAAGGTTCCACCAACCGGTTGGATCGTTTACGAAAAACAGCCTGCCATCAGGCGACCAGCTCGGTTGGAAAACGGACTCTTCGATACCGCCGGCGATGACAATATCTTTGGTGACTTTTCCGTGATTGTCGAATTCCGCCAGGTGTAAATCAGTTCCGTCCCAGGGCATGTTAGGATGATTCCAGGCAATGTAAGCCAGAAGATCGTTATCTGGACTGATTCTTGGGCATGCGTAGAAGTTGTAGCCATTGGCAATTACTTGCGGTTGTTCCGGTTTGAAATCGGCTTCGTCGAGCTTTGCCAAATCGATTGAGAGAATCAGATTTTCAGGCTCTTTGCCCTCTGTGCTGTGGTCTTCGCCGACGCAGATAATCCGTTTGCGTTTGCGATCTAAACTCATGTCGGCGTAGCGTAATTTGTTTTCCGGAGTGATGGCGATGGGCTCACGGCCAGGCTGTTGAACGTATACGCGTTGGTCTTTATAGTTGATGAAAAATATCGTGCCGTTGTCGATTAAAAACGAGATGCCACCATACTCGTGTACGAGGTTTCTAACGTTGAACTCTTTCGGCAGTGCGTCTTCAAGAGTGCCGTCTTTGCGTCTTACGACCAGTGTTTGTCTTCCACCTTCTGACGGTCGACCTTCTAAAAAATACATATCGTCGCCGTCAAACGCGACTTCGCCCAATCTGAGCGAATTTGACGCGATTGAATCAGCGCTAATCGGAGACTTCCAAGAACCGTATGGGGCGACGGTTTTTGTGGCATTCATGATTTTCACTCCTGACTATTGATCGAACTCCAATCCGTTCTGTCGGATAGTGAAGTTGACCACTGCTTGATCAAGGGTGAGCTTACCAGACTGAAGCAACTCATGCATGATCATCGCGGAGTCAATCAGAGCCCGGTCAGCCGGTTTTGCATGGCTCAGTAAAAAGCCGAGTAATTCAGTGTTTTTGAAACTAATTTTGATTGCTTCGCGCAGATAATCTTTGCCGACTGCCTGGTCCTTTCTCGCGTTTTTCATGACTGCGCCTATCAGTTCTGGATTCGACATCACCATTTGCACGATATCTTTCATCGAATCTTTTGTCAGATAACCCGAGAGGCGAAGGAAGTCGCAGAACGATACCTGTTTTTGAAACTCCGAGGGTTTTAAACCTGTCTTCTGGAGACCATCTTCAGCAGTCAAGCCGGATTTGTCGATATGCTTGAGTGCGCTCGTGGCTCTGTAGATACTGATGCCCCCGCTCCAAACCATTTCTTGTAAACGTAGAGCCGCGGTCAGAAGTTCTTGAGAGACCCAGCCCATTTCGATGAGGACTTCGCCCATCATTTTGTCGTTTGCTTTGGCCATTTCAACAGCGGTCTGCACATCGGTTTCGCTTAGAAGATGAGACGCGATTAGAAGCTCTCCGATCCGTAGTCGCTTGTCGTCCATGTCTCCGTCGCGACCCTCGATGAGGATCTGCACTTTCTCTTTGCGTAACTGTTCGACGGCTTGTGCTCGATCGACTTTTCCGAAACGCACATCCCGTTGGAGCATCAATGCCAGATCCAGAGACGGTTCTGATAATTTGCTCAGCAGAACGAGCACGCGACCGAGTGGCAAACCGCTGCCATCGCTGGCTTTGAGCGCGATATCCACCTGTAGCGAGCTGAGGTGGTCTGCTGACAAAAGCAGCTCGCCGAGCCGGGTTCCGCGAGTCGCGTAAGCATCGACACCCAGTACGATCAAGGCGTCTGAAAGAGTCCAGCGTTTGCGATGCACGACTCCCATGGCTTCGCGGGCTGCTTCGGCATCCAGGAGGCTGTCTTTGATCATAGACTGAGCTTCTATGGCGGCGCGAACTACTTCGTTAGTCACGAAATCGAGCATGACCAGGCACTTCCCGAGCGGAAGTCCGGTATGTTTCGATAATACGAGCGCTCGTTTGATGTCCGAGTCCGATACGACACCGAAGTAGGACAGAAGAGTGCCTAGTTTTAAGTCTGCCGGCCCAGCCACGCCAATCGTTCTCTTTGTTTCGAGGAGCGAGTTTCCACTTGGCATTATGCCACTTTATTCGCACCTTCTGGATATTACCAAACATATAGCTTCGAGTGCTTCCAAATTAGAAGCATACTTGCTGTCATGAGTTTATGGCATGGTAAGAAATTCAAATTTATGGCACAATCAGCAGTTGCAAGTAGGTTGGTGAGATGTCTGAGCTCGTTGGCAAGACAGTGCGCATCAGGTATTTCGCTCTTCTGCGCGAAGAGCGAGGTCTTTCGACGGAAACTGTCGTGACTAAGGCGGCTACCGTCGAGCAGCTTTACAACGAGATACGAATCAGCCACGACCTTTCTTTGCCAATTGAGCGCATGTCCGTGGCAATCAACGACCAGTTTGCCACCTGGAACGAGCCGGTCAGAGAAAACGATGTGATTGTTTTCGTCCCGCCGGTCGCTGGCGGATAAATCCTGGGGAAACAATGTTCCAACTGACCGACACAACTATTGACGAAAACGAGCTCAGAGGGCTGGTTGTAGACGATCGCGCCGGAGCTGTTTGTACATTCGATGGTCGGGTTCGCAACCATAATGAGGGCAAGTCGGTGAGCGCTCTTGCTTACGAGGCCTACGAGCAACTAGCCGTAAACGAAGCTAACAAAATCATTGCTGAAGCGCTCGAGCGCTTCGCCGTTCTGCACGTGGCAGCGGCGCACAGGGTCGGCGATTTGAAGATTGGAGACGTTGCTGTGTTTGTCGCCGTCTCGTCGGCCCACCGTGACGACGCCTTCAAAGCCTGTCGTTTTGTCATTGATGAAATTAAAACCCGCTTGCCGATTTGGAAGCAAGAAACTTATCAGGACGGTAGTTCCGTCTGGGTTAATTGCCAGAGTTGTGGTACTGATGATCATGTCGCACCACATGCGGTGTCAAAAGAACGAACTGCGGTGAAGTCGAAAAGCACATGAACTCTCTGATTGATAGCTTTGGAAGAAAACATACTTATCTGAGAATCTCAGTGACGGACAAGTGTAATCTCAGATGTTTCTATTGTATGCCGATGGAAGGCATCGTCTGGAAGCGGAAAGAAGAACTGCTTGATTTTGATGAGATTCGCAGAGTTTCCGAAATTTTCGTACGAAAAGGCATAGAGAAAATTCGTTTGACCGGCGGAGAACCGCTCATGCGAAGGGGTCTACCAGAACTTGTCACTATGCTGTCGAAGATCGACGGTTTGAAAACTATTGCAATGACTACGAATGCTACTCTGCTGGCTGAGAACGCTATGCTGCTGAAGCGTGCTGGAATCAGTCAGTTAAACATAAGCATCGACAGTTTGAAGCGCGAGCGCTTTCAAGCTCTCACCGGTCGTGACGAAATGGAACGAGTTTTGGCTGGTCTGGAAGTGGCACGAAATGTGGGCTTTGACAGCATCAAGTTAAACGTCGTGGCAATCGCCGGAGTAAACGAGGACGAGGTTTTAGACTTTGTCGAAATGGTCAAGGACACGAATATCAATGTCCGATTTATAGAGTTCATGCCGTTTCGTGATAACAACTGGCAGGTCGATCGGGTTTTAACTTACGCAGAAATGCTTGCTAAGATTCAAGAGCGTTACGAGCTGGTGCCGATCGAAACGGAACCTTCCGCGGTTGCGCGAGATTACGCAATCAAAGACCATACAGGTACTGTCAGCTTTGTCACCTCGATGACTGAGAGTTTTTGTTCGACCTGCAACCGTTTGCGTTTAACAGCGGATGGTTCGGTGAAATCTTGTTTGTTTTTTCCTGCCGAGGTGAACCTTCGAGACAAGATGCGCAGCGGCGCTACGGATGCGGAAATCGAAGAAATGATAATGTATTCGCTCATGCAAAAGCCCGAAGCGCATCCGCCTGCAGAAGAGATAGCTTCGCAACTTAATCGCAGCATGATCGAGATTGGAGGATAGATGCGCGACATTTCGAACAAAGTGGTGACCTTTAGAACAGCAGTAGCTCAGGCGATGTTGCGAGTCAGCCCTAAGACGATTGAGCGAATTCGTAACAACGAGATTCCTAAAGGTGATCCGCTCATAGTAGCCAAAGTGGCAGCGATTCAGGCAGCCAAAAACACCAGTCAGATCATTCCGTATTGCCACCAGATTGCTCTTGAATTTGTCGGCGTCGAGTTTCACCTCAGTGACGATTCGATAAGGATTGAAACGACAGTTAAGGCCGACGAAAAAACTGGCGTCGAAATGGAAGCGCTGACAGCGGCGTCAGTCGCTGCGCTGACGATCTACGACATGGTAAAAATGCTCGATGATTTGTGCGAGATGGAAGGCGTGACCCTTCTTAAAAAGACTGGTGGCAAGTCTGATTTCAAACCGAAAGTCGATCGCAAAGTGCGCGCCGCAGTGATCGTCATGTCTGATCGTGTTTCGGCCGGCAAAGCCCAGGATCAGTCTGGCAAACTAATTGCTACCAGGCTCGAGCAGCACGGCATCGAAGTTACGGAGTTTAAAGTCGTTGCCGATCAAGAGAGCGAGATTATTCCGTCTGTAAAACGTTGTACCGATGAATTGAAAGTCGATCTCGTGTTCACCACGGGTGGTACCGGCGTCGGTCCCCGGGATGTCACGCCGGAAGCGCTGTCACAGCTAATCGATAGACCATTGCCAGGTGTTTCGGAAGCGATTAGAAGTTATGGTCAGGATAGAAATCCTTATGCAATGCTATCGCGTTCTAGCTCCGGAGTCCGCAAAAATTCTGTAATCATCAGTCTTCCCGGGTCTCGCGGTGGTGTCAGTGACGCGCTCGACGTGTTGCTCCCTTACATATTGCATGCCATCCCAATGCTGGAAGGCGAATGTCACGAACAGGGTAATAAACAAGCTGTCAGTTCGGTCGCAGCTGCGCAGAAGATCGAGTAAAACGCTTCGCTGAGGAATGAGAATTGTGCAACCGGAGGATTGAGAACTCGGAACGAAAACTGTGCACCGGGACACGGTGGACTGAGAACTCTGGAATTAGATCTGTGAACGAGAAGGGCTCTTTGTCGGCGAAACCTGCAAATCCGCGCCGGTAAAAACATACGGAATTAGAAAATCTGGAACAGTCACCTTATTAGGTACGAAATAGAAACTTTGGAACGAAAACAGAGTAGAGGAATTAGCGGATTGTGATTTTGGAGATGCCAGTCGAAAAGGTGAAGATCTAATGTCAAAATGCGACGTGGATTTAGGCGGTTCAAAACTATTGACCTATGAGAAAGCGCTTGAGCAGGTTTTAAAAACCGTGGTGGCGCTGCCTGTGGAAAAGGTCGAGTTGGAGCGCATTTGCGGACGGTATTTGGCAGAGCCGATACGAGCGGAATTTGATCTACCTCGTTTTGATAACTCGGCAGTTGACGGTTACGGCGTAAAAGTCGAGGACATTAGGAACGCCTCTCCGAGTTCTCCTGTGCAACTGACGTTGATTGGCACAATTCATGCTGGAGACCGTTCTCAAGCCGAGGGCTTGAAACCCGGACAAACAATTAAAATTTTGACGGGAGCGACAGTGCCACCATCTGTGGAGGCGGTCGTGATGAGAGAATTTTGCACCGAGAATGACGGCATCGTTGCCTTTAAAACTGCAGCCGAGTTGAGCGAAAATATTCGTCGAAAAGGTGATGAAGTAAAGCAGGGCGAAGAGATTTTGCCCGTTGGTATTGCAGTCAGCCCACCTGTCGTTGGCTTGATCGCCTCATTCGGTCACGCCTGTTTTTCAGTTTCACAACAACCTAAAGTCGCAGTCGTGGTGACTGGTGATGAGTTGATCAAACCAGGCCGGTCGCTCGAGGATGGGCAAATTTTCGAATCGAACTCGTACGCATTAGCTGCCGCGGTCAGGGCGTTGGGTTTACCGAATGCTCGAACTATCCACGCTCAGGACGATCGTGCTGCCACGGAAAGAGCGTTTCGGTCTGCGCTCGAGGATGACGAGGCAGATGTCATCATATCGGCTGGTGGAGTTTCCGTCGGCGAGCATGATTATGTCAAGCTTGTCCTCGAGAAGGACATTGGTGTGACGTCGGTGTTCTGGAAAATAGCGATCAAACCTGGAAAACCTGTTTTTTTCGGATATATCGACCGACCGAATAAAATTGGTCAGCAATCTCGTCGGCAATTAATTTTTGGACTACCTGGCAACCCGGTCAGTGCACTGGTGACCTTTAACTTGTTTGTCAAACCGGCTTTACTGATGATGCAAGGAGCCAGTCAGAGCCGTCAGGCTGACTGGTTTGCAGCCGTCGAGCGCGATATGAAGAAGAAACCCGGAAGATTGGATTTCGTTCGCGGTATACTAAGTTGCTCGCCGGATGGGGCACTAAATGTGCTACCAACGCGCGGACAGGACTCGCACATGCTGAGTGGGCTCGCTAAGGCGAATTGCCTAATTCAATTTCCAGCAGATGCCGAGCACCTACCACAAGGGCAATGCGTTCGGCTGGAGCGGCTGGACTGGCATTCGTAAGGAGGAATTGGGATCTCATGGCATCTGAGAAAGTCAGCATCACGGTCGGTGACGAATTCTTCGATGCATATGTATCTTTGCCCCCGCAGGGTAGCGGACCCGGCATTCTCCTGATTCAAGAAATTTTTGGAGTAAATCAGCACATTCGTGACGTAGCCGATAGGCTCGCCGCCGAAGGTTTTGTCGTAATGGCGCCCGATCTTTTCTGGCGCATGAAACACAATATTCAACTTGGATATGAAGGCGCAGACTTCGACCAGGCTCTTAAGTATTTTGAGATGTTCGACGAAGCTAAGGGGCTCTC
>CAZRMH010000411.1:0-7351 GCA_964600935.1 uncultured Candidatus Obscuribacterales bacterium
TCATTCAGGCACCGCCTCCGCCACCACAGGTAATAATCGACGGCAGAGTTGGTGTCGGAGGCAGACGCGGCAACGAAGTAGGCATCGGAATCGGCATCGGAAATGGAGATTTCCAATTTAACTTCGAACTGGAACTCGGTCGCGAACGAATGAGACGCCATGACCCTCATTGGTGCCCAGACAACAACTGGCGTCCACGCAACGCACCACCGGACTTCAGGCTTGATGTCGAGATTAACCGCACCCGCGAAGAATACCGACGCCGTGGAGATCATAATTGGAGTCCGAGACGTGAAACACCTCGAACCATCATCAACCAAATCAATAACACCACGATCATCAACAACGTGGACAACAGTGTCAACAACAGTAACAATCGAACGAGAACTACTGAAAACAGCAATAACACGACCAGAACAGAAGACAACAGCAGGACACGTTCTAAAGAAACCACTGTTAACCGCCCTCTTCCTCCATCGCAAGAGGCGCCGAATCGCAATCAGCAAGAACGTAATCGCGGCGACAATCAACCTCCGCAACATCGCAGACCGGAACCCCCTGTGTCAGAGCGTCCTCAGCAACAAGAGCGCACGCCACCACAACGCAGAGAGCAACGAGACAACAACGCCGAAGCTCGCCAACGCGAAGCCGCTGAACGAAGACAACGCGCTCAAGAGCAAGCGGAGAAAAACCGTGAGCAACACGAGAAAGATAAAGCAAACAAGAAACGATAATCGATAAGTTTAAATCCGTCCAAAACGAGCCCCTTAGCCATCCGTCCTGCCGAAAGAGTCAGGATGGGTGGTTAAGACTTTTCAACTGGAATGGTATCCTTATAAGCCAAAGGAGCAACAACATCATGTGGGATGCCTGGGTTTTCGGAATTGCTGTGGTCGGCGGAGCTGTGCTCTTCGCCTCGCTTGGCGTGCTGCTGGTTCGCAATCAATTTAAAAATGGAAGAATGCGAGACCACCACGAAGTGGCTGGCTATCTCTTATCAATTGTTGGAACGCTCTACTCAGTCCTTCTCGGCTTAATCGTCGTCGACACGCAAGCGAAATATCAAGAAGCGAAACAAATGACACAGCAGGAGGCCGATTCTTGCCTCGATCTGTTTCACCTTTCCTACACTGTGCCGCAGCCAGTACGCAAGGAATTGCATAGTCACTTGAGAGAGTACATGCGAATTGTTGAACAAAACGAGTGGAAGTCAGTCACCGAGGACGGTGGCTTTAATGACATGGCGAAAGGTGAGTTTCGTAACATATGGTGGACCATTTGCGACTACGAACCGCAAACGGGGAAGGAGGAAAACGCTTATCAAAACATTCTCGATGAGATGGACTCTTTGTCTGATGGCAGGCGATTCCGCTTGCAGAAAGCGCGAACAGGAATTCCAGGCATTATGTGGGGGGTCCTGATCGCCGGTGGTTGCCTGACTCTACTGTTCACTTATTTGTTCGAAGTCGAAGATGCTAAAGCGCAAGTATTCATGACGGCATTGGTCGCGCTCTCGCTGTCGTTAAACGTTTTATTGGTCGCGCTGTTCAGCAATCCATATAAAGGCTACATGCAGATTTCATCGAGACCTTTTCAATACGATCTAAAAGTCATGGATGAACTATTGGAATTACGACCGGACAAATAATCGAATCAACTGATCGGCGACTGAATCGAATTCTCAAGACAGGAAAGCCGGATGGCAGTAATTCGCTACGATCCGGCTCTTCGCATTTGATACCTATCTTGAGTTATCGACTAGTGTCGCAAACAGAATTATTTGTATTGTGGCATGACAGACTTCCGAGCCAGCCCAAGCTCTTGTTCCGTCGCAACCTCGTGGGTCAGCAGGTCCACGGCTTCTTGCTCTGATTCGAAACTTTCATCGCTATCGTCATCTTCAAATGAACGTGTGAATTTGCCATATGCAAATGAGGATAAGAGGAAGATGATACCAGCGGCGATGAACGAAAGAATACGCTCGATTGTGTCATGGTTGGCAAGGTCTACGAACAAGAGTTTCAAAGTCAAAGCCGCAAGAACGATCAGGCTACTTAATCGGAAGAATTGTTCTTTCAAAACGAAGCCAGCGGCCAGCAAACCCAAGCCCTCAACACCAAGTGCCAGTGAAACATAATCGTTTGGCACCTTGAGGAACACCAGCACCGTGAGCGATATGACACCGATGTAAGCGAGCAACCAATGAGCAGCTTCCACACAGTCAGTTTTCTTCTCTGATCGAACATGTGAAATCAACCAACCAGGACGATTCATTGTCTCCATACCTTCACCTTCGACGAACATCCTTCCGATCATATGGCCGGCTAGGAGAGTCGCTGTCGTCAAGGCCATCGGCAAAGCCAACCAGCTGCTGAGACTGAACGCGGACATTGCGATTATGCCAGTCAGTGGTACAAGTCCGACGATTGCGTAATAGTCAGAATTGCGAATAGTGCCAACCACCATATTGGTCACCGCCAGTAGTGCATAGGCAAAGATTTGCCAGTTGGGTTCGACGATTTGCTGGAAGGTCAAACACAACATAACATTGGCTGCCAGATGATAAAAGTACATGTAGCCATCAGACTTAGCGCGAGCATAGCAGAATGACACTAAACCCATTATAGCGGCGGCGAACAGACCCACCATAACATGACTAGGAGCAGCAAAACCAAATGCGCTTTCGACAACCCGCGAATGAACATCGCAGATCCATAGAGGGAAAAATAGGGCTGACAAGATAGCAGCAACCCATTTAAATGGATTGATGTTGTACTTCAAACCAACAAAGGCAAGCAAACCGATCTGCAGCACGTCGACTGTAAGAAGTGCCAATCCCGAAAAATGCAGGGACTTTGCTGCGTTGATAAGAAACAATCCAAGCAAACAGTGAACTGTATAAAGTTGCTTTTCGTTCTGAAACTGCATCCAGCGCGAAGCGATCAGGTAGAGTACACCGGCTAAAACGAAAATAGATTCGTGAAGGTTCACTAAAGCTGGTTGATTCAATAAAGCCAAGGAAGTTGCAAACAAAGCTGCGTTTGTGCACGCAAGTGTAGTTAATGAATTTCTAGAGGCTTCGTTTGGTTTATCGAACTCGGAAACAACTGTTTCTTCTGACCGCGAAGACTGGCTTTTTGTATGGCTTTTCCCATTATTGGCAGATGGAACCAACAAACCAATTCCGGCGGCAAAAGTAAACCAGATCAATGTTAGAAACGCAGTCGCAATAGTACCATTGACAGTGCCCGATGCGTGGAAAAGACTGCAAAAGAAATGACCGCCGTAGCAACACGCTAAGCCATAACCCAACAACCGCTTCCAGGATTGCATGCTACCAAGAACGGCAGCAGTTATCGCGATTATCAGGAAACTGATATCGCTAAACAAACCAACTCCATTCATCAGTATTGTCACCGAAGCAAGCGTGATCGAATAGATTGCCATTAATTCAGAACGGGCTCGCAGTGCGCTCCATAGAGACCCGGCGGCTACCAGACTGAGCAGTAATGTCTCAACAGATAATGAATCGATCACACGCAAGTCCGGAAGGTAATGGGCAGCATATGTAGTGAAATATGCAAGGGACCATCCACCCGCCGTCAATCCGTGCGCGAACCACTTCTGATTATCCTTACCGGACATCCTGGCGCCCAAAAACAAGAGCAGTACAGAAACAACGAGACCGCTTCCAAGTTTAAGCAGAGCTTCCAAAAATGGATTGCCGCACAACTGTATCGAATAAGTAATCAAAAAGACTATTCCAAATACCAGACTGGCAACGCCTAATCTGTGCAGCCAGAACAGACCGATTTTCGTCTCGAGGGACGGTGGCTTTCTTTTCGTAGTGTTCATTAGCAAATCTCCCCTAATCATCCCAGATTAGGGCGTTAGCGGTCGTCAGCGAAATTGTTAAATACAGTTTGCTGACTGTTTGCGTTCGACTTAGCGAAATTTCAAATTTTTATATTGGCGGAATATTCATATCCGCTTGGTAGGTAGTTCCTCTAATCCGACTCTTGGGGAGGCTCTACGTGCGGCTCCGGCTGTGGGGTGGAACGTGGTGCCGACTCAGGATCCGACTTTTGTTCCAAATGTTTCTCGCGCTGCTCCTCAGGTTGCGGCTCAGACTGTTGTGCTTGCAGCCGATCGGTCTGTTCAGGTTGTCGCTCGGATTGCTGTTCGGCAAATACGGAGTTTACCAAGTCCTTTTGCCAAACGATTCCAATCAACCGCTCGGTGTCATCGGTCACAGGTAACCATGTGAATTGATAACGCGCGAACAGAAAGAGAATTTCCTCAGCAGAATCTTGCGGCGAGATCGAAACGGGTGGTGCCACCATAATACTATCAACGGTGACACTGTCACTAGCATTCGTTTCAGCCGGTCTAGCGCTGCCAATAAAAACGCCGATCAGTTTTCCGTTTTTAACCACAGAAAGTCCAGCAACCTTTAGCCGGTCTAATTTCTCTTGCGCAGCGCTAACTGTTGTTCCAGATTCAAGGCTATCGAACTGAGTTTTAATATAATTACCACCAAGTTCAACAACTGACTCCTCGGTAGTCTCCGGTCGGTGCAAGTGAAGACCGTTCCAAACCATGAGCAAGTCGTATAAACCGCCCTTGTAGCAATGCTCTCCAAACGCGGAGGCAATCACACATGCGATCATTAATGGTGGCACGATGGCGAAGTCACTGGCCATCTCAAAAACAATAATGATGGAAGTAAGTGGTGCCCGCGATACCGCAGCAAAAAATGCGCCCATTCCAACCAGAGCAAACATGTGAACTGAAACCTGATTCGTAAAATAACTTTCCAGCATCCCTGTGATGTAGCCCAGGGCAGAACCTAGTGACAGCGCGGGAGCAAATAATCCACCGGGCGCTCCGGAGCCGTATGCCAGAAGCGTCAAAAACGAGAAAGAAGCGAATACGACAGCCACCAGATTTTCGCTAATCGCGCCTGCGTCAATTAAGGCTCTTGTATTGGCGTAATCATGAAGCTTAGCTGGTAAGGTGGCGACAATCACTCCGGTGACCAATCCGGCAAAACCGACTTTGAATGGTTTTGCGATATTCACGCGTTTAAAGGCCCGCAGAAACAGAAAAATTCCCCGGTTAAACAGCGCTCCGAAAAATCCACTCACCAGTGCTAGGAAGACTATGAACAATAGGTCGTAACCGGAAGTCATTCCACGATTTGCATCCCCTAACATAGCAATTTTATGAGGAGCACTGAACACATGTTCGACCAGAGACGCTGAAAAACATGCCACTATGGCCAGTGCCACCGATGCCGGTTTAAACTCCTTGAGGAGCTCTTCGACGACGAAGACGACACCCGCCAACGGAGCACTGAAAGCCGCAGCCAGACCGGCGCCCGCACCCGCGGCGATTAAATGACGGCGTTGTTCCACCGAGGTTGGAAACCATCTGGATAATTGTCCGGCAATCGCAGCTCCAACTTGAACAGTTGGACCCTCTCGGCCCATGAACAAGCCCGATCCCAACGCAATGGTGCCGCCAACGAGCTTGATTATTGCGATTCGAAAATCGAGAGGCAAGTTCATCCTATTCAAAACAGCGCGAACCTGAGGAATGCCGCTGCCCGAGGTGTCTGGCGCAAGCCAAACCATTACGCCGCTCACCAGACCACCCACTAATCCGATTAGGGGAAGAACGATGAGCGGATCATATTCTTGACACAAACGCATGCGCAGGGAACCAAGCCAATTAATGCCCTCGCCTAAAGCGAGAGCCGAAGCGCCTGCAGCCAGCCCAATCACGCAAGCAGCAAGCACCGGAAGGAAACCGGAATTGCGAAACAGCTTGTCGACAGCCGGCTTCATATCGTCTTCAATACACTCGAACGAGTTTAGTTTCCGAAGAGTGTACTATCAAATGGTTTGGCGTCAGGTCCTTTGGATGAAGGATCTACTTCAGTGACCACGGCTTTGTTCGTAACCGTCGTAGTTACGGAACCATCAGCGGTGGCAGTACCGGTATTTAAATCAACGTTTGCCAAACTGCCTTTGGTCGAACCGGCTCTGAGATCGACGATAATCACCGGCGGATCGTTTTTAACGTCTGCTCGTCCGCTTCGCATGCGGCGAGCGAATGTCGTCAAATGAGTTCCGTGCTGAAATGCGAAAAGATTGTACGGATCCTCTCCGCCCCTTGGTTTGACTTCAAATACCATGACAGCTTTCATGGCTTTAACAGCTGACTCAGGAAAACCTGTGTCTTTTGCGATTTTTTCTGTGTTGTATTGAACCTGGCGAACCACTTTGTCCTTCAAAAACTCCTTGTTGATTCTGTTGAATGCCAACGGTCCAACCGCCCCAGGGTCATAACACTCGATAATGATGGTCTCCGGACTCTGTGAGATAGTCATGTTGGAAAAGTCTTCCGAAATTTTCAACGCAGCGAGCACCGGACGATTGAGAAAATGGGGCTCCACTTTCTCCGTCCGATATGTGCGAACAGGCGCAAATGTTTTGTTGTTGTACCTGACAGTCAATTCATTCTCAGGCAGAACAAACACATCATGATCGTTGTCGAAAGACAGCGCATCCGCAAACGCCGGCGAAACCATTCCACCACTGACGGCAAGTACCGTCGCGAGAATCAGCCCAATTTTCGTTGTCATCATCGTGATTTGCTCTCCATTCGTGTGTGCTTATCGCTGGGCGTAAGCCGTATTGCTCGGGCAAAAGAGGTGTTTCTAACCATCATCGACATGGGCATCCAATTGCATTCTGATAGCGACAGCCTTCATCAAGTGTTTCGCCAGTTTTTGAGTGTGGGTGCTTGATTTTAACAGCTGCTTGATCGGCATAAATGCAGTTATAACATGAGGAATTGAGAATCATCATCCAGGTCCGGGGTGCGAGGACCAAAGATTTGCGCAGGAGTCACATCGCTAATGACATCGACTGATGTAATCCAGGATCAAAACATGGCTTGCAGGCACAAATTTGATCTCGCGATCTGCCACCGCGACCGATACCGCATTTTTATGAGCATCGGTTTAGGCGAGCACAAATTTGATTGCCTAATAATTGCATAAAGTATCAATCAGCTCCTGAAGTCCCGGCAAGGCTTAAGCAGAGTCAATCTTGTTCTTTGCGAGCCCGTCTGAGATGACACTGGAAAGCATCCTAAAAGGATAAAACATTAATGATGGAATCATTGCTTACGATCACTCATAATATTCAAAAGAAATTGTCTGTTTATCCGTTTACAACAGCCGGAGGATACGATGACGGGAACCTCGACTTCGACAAAGTCAATTGAGTATGCAGCTTACGAGTTACCCAGTTACGACCTGACCGCCATCCGTCCGGCGACC
>CAZRMH010000412.1:0-7345 GCA_964600935.1 uncultured Candidatus Obscuribacterales bacterium
TTCCGTAGATACCGGCGATGAACGTCGGCGGAATGAATATAGTCGAAATAATCGCCAGAACTTTCAAGATCTCGTTTGTACGCGCGCCTTCACGGCTCAAGTGTAAGTCCATGAGATCGGAACAAAGCTGATGATACGTTTCGATCAAGTCGATGATGCGGACAGCATGGTCATAACAGTCACGCAGATTGAGCGTGGTTTCGTGTGATAGCACGGAGCGACCGTCCCGCACAAGGACGTTCAGAGCATCACGCAGCGGCCAGATCGTTCGACGCAGTGTCCAGACATCGCGTTTCAGTTCGTGGATGCGGGTTGGAAACTTATGATCGTGCCTGGCGAGAACCTCATCTTCCAGACTGTTGAGGCGCTCGCCGACAACGTCAAGGACAGGGAAATATCCATCGACTACGGCGTCGACAATCGCATACGCCAGATAGTCGGCCGCTTCCTCCCGAATCTTGCCAACGCCTCTTTTAATGCGCTCGCGCACGGGATTAAGACAATCACCGCCCACTTTCTCCTGGACGGTAAAGACGAAATTTTCGCCGAAGAAAATGCTCAACTGTTCAGTCGAGAGCTTCTTTCCGACGGAAACCATCCGAGTGACGATGAAGTGGTGTTTGCCGTATTGCTCAACCTTCGCCCGCTGGTGATTATGAAGAACGTCTTCCAGAGCCAGGGGATGAAGGTCGAAGATGGCACCGATCTCCGCTAACGCTTCGGCAGTGATCGTTCCTTCAACATCGATCCAGAGAACCTTGTTTTTATCGACGTGATCGCGAATTTCCGCGATCGAATTGAGTGCGGCCTGGACCAGATCGGATGGTCCGTAGGCGAGCACCCGAATGCTGAAGCTGTTTTGCATAAGATGCTCCTTTCATGGTTTGTGGCATTTTGGTAAATGCCATTGTTCGTTCAACGCTAAAAAGAACAAAAACAAAACGGATCGCAGGAGGGTTACAACGGCTTATCCAGCCAATCGCTACCCTTCCTGCGGATCCGTTCGTTTTTGAGAAACCTGCGCCACAGCATCGACTCATCTGGGACGACCAAAATCGTTACGCTGAGTCTTTCCTGATAACGACTTGAATTACAGCTCAGCCAACAAGCGAGCAAGAGTGCGCACACCGACGCCAGTGCCACCTTCCGACTCGATACCAGATGCGGTGGCGGCTGTGCGGAACGCGGTACCGGCGATGTCGGCATGGACCCACTGCACGCCGTCCAGGATGAACTCCCGGAGGAACCAGGCAGCAATGATGTGCCCCGGACCGGAGCCATCATTGGTGAGGTCGGCGAACTGACCCTTGTTCTCGTCGCGGTAAGCCTCGACAAGAGGCAGCTCGAACATCGGTTCGCCCGCGTAATCGCCAGCCCGCCGAATCAAGCGTGTCAGGCGCTCATCGTTACCGAAGATGCCGGTGGTGTAGACACCGACAGCAGTCTCGATGTCACCGGTCAGCGTGGCCAGGTTGAAGACTCGCTTGGCGCCGCATTTGGTCTGCACGTAATGCAGAGCATCTGCCAGGGTCAGGCGTCCCTCGGCATCGGTGTGTCCGACTTCGATGGTTTTGCCCGACATCGACTTGATCACATCGCCAGGCTGCATAGCCTTGGGACCGACAGCATTGTCGGTGGCAGCGATCACCGCACGGATGGAGTAGCGAGGCTTGATCACGGGCATCAGCGACATGGCGCCAATAACAGCAGCCGCTCCACCCATATCCATCTTCATGTCGCGCATGCTGGTGTAGTCCTTCATGTTCAGACCACCGGTGTCATACGTGACGCCCTTGCCGACCAACCCGAAGACTTCCTCGGTGGCACCACTGGCGGGGTCATAGGAAAGCTCGATGAACACCGGAGGCGAAGCCGAACCGCGATTGACGGCCAGCACACCACCCATGCCCATCTTCTCGATGCTGGCCTTCTTGAAGACCCTGCATTTGACGACACCACCAGTGGCGGCAGCCATCTTAGTCGCCTGCTCACCGAGCCAGGTCGGAGTCTTGGTGTCACCCGGCTCGTTGACCAGGTCGCGAGCCAGACGAGTCGCTTCGCCGAGCTGACGACCAAAAGCAGCGCCGGCTTTCGCAACCTTGAGAGTGCTGCGCGTGGACACCAGGGTCAGCGACTTGAAGTGCGTGGTCGTCGCTTCGTCACGCCATGGACCGGTCTTGCGATGATTAGGCTCGTAGTCAGCGAGGGTCGCGTACTCGGCCACCACCTGGGAAAACTGCTCGACGGTGAAGCGCTTCAGGTCGAGGTCAATGAGCGGGAAGATCAGGTGTTCGCTCTGAGCAGTGTCACGCGCTTCAACGAAGGCTTTAGCGACAGCCGAACGCAGACCGTCCAGCGTGAGCTTGGAGCGCTGGCCGAGAGCGACCAGAATGATTTTGTCCAAACCAGGGATGGTCAGGTCGGTGTCGATCACCTTCGCCTGTTTGGTCTTCGCGTCGAAACAATCGTGCGCAATCCGGCGCGACAACAGGCCCGAGGTAGCTTCCTCGACAGCCTGAAGGTGAGTACCCTTGAGCCCCTCACCCGAAAAGATAACTAGCACAAGCGTGGCACGCTTCTCCGAAAACTCAGGAAGCAGACTGCCCAACTTGGCCGATGAGACATTTATTTCGAGGTTCATGATTGGTGTTCTCCGTCCCAGCCTTTGTGCCGGGGGTTTTAAGAGATGCAGGCGCCGCGCGGTGGGCTGGTTCCGCCCTGAAACGCGCGACGTCGATTGATCGCTCGATGAAGCATTACTGCGGCATCGGGCTAGAAAACGTCGTAGACAGGCTCTTCCTCGATGTTCTCGAAACCGACGTCGGAGTTACCGACGTGGTTCGGGATGCGATTCGCGCCCGAAATAGCATCCGCCTGAAGAAGAATCTCCACGCGGTTTGCGGTGCCCAACTTCTCAGTGAGGAAGGTGACAACTGCATCAACCAGCTCGGAGCTGGAGGAGACAGGCACACTCTTCGAGAAGGAAGGCGGAGTACCGACCAGCAGGTCGATATCATTCGTGGCAGCCCAGAGTTTGGCTTCGCTGCCGTCGGAGGAATCGATTTTGTCGACCGAAATCCACCAAAAATTGTTGAAGCCGCTGGCGTTCGGATCCGTGTAGCGGATACGAGCGCTGCGAGCGCGGTCACCACTGACGATGTCGATCAGAGCGGCGATGGACGCAGAGAAAAGAGAAGCGACTTTCGCGTTGGTTGCGATCATAGTGGTCATTGCTCCTTTGCAAATTCGCGGGACAACAGGCGAAGGAAGATCCGCTCCCGATGCAGATTCTTCCGAAGGCACAGCCGATATCGGAATTGACAATGCAAGGCACGACGCCCGAGATGCTGAAGCAATCTCACGCGTGTTCTGCGAGAAGTTTTAGAGCAGTCAGGTCGAGCAGTTGTTGTCGATTACATTCCAGAAAAGTTTCGGTGTGATATTGAATTTCAAACTACCGGTAGAGCATTTCTCTAAGCAACAAAAAGAAGTACCTGGAGAAGTGATACTGCCTAAGCCTTAACTAGTTTATTAGGCAGTGCTTATTTCTTGAGAACCCGGTCTTGGCGGCATTTCCAAGTCATTTTCGAAAGAAACCGCTTGGTGATATTGAGGACTAAACCGCGATAGGCTATGAAAAAAGTAATTTTGTGGACTAAATGCTAAGAAGTGGCGCTGATTGCGCAACCGCTTGACAATGAGCAAATTGGAGAGCTCTCACAGCTGTTGCATCCTCACTGCGGGCTGAGTAGTTTCAAACTATCCATTTGTTCTCTAACTTGAAAGGAAACGTTTCAGCCTATCAATCTCCTCTTCACGCGATAACCGACGACTATACACGACTCCGCGCGTGATACACCGCGGCGCGCTCGCCTCGAACAGACACGTTGATGTCCCGCTCAGCTCTGCGAAGTTAAACTTCGAAAGCCGCTCCATCTCCAGCTCTCGACGCCAACCGGTTTCGCGAAGTTGAACTTCACAGCCGCTCCGTCTCTCCAGCTCTCGACGCCAACCGGATTCGCGAAGTTAAACTTCGAAAGCCGCTCCGTCTCCAGCTCTCGACGCCAACCGGTTTCGCGAAGTTAAACTTCGAAAGCCGCTCCGTCTCCAGCTCTAGACGCCAACCGGTTTCGCGAAGTGGAACCTCACAGCCGCTCCGTTTCTCCAGCTCTCGACGCCAACCGGTTTCGCGAAAGTTAAACTTCGAAAGCCGCTCCGTCTTCAGCTCTCGACGCCGACCGGTTTCGCGAAAGTTGAACTTCGAAAGCCGCTCCGTCTTCAGCTCTCGACGCCGACCGGTTTCGCGAAGTTGAACTTCACAGCCGCTCCGCGGTTTGTCGAGGTTCAACTTGGAAGAAGTGCGGACCAGCCCGGCAAGTCTAAACGTTCGAGCTCGACATAGCGCTCCTCGAACGAACGCGACAAAAAAAATCCGGATTCACGCCGAAGCGTGATTCCGACAACGTTTTCCACAACGGAAAGCGTTAACTGTGCATCTCTCTTTTCCTGAGGCATTGCCTCAACCACTCAAGGAACCTAGACATGAAGCCAAGTCTCAGCAACTGGATCTCGGGTGTTTGGCACGACGCCACCCTCAAGATCAACATCGAAGAACAGCACAGCGGCAACACCGCCACGCTGATGCGCCAGATGGGACTGTTCTCAGTCATTTTGTTCACCATCACCTCGGCGGTCGGATCGGGGATTCTCACCACCCCCGGTATCATCGCCAGAGACTACGCCGGCCCGCATGCCTACATGAGCTTCCTGAAGGCTGGCATGATCTGTCTGTGTCCGGCCCTCTGCCTGGCGTACATGGCCAGTCGCACGATGAAATCGGGAAGTACGGGAAGCTACGCTTGCCTAGTCCTCGGACAACTGCCCGGACTCCTGATGTTCGTGGACGTCATGATGGAGTGCATCGGTGGTACCGCAGCCGTCGCGGTCTCACAAGCAGAGCACATCAACATGATCATCCGCCTGGTCGCCGATGAATGGTTTGGCGTCAAGAACGTCCACTTGCCGGTCTGGTTTACAAAGACGCCAACAGACGTCAACTGGCTGGCGCTCTTCGGCGCCATCACCAGCGGTGCCGTCGCCTTCAGCGCGTACAGCTATGGGCGGCGCGTAATCACCTCGCCCGCGCAATTGACCATCCGTGCCAAAGCCGCCTATGGCTTCGCCAGTATCACGGTCGCGCTCAGTGCTTTCCTCGCGTTCACCTTCGTCAGCCAACTGGCGTCGATCAATGGTCTCTCGATGCTCGTAGTCCTGCTGGTCATGGGCATCCTCTTGCGCGGCGTTAAGGAGACCGCAGTACTCACCAACGTGTTCACGATCACCAAACTAGTCGTGCTGGGGGTGATCATTCTCTTCCTCGCCCAGCACTACGACCCCGCCAACCTCAGCCTGCCGGTTCCGCCCGAACTGCCAGGCTCCCTGGCTGGAGCGTCGGTCGCGTTCTTCGCCTTCGTCGGTCTTGACCTGGCGACGACGACGGCAGGCGAAGTGAAGAACGCAAAGCGCAACGTGCCGCTCGGCATGTTGATTGGTCTTGCTAGCGTCACGGTACTCTACTTCCTCGCCGCCTACTTCCTGACCGCAGCCGTACCCTACGACCAGCTCGGCGCAGGCGGTGATGGTGATGCCGCTCCGATGGTGAAGGCGCTCGAAATTCTCGGCTACAAATCAGCGGCGATCTGGGTGGGACTGGGCTCCACGGTCGCTCTCGTCTCGGTGGTACTGGCTAGTGCCTACGCCACCACGCGCCTGCTGTACAACATGGCTCAGCACGGTCTGATGCCGTCGGCGTTCGAGAAGGTCTCCGAAAAGCGCAAGGTGCCAGTGCTCGCTACAATCGTCGTCGGTTGCGGGATCTCCCTGCTTACCGGACTGATGGAGGTCAAGGAGCTCATGCACCTAACCAACATAGGCACGATGACGGCGTTTATCACCATCTCCTTGACGGTACTCGTCCTCACCATCAAGGAAACCGCCTGGCGCACCAGAAGTGGTGCAGCGAAGGGAATCTTCTGGGTCGTGGTGGCATTGCTCGGCATCGCCGGTCCGGCCCGCCTTCTGTTCGAACTGCCCTGGGAAGCATTCGCGCGGTTGGTCGTGGTTTGGGGCGCTGTGCTCGTGCTTTTCATCACCTACTCGCGCCATCACAGCCTGGCGCGCAAGCAGCAAAACGCCTCGCCTGACACCAAGTGAGGAATTAACTCAAACCGACGTGTCGGCGCTACGAATTGCGCCGACACGTTTTCGCCGGCTTGATGCCGGCAATTCTAACCAGGAGACCAATTGAACCCGAATCAGCTCCCGCCTCTGTTAATCGGAGGCGGCGTTGTTTTAATCGGCGCACTGGCGCTGCTCATCTTGAACATCTCGATGAGCAGCCCGGAAAAAGCCGGACAACAAACCGTGACGATTTACGCCGGCGACGGCTCAGCGATTAAGACGTGGTCGGCGGTCAACGACACCGACGCGGACTACGACAACAGTCGCGTCGTTTTCACCGATCCGTCCACCAAAGAGAAGATCATTCTCCGCGGTACCGTAGTGATCGACGACGGCGAGTTTCTGTGGGATCGACCAATTGCGGCTACGCATGTGGTATCACTCTATGCCTTCACCAAAGAACCGATTCGTCGATGGGAAGCTGCAGATGTGGATCCTCGCTGGACAAACGAACGGACAGTGTTCACCGACCTGAAAACCGGTCACCGTGTCACCATTTACGGTACCGTAATCATCGAGAAACTGACCCCGATGAAACCCTGATCGCCAGAGCAGGTCAGCTAAACCGGTCGTCCGGCAGAAGACGACCTGACAATTCCAGTTGGGCTAAGCCCCTCCTGGAATTTGTCATCGCGGATGCATTACTACCCGATTTAGTTGAACAGCCAACCCGCCAAGGCTGTCGAGGCTGTCCAATCGGTCGTTAAATTGAAGATGACCCGTCCCTGGGAAAGTGAAATTGCAGCATTTTTGCCTCAAAAACGCCAACCATCTAGCCTTGAAGACAAACATTTGAGGAAATCGAAGTCCCATCAACTGTCCAGGCATTTTGCATGCTCGGCATCCAAGAACACGCCGCCGCAGGTCAAGACCGGGCTTTTCCAGCATCGAATTCGAATCAGCATTTCAACCACGGTCGAAATTCTTCCGATCTCCGATATCTTCAGAACCATTACCAGCAACAAAAAGCCGAAGCATCCAACAACCTGCGCTAAGCTCGCGCCACCGCTTGGCAATCAGCTTTAGTAAAGATCATGCAATATCAAAAGGGTCGCCATTGATTTCAAGAGCTTCAGTTTAATAGCTTGTTCTCATCTCATTCTCA
>CAZRMH010000413.1:0-7334 GCA_964600935.1 uncultured Candidatus Obscuribacterales bacterium
GCGCATGTTCACCCCCCCACCCTCATTCTTATCAGATGCATTGTCACGGCACATCCCCCGGATCATCATCCCTCTTGAGAGTGACCCGGATGTTTGTCGCTAACTCAATGTAGTGGCTTGGAGGAATCAAGTGTGCGATTGTAGGTAACCGCATTCGGTGGCACAATCGAAGGATAGGTTTTGCAAGGCGATGGTATGGCAGTCGAGCAAACTCCGGAAACTAACACTAGAACTGGCACATTACCAGCCCTCGACGATCCCTTTAGCGTCGATGGACTGCTATTGGGCCGGTATCGGGTATCGAAAACGATCAGTCGCAGCGACATCAGTGTTGTTCAATTTGCAGTAGATAAAACCGACGGAAAAAATTTAGCGATAAAGACCTTGCTAGATCCCAACCCTGAAACCATCAACCTCTTCACGCGGGATGTGCGGTTGTTGTCGACCCTAAGTCATCCCAATTTGGTTCAGTTTGTTGACTACAAGGAACCCCACTATGTGATGAAGTTTGTTAAGGGATTTACTTTGGACCGACTGCTTGCGAATGTGAAGGCTTTTGGAAAGATAGGAGATGTGTCACGTATTTTCGATCAACTTATTGAACCGATGGTTTTAGCGCATGAACACGAAATCGTGCATGGTAAGCTCAATCCGCAAAATGTTCTATTTGAAAAAGTTGACGAGCGCGTGGTTGTTCGATTGGTCGGTTTTGGGGAAGCTGGCGTGCGACGCCATCTCGGCAAGGAAATTGATGCCAGCGTAATTCCCTTTATCTGTCCTCAAGATCGAGATAACTATTTCCCTACCGTGCAATCTGATGTCTACAGTCTTGGCGCAGTTATGTATCTGGCACTGACCGGCAAAGCGCCACCGCTAATTGTCGAGGAGTCGATGGAGGACTTCGTCGGAAGCTTCCAATCAGCAATCTCGACTAACTTGGATAACCCCAGATACCTTGCGGTGCTTATACATAAGTCCATGTCGCAGGATACGAGTGAGCGATATCCGGATGTTCGATCGATGAAACGTGCTCTGGAAATGTGGAGACAATCCATTCGTAAACCAAAGGCTAATCCGATGTTGAAGACCACTTCCGATGCATCTTCAAACACTCTTCCAAGCAAACCAATCGTGTCGCATTCAATAAGAGATACAGCGAATTTACCAGTCGTATCCCTTGAATCATACGCTGAAAAACTCAAGAAGCGGTTATCACTTGCATCGGCGCCCGACGACGCGGTGCAGGCAGATGCACCATTAATGACACCAACTGCTGCTGAGGCATCACCAAAAGCTACAACTTCACTCTCAGAGAGAATTGCGTTAGCACCTGCAGCTTTGGTTGGAGAAATACTCGGCGAGCGTTATGTAGTGCTGGAGCTATGCAGCCAATCTGAAATAACTGTTGTATACCTCGCCAACGATCTAAGTACTGATGGACCTGTCGCTATGAAGACTTTGAGGTGTGCAACCGAAGAAATGGTGCGTGCGTTCGCAAAGGAAGTAGGCGAGATCCAATCACTATCACATCCAAATCTTGTCAAGTTTCTTGATTACCAAGAAATTGATGACCAGCCATTTTATATAACCGAGTTTGTTGAGGGACCGACATTCGGTGAATTGCTTGAGTCGATTGGGCGAATGGAAACCGAAGAACAAATTGCTAGCGCAATTATTCAACTTTGCGATGTTGCGGAGGTTTTGCAAGCGAATAGTCTTTTTACAGGCAACCTCAATCCGGAGAACATCTTGCTTCTTGAGAGTGAAGGTTCGGTGCTGATCAAACTTGCAGGTCTTGGGACAGGCGAGCTTCGAAAACGTTTTTATGAGCTTAAGTCTGAGCGAATTGATTTACGCTCGTATGCGAATCTGGAACACTACAACCGAGTTGCAAAAAGTGGTCAGACTCCAGTCTACGAAGTGGGTGCTGTCGCATTTGAAATGGTTACCGGACGAAAGCCTTTTGAGACATATGCCGCGGAATCCCTTTTGCTCGACTGTGCTTACGTCAACATGGAGAAAATTACTCTTTTTCGCCCGAATCTTTTTAAAGTAAAGAAACTGAATGCCGTGCTGGAACGGGCATTAACTCCGACCGCGAATCAAGAGTACAGGCAGTTAGCTGATTTCAGAAACGATATAGAATCCTGGATTCAATCAACTCGGGATGAACTGATTGAATCTCTCTGTCAGAATTCGGAAGTCTCGCTTATAGGCGCTCAAACTCGCTCCTGGCATTCTCAAAAACTGTCGGACGAAGAGTTCGTTGATAAAAAAGTTGGCGAACTAAAGAGTGCCCAGATTATGGGTGAGAAAACGTTAGGTATGCTGTTCACCAAGATTGTTTCGGTGAAAGGCCGTCGAGAATCGCCGCTCTACACAATTTTTCAGCTCATACTCTTAAGCGTATCTGCTGTTGTTTTCATCTATACGACTGCGCGTTACGTGCAGGAAAATCACGAGACTCTTCGTTCTCAGTATCTGGAATTGGCCCAGCAGGTGAGCCGTCAAATTCCAATTGGTCGAAAATCGAAGAGCAGCTGGTCAATCGAAATGACCAACCAGCCGTATTCGTACGAGGACGATCCTGCTTACAAAAGGTGGTGCAATAACAAAATAGTCGGAGTAGCCAGACTTGTCGAATCGTCAGGTAGTCTAGTGGATAAGTAATCAATGAATTGGCAATCAAATAGTGCTAAATCGAGCGGCGCGAGAAATGGCGGAGGCAAAGTCTCCTTCCGTCATTTTCCCATGGTCGTTTCGCTTGCGATGTTGGTCGTCGCTGGATCAGTTGTTTTTTTGAAATCGAATACATTATCTTCTAATGCCATTGACGAGGCTGCATTGGCAGCTGCTAGGAAGATGAGCGAGATAGTTGTTAATACTCCTGAGTGTGGATTCGTTTCACTATCGGATCAACCTTCGGATGGGAGAGGTACTGAATGTGGTGACAGGTTCTCATCGCCGGTTCGCGGTATAAATACCCTCATCGGAACAGCAAGACTTGATTTGATAATTGCCGATAAGTTAGACCAATCATTGATGGAGCAATTTGCCGAGAAAGATCTCAAAGACGTGCTTGCGGCCAAGCAAAACCTGATCGCAGAAATTGAAAAGTCAATGCAACCGGGTTTGTCCGCAACTGATAAAGACGGACGACCGGTTTCGGTTTACAAAAGCGCAGTTGATGCTTATTACAAGTTTGCGCGTGTAGCAGCTAGCTCGGACAAGAACTGGTCTCTCCGGTTAAGTATTGGTAGTTTGGACAACGGGTTGCCGACTATTGTGCCAATCCCAGCACCAGAGTTATACGCAGCGGTGGAACCGTCTATGGTGTCTGGAACGTTTTACAAATCATATATCAATATTCCTTACAATGGGAGGAATTTTGTCTTCGGCGGAATTGGAGCGAACGTTCAAGTCGTCGATCATAAAAACTGGCGAGCGAAAATAGACGACCTCCCGTATCAGATTCCTACCATAGTAAAAGTGGCGCTGATAAAAAGCGTTGCCGGCGGCGCTCAGCAAGAGGTATCGGTCGCTTGTGCCCAGCCGGCATCGCAGGTGGTGGCGAGTGTGGAACCAGGAGCTTTGACAATTAGTTTTCCGGATGGTCCGGTGCCGGAAATTAAATGTCCGGCCGATTGTTACCTCAATGAGAAGTTGAATAGCCGCGGTGCGGATGCGATGGATCTGCTCACCGCTGATGGTGGCGATTATCCTACCGATTCCGGATCTGTCATGAGGAGTATGGAATGGCCGCTTACTGGTTCAGTCACTGAAGTATGTACGGCTGATGTTTGGAGGCAAGCGCTATACGATTGGATTCGCGCGGCGGGTCCAACCGCTAATATAAACTCCGTCGTTGGTATGCAGAAAGTTCTGCTAGATGCTCCGAGACCAGCCAAAATAATGTGGAATGTACCTGTATCGATAGGAACGGTTTCAAAGTCGATAGCACCGATATCAACCGGAATAGTTCACATTTTTGAATTCGATCGCAATGGGAATGTCGTTTATAGAAGCAAGATTCAGGCGCCGTATCCGCTGGACACCGTAAGTCATCATCAACTCTTTGGAGAAAACTTTGGTGCCCTCGACCATAGTGAAATTGGTATTTCCAAGGTTACGGTGTTGACTTCGCCCGTGCCGAAAAGGATTACGCTACTGGCAGCTTGGGATGTATTTGTCAGAGATCATGTCCGTGTGCGCGGTACTATTTCCGGTGGCAAACATGCTGGTCAGCCGATCGCTAAACCAATTTTGGCATCACAGGAGCAGGCTGCCGACCATTTATCTGTTCTTGAAGAACCACTATCTTTAGATCTCGTGAGCGATCAGAGCGAAGAAGCTGAATTTGCCAAAGGGCGGGTCAAACCATTTGGAAAGGGTCGTGTTGGTATCATGGGAGCCGCCGACGCAGGCTATCCTCCGTTGATTTCGCCTCAAAGCGACTTTTGTGAAAATATGACTCCCCGTGCGCCATTCGTGCGACCTATGCCATTCGGTTCTGGTGCCAGACCATTGTTAAAAGCGAGCGCCGTAGACATCAGATTTCGAAGAGAAGTCGATGTGTCCGAGTTCACGGGAATTCCATCGACTGGATATTTCGGAATTATTCAGACCGACAAATAGGACAATAATCGTCCTCAGTTTAACTTGACGTCATTTACTGTGGTCTGAATGTTACCCGGTACTTGGCTTTCGCGCGCATGCCGATGAGTGACTAATCTGCCTTTGCAGTTCTGTAACAAACTTGCTGTAAGTTTCTGTTTGGGATGGGGCGATGCCGTTGGCAAGGGAGAAAAATGAGAGAGAGTGAGTTCTCGAAGTCCCCAGGACATGACCATTTTGGTGATTCACATTCGAGCTTGAACCTTCTAGATTTACTAAAATTCCAGCCGAACAGTTTTAAACTTCCAGACCTAAATTTACCAAAAGATTTTCAAACAACGACGCCTCAAGATCAGCTGCTACCGCTTATGGTATCGGCGGATTCGCCCTCCTCTGGTTCTGACGGTGGCAAACTGGATGGTGGAAAGGAACTCACAGTCGACAACGCACGCAGAATTGTCGAGAATCGGGAGACCTGGACCGGTGATGAGTTAGGGACCTTCATGCAAAAGTGGAGTCCAGCCGATCGAGAAGTTGGACTCAAACTGTTCAACGATGGAGGCGAAGTAACTCCGCGGCGAATCGATTCACTCCGTGATTCTGCTCGATATCTCGCGGACCTCGAAAAGTATCACGATGCCCAGGAAAAAGCGCACGGTCCAAGACAAAAACTGGACTGGAATCCACGGCAGTTAGTGTCCGCTGTTGGAGCCTGGCCGCTCGATCATTATAAAAACTACTTCGCGCTCACCGAACGAATAGGGACGCCACATCGTTCCTCTACTGCGCAGACATTCTCGATAGCACAAACACATCTTGCCAAATTGCCTGATGAAACAGTGAAGTCTCTGATCGTTCTCAATCTGGATTCAAAACACAATCTAAGATCTATGCCTCCAGCAGAGATAGGCAGACTGATACCAGCGGCAAAGGCGTGGGAGATGTGCCCTGATCTTCCAATCGACGTCGCAGAGAAGGTAGGTGCGATGCCTTTGAAGGACCAGATGCGAGCGACAGTGGCATGGAATCAAGTGAGTGATGGCAAGTTTCCGGCGCCTGGCACCTCGGGCGATACCAAAGAAAAATTCTGGACTGCTTTTTCAGACCTTAATAAGCTTGATGCTAGGGCTCTATTTCAAAAGTTCGGCGAAATCTCAATCAGTCAAAATGGTGATCCGGAGAAGACCACCCTTGCTTTGGTCAAAGGAATATTCCCCGAGAAATCCACTGGACAGCAAGAGACTATTGCTGAGGAATTGAGACGGTACGCAGGGGCCGACAAGAAAATCAATCCGGCTGAGTTACTGCTTGGAATGAACAAAAAAGTTTTTGACAAAGCGGTGGATCTACAACACAGCACGGCGCACGCACTGCGCGCCGCTCTCGTTTTTCAAGACTACGATCAATACATGAAATTTCGTGAGTCTGCCGGTGGCTACAATGCCTCTGTCGCCCTCGACTTCCTGAATTCGCAAACTGCAAAAGATTTGACTGGTCTCTCCGATTGGCTGTTGAAGCCGGTTGAGCCTGGAACTAATTTATCGATGTCGGCGATGGTCTCTGAATCATGGACAGAGCTCACCCCCAGCCAGAAAAAAATGGGGCGTCTTGAACTGACCAACTTGGTTTCTGCGGTTCGCGAGGAGCTCTTCAGTGAGAATATGCATATCGAGGATCACTCATCAGTCAAATCGCTGCGCCCGGTGTTTTTGGCTGTGGAACGCTTTCCTGATCTTTCGCTCCCTGATAAACAATTGCTTTCCGCTGTCGTAATCAAACACCCTCAAGTTGCTGAGTCGTTGAAGAAAGAGTTTTTGAGCGAGGCGCTCAATGGATGGCGAGTAGAGAAATCATTTTCTCAAGACCTGGCAGTGAAAGTTGCATCGATGCCAACCTGGCATCAGGTGGCGGCGAAAATGGCGTGGAATCAGACTCTTGACGGAGGAGACGTTGGATCTCGAAGTGAGGAAAGTGCTAAGGCTCATCACGAGAAGTTTTTAATTGCGTTCGAAAATCAGAAGGCGAAAGGAAAAATGAGTGTGCTGATGGAAAACGGAGATCCGTTTTTGGCGGCGCAATCAATGTTTCCAAAGATACCAACGAAGATTCTCGAAACGCTTGCGGAAGTCTGTGTACAATCGACTCCCGAGGGTGAGAATCGCGTTAAGAAGTTAAACGGTTTGCAGTGTGGTGCCTTTCGCGATGCGCTTGCTGCCCTGGCCAGCAAACCGGGCGGTCTACCGGTTAACCCGATGGACCTTCCACCAGGCTTTAACCCCGAAAATTGGCAAGCAAGGTCGGCGTTTGGACTTTCGACAACCTTCGGCAAAGAGTGGAAAAAGTGGGTAGACAAAATGGCCGACCGCGGCGTAAATGCCCATGATGCAACGCACTGGCTGCCCTTGCGCGCGCCGGAAGAAATGCGAGGGTTGAAAGAGTTTCTACTGAGAAACTCTGAAAGGGATATCGATGACCTGGCAAAGGTGGCGAGGCGTTGGAATGAACTCAAGCCTGAACAGAGGGAACTCAAGTTTAAAGAACTAGTGAACCTGATCGAGTCCGTGAAGTTTTTGAACGCGCGCAGCCCAGAATTTGCAGTGGAAAACGCGCGTTGGGGCGTCAGTGAACTGGAATACCCGAAGCGCGAAAATCGTTATCTGGCATCGCTCAACACGCCATCGCCGTTTCCACTGGATAAACGCTGGGAAAGCGGTAACCTC
>CAZRMH010000414.1:0-7296 GCA_964600935.1 uncultured Candidatus Obscuribacterales bacterium
CGCGTTCGAATACTACGTGAAAAGATGGAGAGGTAAGGATAAAAATCCTGCTGATTTCCCAAACTATTTTAGTCTCATGAAAGTTTTCGTAAAAACGCTGACCGAGGCGAAACGACCTGCTGAAGCGAAGATTTATCAGGAGAAATTGGACGAAGTAAAAAAAGTGCACCCGGATTGGTAGGTTCCATTTGCCAAACCGCAGAGATTTAACCGCTTAAGTTCTCACTTTCCAGATTGTTAACCGGCACGGTGATGCTAAGGTTGACCGTTTGTGGCAGGGTCATGCAACATTGGCTGATCGTCTTGCCCACGCATACTTTCGCGTTGTCTGCGGCGCTCCGCCTTGGCTGCGTCAAGTTTCGCTTGTTCACTTGAATCAAGGGTGCCATCACCATTTACATCGAACCGTTTCATCATTTTCATTTTGCGTTCTTGTTTGCTGGCGTCATCGCCGCCGCCGCCATGACGACCATGGTGCTTGCCACCTCCAGGACCACCGGCAAAATTATTGCCTCCGCCATTGTGGTCGCCACCGTGCCGCCCCCCTCGCCCCCGGCCCATCTGCTCGCGAGCAGCTTTCGCTTGAGCACGTTCTGCGTCGCTAAGAACTCCATCACCGTCTGCGTCGAATCGTTGTATTACTTTGGCTCGCATCTCACCATTGCCACGACCGCCACCGCGGCGAGGACCACCATTCCGAAGACCACCATGTCGCCCATGACCACCACCCGAATTCATTTGCTGAGAGGGCTCTGAGCCTGGTGGTGGCGCTGACGGTGGCGGATCGAATCCAGCAGATTGGCTCGGAGCGTAGTCATTGTTCGACTGAGCTTGAACTGATGGCATAAACATAATCGAACAGAGACCTAGAGCTAGTAGCAAATTTGGGTATTTCATTGGGAATCTCCGTGTTTAACCTTGAATAAATGGATTCGACTTGAGTTGAAAATTTGGAAACACTGCCGCAAGCTGCGTGCTGGAGAGTTTCATATGTTCGCTCAAAATAGAGCTAAGAGGTGCACGAAAGTCAGTTGTTGTCGGTAAGTCGCGCGCTTCGTTGAGGGCGTTATCAGCCAAACCACCGAAGCGTCCGTAAACTTTACCACCCGTTAAGCCACCACCAAGCAACCACATCACATTGCCATGACCATGATCGGTCCCACCATTTCCATTCTCTCTGGCGGTGCGGCCGAACTCTGACATCACGACAATCGTTGTGTTTTTGTACATCGGACCAAGACCCTGAACCAGGTCCGCTAAACCGTTCGCCAGCGGTTTAAGTAGATTCCCTAATTGCCCTTGTTCAGCGCCTTCACGTACATGCGTATCCCACCCGCCGAAATCTATGAAGGCAACCTGAACTGTATGATCTTTGGTAAACAAAGTAGCAAGCTGATTTCCAAATTCAGGAGATGATTTTGGCGACAGGGCACCTCGATTTGCAATCATTTGTTCGCGAGTCATCGGATCTTCTTCCGCTGCAGCTTGTTTCATAATGGTATCGACAGTGATGCGCGCCGCTCGACCATCAGCGAAACTCTTTCCGAGGTCATTGCCAAGGTCACCATACATATCGCGAAACACCTCGGGCACATCACCGCCTGCATTCATCCCGCGGCGCTGCATTTTTTTATTTCCTTTCCCGCCGCCGCCAGCCTTGGCGACGGTGGCAATGGTTGCAGGACCGGCACAAATTCGAGGCAAAACGGTGCTCAGACTGATCGCTTGAACAGGAGAATTTTTTGAAGGTAGCTGTGAAACCAGACGATTCATCCAACCACTGCTAACCGATTTTTGACCGGGAACTCCAGATTCCATATAATCTTGCGCATCAAAGTGACTTCTGGTCCGGTCAGGTGATCCACAATTATGTACGAATGCCATAGACTTGTTTTGAAACATGGGCATTAGTGCAGAGAGTGACGGATGCACGCCCCAATAACCGTCGAGATCAATCAGTCCGGAACTTCGTGACATAGCGATTGTTGGGCGAATCAGTTTATAACGATTATCTCCGTAAGGCGATACAACGTTGAGACCATCGACGCCACCACGAAGTAGAACCACAATCAGTTTTTCAGAATTACCTTTATCATCAGCGTTGCTTATCGCCCACCCACTCGGACTAACGAACGGAACGCTCAATGATGCCGCAAATGCGGCTTTAAGAAAATCTCGACGGTTCATTTCATCTCCTCAATAAAGCATGAATTCCGGGCTTCCAATTAACGCTGCGACTTTCTGATATGGCGGTGCTTTTGCTATAGCAGCCAGAGTCTTCTCTGACAGCTTGCCACCATTAACGGTGCTTCTGACGGCATCATAGTTTAGCGGTGCAAATCGCCTTTGCTGGTTATTCAATTTAACAGCAAAGTCCATGCGTTTTAGTAAACCATCTGGGTTGAGCCACGCTTCTTTTGTATTTTTATAGCCATCCGGAGTTAAGCACTCATACAACGGCTGACCCTGAAGTTTAAGAAATAAAGCTAGCTGTTTCGGCTGATCGAGCTTCGCCCCGGTCGCTCGCATCGCGGACACCGCGTAATGAAGCGGACTTTTGAATTTACTGTTCAGATACTTCGTGTCCCAAAACTCTGGGCTTGCAAACAGCGTTTCCAAAACAGATTTGATGTTGCCATCGGACTTCATGAACTGGGCCGACATCTTATCAATCAAGGACTGAGGCGGTTTGTCATCGACAAAATATTGAGCAAGCTGGAAACTGATGTGTTTTGCCGTTGTCGGACTTTTAGCGAGAATATCGAGAACTTGTTCAATCTCCTTAGGACCGCTGCCTTTGATAGTGTGTCCCAGAACTACTTTATCGCCCATATCATGACGCTGCGGTTCGAACGTCGACCAATACCGTGGAGTTCCCGAAGTAGCAACAGCTCGCTGATTCGGCATGCCCCAACCGGTAAGAACGCGCGCCAACTCCATAACATCCTTTTGAGTGTAACCACCGTCCACACCGAGCGTATGCAGCTCTAGTAGCTCACGTGCATAATTCTCGTTGATACCACGCTTGGTGTTCTTCGGATTCATCGACTGAAAATCCGCTTTAGTGTTCTGCGCGTTGTCCAGGTAAAACATCATCGCGGGGTGATGCATGGTGGCACCCAGCAAATCGCGGAAGTTGCCCAACACATACGGACGGATCGCCTGTTCTTCGTACGCAC
This sequence comes from uncultured Candidatus Obscuribacterales bacterium, assembly GCA_964600935.1. Lineage (GTDB taxonomy): Bacteria > Cyanobacteriota > Vampirovibrionia > Obscuribacterales > Obscuribacteraceae > JADYXR01. The sequence continues at coordinate 3,180 of CAZRMH010000414.1, forward strand.
CAACAAGAACTCGATCTGATCCTTTGGTCATACAAACATTAAAGTGATTAAACCAAAAATCTGCCATCAGCTCATTCAGCTGTCGCGGACTTTCTATCTCACGAACCAGCCTGGTCTCAATGACCTCTTCCCCGTATCCCTGACCCGGATTGAATCCACCATTGAGAACCTTTTTGCCGGCATTCTTGCCTCGGGAGGATCGCTGGTTCTGGTCCATCTGTATGAGCTCTGATTTCTCTATCTCAGCGTCCTGCATGTCGCCGTTTTGCGCCCCTTCAGTAAGTGAACCGCCGGCACTCGCAACCACTGAGTTATTCTTACCCTTGCCGGCAACCCCTTTCTGAAGCTTGCGTTCTTTTCTAAACTGGTTAAACTCCGCCAACAACTTACTGGCTGGGGCATTCAAGCCCTTGGTTCGTCCCAATTGTTCAAGCACAATGGGTGATTCGGCCAAAGTAGTCGGGTTCAGCTGCGCCTGGATGAACCGCTTTACGCCGAGACTTCGGACCTTTTCGATGTCGCCCGGTCGTGGTCCGAACGTCAGTCGGTTAAGGACATGGGTAATCTGCTCGTCGGAATCCTCAGACGCAGCTCGAACTGGCGGCATAATCAGAAGAATCGATATCAGAACAGGCAGTATTAACTTCATTGGTGACCTTCCGGGGTAAACGGTTGCACGCCTCTAATATGTATGACGTCAACGCAATGCAAAAAGTTCAATGGCCTGCAAAATTTTTCAGGATTAATCTGAAAAATGTTCTTAAACCAAGAAATAACCGTATCAGTACCTAGTAGCCGACAGGAAACCTAGGCAAGTACTCGCAGGGCGATCTGTTGATTAGCTGATTCGAACTTTGAACGAACGTTCTTATATAAAGAAGCGAATTTCTAGAGGGCAAACCGCGGACAAACCAAACTTCACTCTGGCGCTGATACAGCACCACCAGTAACACCAGTAGAGGTAACGCTAATTGAATGCCGCTCTTTTGCTTCCATGTCGAAAGCTACATCCATCGTTGTGTAAACGGTTGCCGCTTGCGGAAGCTGTTCCATTTTATTTTCAACGTTTTTACCATGCGCTATTACCGGTCCAAAGGATTTAAAAACTTGCGAATTCGCTACGCGTGGCGGTGCGCAGGAGTCTTCGACCAAAGCCGGCAGCGATGAAAATTTGAAAGTCAGCTCATCATCCGGACTAGGAAGTCGAGCATTTATGTTTGCCTTGAACAAATTACTTTTGGGATCAACATAACCGCTGCGTCGATCAAAATCCGCGAGTTCCTCAACTACACTGAGGTTTCTAACATTTGATTGAACGTTTTCAATGCAGCCCAGGTCAACGCGAACGACCTCAGGTTCAAAGGTTTTGAGCCACGGCAAAAACGAATTGCTTTTCGCACTTCTATCGGCGTTATATTTTTGCGTTGCTTCTCGCACATCCTTTGCAATAGTTTCAATTTGATTTTTTCGTTCGTATTCAACTATTGCCTGACTCGAATACGCCTCATTCATGAGCTGATCGAGCAGAGGTCCTAAATGCCCCATACGCTCTCTTTCACAAGCTTCTCTACTTTGTCGAGTCGTATAAATCAGTTCGCGTGAACGCCCAACAAGCTGATTCATTTGCGCCACGCGATCACCCTTATTGATCAGCTTCGCAATCGTCAACGCCAGTGAATCGACTTCGTACTGCGCTCGCGAATGTTGCGACAACAGAGTGCTAAACAAAATTCCTATCAAACCAACCGCGAGAATGAGCACCGTGACTAGTGCCACCAGCGTGAGCATTGTTCCTCTCGATCGACTTCGTTTATTCATGGTAACTTATGGTGATAGCAGCTCGACATAATCGACTTTTTTCATCATACCCTTTGGAGAGTATCGCACAGTTATGAATGCGCGCTCAATCCGAAATCGTAAACGCTCGAACCGGTCGCAGATCGGCAGCAATATTCCAGACTTTGCAGCGGCATTAGTTCTGCTCGTAATCTTAGTATTCATACCGCTTTTAGACTTGACGATTATGCCGATTCGATGGATGCTGGCGCGCGAAATCGTTGATGAATACTCTCGGCGTCTTGCACTGTGCGAGACGTTCAGTAAATCCTACGAAACAGTCAGAGCAGATCCGTCACTGGCAACGCGACTGCTCCGGCTGGGCGGCGTTGACTGCAAAGATATCGGGCTAAAGATGCGCATATCTCGTGTCTTCTTGAACCCGCGCCCGGCCGAGTGTTTAATCGTCGCCGCGCCTGGTCACATTCCATTGGCGTGGTTGCCTAATGGCGACAAATCACCATGCACGTACTCGCTGGAACTGAGTGTAGATATATTAATTTCGCCAGCAATTTTATTTGCAGGAAATGGATTCGACGTTCCTGGATTAACAGCGCCTATCCCGTTCCAGATAAACGCGGCACACCAGTGGGAAAATCTTGGACGGAATCCCGCAACAAAAGCATTTTTTGTAAACGAGTAAGCACCGAAATCGAGGGGTATATAGTTGGGTCCAATGTTCCAAGATGCCCAAAACGAGCGAGGAATGGTGTTTATGAATTTAGCCAGGATTATACAATCTACGGCGCTTGCCGCAGCCGCCATTGTTACGACGCTAGCTCCGGCACTAGCCCAAGCAGTTCAACAAACTAGTCTAGAAATCGCCAACAGGTCAAATGTAGATTGTACGGTCTGGTTCACGCTAAACAACTACGGCGGCATATCTAATCCTGGATTTGTGCAAAGCGTAGTAGGTTTGCCCTGGCGCCACCCAGTCAACATGAAACAAGTGCCGGGTAACCAATTTCAAGGCAGTTTTAAACTGAGAGCGGGCGATAATGCGATTTTGACTACCCCCCCGGGAACGGGCATCGCAGGAAATGTGGCCTTCAATAATCCGCCTAACAATTGCAGAGGTCCCAACACTCCGAATGGACAGAACTTGGGAGAATTTACGCTCAACAACAACACGCCGACATTCTTCAACAACGTTCCGCCGTTCACACAAGAAGCCGTGGATATCAGCTGCGTCAACGGTGTTGACGTAAAAATGGCCATGGAGCTTGTTAAACAAGGAAATTCCGGCAACTGGTCTGCAGGAGCAGGATATCCTAATGTAACCTCCTTCGCGAACGTGAAATTCTCGCCGCCGCCAACCTCCAACACTGGCATTCCAGGCGTGTTTCCTATCGGTTGCGACAACTGCACCTCCAGTAACAATCCAGGATGTTCACCTCAATGGTCAGGCTACTCGGGCAACTCTGCCCCAATTTGCAACGTACAACGCCCTGGTGGTAACTCTGGCGGTACCGTCAGAATTATCTACAATGGCGAATTCAAGGTAGCTGCACAATCAACTAGATCACGCTGATGATCCGGCAAACGGCAATTAAATTTATAATTTTATTGCTTGTTTGCGTTCGAACTATAGCTCCATTAGCCGCGTTCGCGCTCGAAGATGAGTACGACGAACGCGGCTTAGACCGTGTAAATGACTGGGTTATCTACATAGATGCAAAAAAGAAAAAAGAGTACTTCAATTACAGGGGTTCACATCTAAACCCGATCACTAGCCTAAAAATCACGTACAGGAAAACACCCCGCCACTCAGAAGACGCTGATGTAACGCCACGCAAATACGAAGAACTCTGGTATCACCAGGGTCGCGCGCTGGGAAGCCGAAGATACTGCAGTTTAAACATCGAACAGTATAAGAAGGGAATTGTTTTAGTTCGCGATTCCGAGGATGTTTTACAAGAACCACGGGCGGTGGCGAACGCCATCGTAAAACTAACAATCGAATTATCTATAAAACAGATCAACTGCCTTGGTATAACAGTTCCAAAAGACATGTACAGGGACGTGGTCGCCGATCTAGCCCACTTCGGTTTCTCAACAAAAAATGAAACGCTGAAATTTCCAGGCAGACAAACAAGCATTTCATTGTATTCAAATCCCTCTGGACTCGAAAACGACCTCTATTTTCAACGCTGGCATTAGAAGGAAATCCGCTTCCGCTTAGAGGACGCTGAATTTATTCAGTTATCGAACGCCAAAACCACGAAGCGTCGGCGACTTATGACCAGACCCCTATCGATTATGTTTAGCATTGTTCCAACCC
>CAZRMH010000415.1:0-7286 GCA_964600935.1 uncultured Candidatus Obscuribacterales bacterium
GTGCTGATGAGTTGCCCATGATCGATGCCGACACACCTTGACCCTGGATGTTGAATGTGTTGCCGAGCAGCCGGACTCCCTGGTTTGTAAGTTCAACAAGGGATGCTTGAATGTGAACTTGCTTGGGGCGACGATCGATCATATGGATTGCTTCTTCGGCAATGAGAACATCTTGTTCTGTTCCGACAACGATGACCTGTCGTCCTTTCGCGTCAGGAATGATGATTGTGCCACCATCGTTAGGTTGAACGATGTAATCTGCCGAAACTTCCTGCATCTGGCGAACTTGTTGTGTGCCCGGATCGACCGAGGCGTTGTTGAATCCGACACCTTCCTGAATTTGTTCGCGAGAAGAACCGCGCATCGTCTTGGGTTGCTGGTCTCGCGTTACCTGCGATTCTGATTCCGATTCAACGACCCGATCATCGTCATCGGATCCGGATCGTTTTTCGTCGTACGGAATGCCATCGTCATTGGTGCTCTGTCGTTCGCTGGCGCGACCCTCGTTGTCTTTATTTTCATTTTTCGCTGAGTTGCGAACCCGTTCTTTGAAATCAGGAACGAAGCCCCGATTGAAGATCGATGCGGTCAAAATTTGAGCGACGTCGAAGGGGTGAGCGTAGCTCAGTTTGAAAGCTCTGGCTACCGGGCGGTTCAATCCGAGCTGAACCATAGCCTGCAATGTCCCGACTATTACGGTGCTGTTGTCCAGCGGTCTGCTTTCCAGACCTGCGGCCGCGAGAACGTTGTCCATCGCCTCATTGAGCGTGAGGTCTGAAAGCTCACCTGTGATTTTCCCAGTTACTGATTTATCGATAATTATGTTGAGGCTGCCTCGTCGGGCAATCTCGGAAATCACTTCGCGCACCGGTGTGTCGCGAAAACTGAGATGGTGGATGATGCCGGCCTGGGCAAAAAGTTTAAACGGCTTACGGATTTGAACGGTGCCAGTGACTGTAGGCAGCGATTTGTTATTGACCTTGGCAGACTTCGGCGCCGGTGTCGACTGCGCGACTTGTTTTCCATCGGCGCTCACACTCTGTGCACAGGCAGGGCTGATGGAGTTTAAGCTCAATGCCACGGCTACTGACACCAATAGTGGTGCCGAAACATTTTTCTGTTTTTTCGCTCGAGGTCTAGAACTCAGGCGAAGCATTGATGGTACCTGGGATTACAACGATATCAATTGTAGCGCGTTAATTCAGTTTTGCAATTGATTGGACCTATATGCCACCACTGGGGTGCGGTATTATATGTGGTGTATATCGAGAAGGTGCGTTTGTGGCGCGTGGTTGACTGCTTTATTGCACTGTTTGCTGGTTGAAAACTTTCTTTTTTCGCCGATTAATAGAGAAACAATATGTTTCCAACAAGCCTCCGGCGCTCCGATTGGTCCACGCCGCCTTTGCTGAAAAACTAACGGATTTGGAATAATAATTCACCGGTCGATATGTGATTGTTCTGAAACATCGACGGATCTGACAGCGTACGGCAAGGTTTGGGCTCTATGACTATTTCTTGCCCGATCCCGACAATCCGAAAATTGCAATTTCGAGATTGTTTCTCGCCTCGCTTAGATGTGGATTCAGGCGCAATGCTAGTTGCAATTGCGTGACCGCGGAGGCTATGTCACCAAGTCCGTACAATGCGAATCCAAGGTCGTTTCGCGCTTGAGCGTTAAGCGGATCGAGGCTGACGGCTTGTTGAAATTCTTGAACAGCACCAGGTAAGCCCCCGTTTGCATACAACGCGCGTCCAAGAGCGATATGGCTGTCTGCCGATGTCGGGTCCAGCAGAGTCGCTTGGCGAGCTGTTCTCAGGGCGCTTTGATTTTCTTTCGATGCCAATAGTGCTCGCGTCAGAGCGACATGGGCCTTCGCCGAGTTCGGCATCACTGACACTGCTTGTCGGGCGGCTGTAACTGCACCGTCTTTGTCTTGAACGATTACCAGAGCTTCGGACAAGCCGGATAAACCGTCAGTTGTAGGCCGTGCTTCGTTGGCTCTTCTGAATTCGTCGATTGCTTCGGATATGCCACCATGTTTCAACAGGCTTTCTGCAAAAAACACCCTAGCATCAGGAAATCGTGGATCAATTTCAATTGCTCGTTGAAATTCCGCATGTGCAGCCGATTGATCGCCAGCTTCATCGAGTAGTTTGGCTAGCAGGGTATGCCCGATCACGTCGTCAGGACGAAGCGCAATGGCGCGTTTCATTTCAGTGGCGGCACCTTCGTAATCACCTGCTAGATAGAGGTGGCTTCCCAGGCGGATTCGCAATGATGGATCTTGCGGATTGTTCGTCACTTCTCGGCGCAGTTTGATCAGCAAGTCGCCGACAGTTCGCAAATCAGTATTTGTCAGTCCCGTGCGAAACAAGTCTACGAGCATGATTTCGCGGTTTACTTTTTTCGGTCGAGAAACTTGTGATGCTGGTTTGGATGGATCCGTCGCTGTCCTGTCTTTGGCGGTCGATGTAGGCTTCTTGCTTGCTGTTGCGTTCTCTGATGGTTTTAAATCAGCCGAATGGAGGTCTTCTGAAAACTCGGCGGTTGGTTCGGACGACCTGTCATCGGAATTTATAGAATTCGCCGAGTCTTTTCTCGGAGTGCTGGCTTTTCTTTCTCTAGGCTGCCGTCCTCTTGGTTCGGCCAGTTTTCTGGAAGCCGCATCTTCCGTTAAATCGGTTGCCTGATCTGATTTAGTCAAATCTTCGTCCCGATCTTCTGTTGGCTTTGCGTCCGAGAGGGATTCGTTATGCCCCTGGGTTTTCCGGGAACTAGACGGGGCTCTATCTGCAGATTTCCTGGAACTAGACAAATCGGCGTTCGGAGCCTCGGTCCTTGGGGAATTCGATAGACCTCCTGTGGGGATCTCGGTTCCTTCGTCGGCTTGATTTAAATCCAGAAACTTCTCGCCGGAGGGTGTGCGTTTTGTGTGTCGGACTGCCTCCGGTGAAGGCTCGGTGGCCTCCGGATCGGTTTTCTTGGCACTGGTTTTGTCGCCTGGAGGAATCAAATCCGGTACTGGTTGGGCGTCGATGACCGTTTCGGTCGGTTTACTCTCCTGCTTCGAAGCCGGTTGCAGGTCGTCTCCTTCTTCTGTCACTTCCAGAGCGCTTTTAGACTTCGATCCTCTTGATAGTTTGCGACCGCTCCCGAACATAAGTGACTGAACAACCGATGTTTCACCTATGCAGGTCAGTGGGCTAGCGACGCTCGCATATACGGAGAGCGAGACTGTGGCTGCCAGGAGAACCAAAACTGCGGTGCATTTGATTTTGATTTTTGAAGAGCGCATTACGAAAACCTCGCCTGACAGCCGATACCGACGAACTGGGCACGACATCATGATATTCTTGCACTAGCCTGGAATTAGTTCCTGAAGTGCGTTTGAGAAACAAATGCCTGATATCGCCATTAGACAATCGATCATAACCTCGGCATATATACACATTCCGTTTTGCTCCCATAAATGTGAGTTTTGCGATTTCGCTGCTGTAGCCGGTCTGTCCCATCTCGAGGATGAGTACACTGACATTGTTTGCCGCGAAATCGAGCAGCGAGTGGAGAAAGTCAGCTCGCCGATTAAGCTCTCCACGGTGTTTTTCGGTGGCGGAACGCCAGGATTAGCGTCGCCCGATAATCTGAAAAGAATTTTTGAAACCCTTGCAAAAGTCGCACCGATTGATGATTCTCTCGAATTTTCGATGGAGACAACACCCCATGCCATCACTGAAGAAAAAGCCCGAGCATGGCGAGACTTCGGTATCAACAGGCTTTCCATCGGTATTGAATCACTTCAAGACTCTGAGCTGAAGGCGATTGGTCGTGACCACACTCGAGGGCAGGCGCTTGCTGGGCTGGAAATCGCCAGTTCATATTTTCCGAATATCAACGTCGATTTTATGTATGCTTTGCCGACTCAAACGCTCGAGTCCTGGTCTAATACGCTTGAGGAGCTGGTTTCGCTAACACACAAGTTTCCCACCATTAAACATGTGTCTTCTTATTGTTTAGAACTAGCGCAGAACTCCCCATTGCTGTCCAGGTTTCCACGATCCTCCGACGCCTATCCGGTCGACGACTCGGTCGCCCTGTTTTTCGAAAAGCTTGTTGAAACTCTTACCACCGCTGGTTTTCAACACTATGAAGTTTCGAACTTCGCCTTGCCGGATTATTTGTGTGAGCATAATCTGGTCTATTGGCGTAATATGCCATATCTTGCATTTGGCGTAGGTGCCCATCGATACGTAGAGGGATATCGCAGCGCCAATTTCAAAAGCCTTAAAAAGTACATGCGCGATTGTATGGCTGATGAGATGAGCGAATTTATCGATTCCGAAACCGAAATCAAGGAAGCCTTGATGCTGGGACTGCGAATGCGGCGTGGAATTGATGTCTTTGAGTTTAAAGAGACCTATGGTGTTGATATCGTCAGCGTTTTTGATAAACAGATTGATAAACTAAAATCAGGAGGCTTCGTTGATTTCGACGGCAGGCACTTACGGATTACTGATGCCGGAGTACTTATCAGCAACTTGGTATTGGCCGAATTTATCTGACCGTCCCTCGCCTTGCAAACGGCAGGTTCAGTCTCAATCAGTCTGACTCTGGCAGAACGTCCCGGAGAGCCCAGTTTAAGATTGCGACACCATACTTTTGCATGGTGCGAAATCGCAATTCCAGCCGCTTTTGGGGCTATACCATAGATCTCGGACTTGAACTTAGGCGCTTTTATGGCGTAATTTGTAAACGATTTTGTTATTGCGATAAAAGCCGTACCGCAGTAGTAATCATGATTTTGAGCGATTAATCGGTCGTTTAGGGCCCACTTAAGAGGGGTATGGATAGATCGACATAAGAAAGTAAAGAAGTATTTGGATATCGAATAGATCTACAAATACGGGCGTACATGGAGGCTGTTAGTTTGAAAGTCTGTCCGAAGTGCAGCTCTGAATATGATGACGACGTAACTGAGTGCGAGAAGGACAAGTCCACTCTGAAGTCCGAACGCGATGCCCTTGTCGGCACTAAGCTGGGCAACAATCAGCGTTACGACGTAAAAGGTGTGCTTGGCCGCGGTGGCATGGGCGTTGTTTATAAGGCTTTTGACGAGCAGACCGATCGCGTCGTGGCGATAAAAATGTTGCATTCGCACAAAGTTGCCGATTCTGAAGCGCTCAAGCGATTTACCCGGGAAGCGAGAACCGTGGCGCAGGTGAAGCATCACCATATTGTCACTTTGTTCGATTTTGGTATGCATAAGGCTCAGCCGTTTCTGGTGATGGATTTCCTGCAGGGCCGCAGTCTAAAAGACGAATTACAGAGAGTCGGTCCGTTTCCATTTGATCGAGCCTCGAAAATTTTCACTCAAGTTTTCGAAGCATTGGAATGTGCGCACGAACAGAAAGTCGTACACCGCGATTTGAAGCCGGAAAACATCATGCTCAGCAAGCATGGCGACGAAGCTGATTGGGTCAAAATTCTGGATTTTGGTTTATCAAAACTGAGAGACGAAAATGAAGCAGAGTCTCACATAATTACGAAGGCTGGCGACGTATGCGGCAGCCCACCATACATGAGTCCGGAGCAGTGTTATGCCACTTCCGTGATCGATCCGCGCAGCGATATTTATTCAATGGGTATTGTGATTTACGAAGTGCTGTCAGCGAAGCTTCCCTATAAGGCCAAGTCGGCGATCGAGATGATGGATTGTCATCTCTATGCGCAGCCAATTCCATTTTGCGATGTTGCTTCGGAATTGAAAGGTTGCAACGAAACCACTTATGTGCTGAAAAAAGCAATGCACAAGGAGCCCGAGAACCGCTACCAGACCTGCGCTGAGTTTGCTAAAGAATTAAGGGATGCGCTTCGTCGTGATTGGCCGAAGGTGCGATCATACCGCTATCGACTAGAGGACGTGACCTTCCAAGACCTTGAAAGTGAAGCGATGGCGCTGGAAACCGGTGAACATCCGGCACTTGATTTTGCTTCCATGCAGGCGTCGCCGACACCCGTTCAAGAAGTCATCAACGAGATGAGAACCGAGACGGCTGTGCATCGCAGCCAAGACCCATCCCAGCGAACGCATTCGGCAAATACCTACGAAGATAATATGAACATGGAAGAAGAGAACCAAGGTTGGCTAGCTAAACTGATGTCGATGTTCAAGCGGGAGCCAGTCGAAGTTGAGGAGGAGGAAGAAGTTGATCCTCAGCTTGGATACAGTAATTGTCCTTTTTGCGCGGCGCCCGTTAAAGCACGTTTGCGTTTTTGCGTAAATTGTCAAAGACAACTTCCATCCGTTCAAGAATTTTCGAAATTGCGCATGCAAAACGGAAGATTTGCGATTTCGAATAAAAACATGCGTCATGAAGAGCCTAAAGGTTTCAGCAATCGTGCAAAGATGAGAAGCAGCAGCCCGGGCTCGTCTGCGTTCCAGCAGTTTGTCACTTTGCTTTTGATTTGTGCCGTCGGATATGGTGGCTACAAAGCTTACACGGATAAAAATTTCACGAAGGGTGTTCAGAAAATGATGAAGCAATTGAGCAAATAGCTGCACCGTATTTGGTGCTCTCTGCTCGAATTCGTGGCATTACTTAGATTGTTTGCAGTGGGCGGCGTGCGGAGTTTTCGCAGAGCCGGAAATTACCATAGTAAAGTCTGGAGCTGCCAACTAATGCAACAGCGAACAGATTCTACTTAATCGGTGCTTCGTCTAGCTGCAGCCGTTGTTTGACCAGCTTGATGACTTGTTCTCGATAAGACTCAGCCGCTTTTTTGTCATGCATCTCTTCGTGAACGATTCGTAATTTTCTCAGTGACTTGGCTTTTCGATCGCCACCGTCTTGAATTTCATCCGCTATCTTCAAGGCGTTGTTAAATTCGTCTTTCGCTTTTTCCAGACTCTTACTGGTCAAGGCTCCGTCCCCGCCGGACATAGCAAACGTCCATGACAACTTCTTCCATGCTGGCGCTCGATCCTCAGGTGGACCTTCATATAGAAGTAAGGCACCGAGACCGACAATTACAATCACTGCAATTGCGGTGACGAGAAACACGTGCGAGCGTAAACCCTGAACTTTGTCTTCTAACTCGAGTCGCGATTCCGGATCGAGTTCTAAATCCTTGCCTAAATCTACCGGACCCGTGTTACCTTCCTGCGTCGGAGCTTGTGGTGATGAGGCATTGCCTTGTATGAAATCGGCGGCTCGTGGCGGCTGTTTTTGAAAGGCACCAGTGTCTCCGGTGTAGGCAGTGGCCGTGTATGACGCGTTGGCATAAG
>CAZRMH010000416.1:0-7282 GCA_964600935.1 uncultured Candidatus Obscuribacterales bacterium
CATTCCCGCGGTGTTCTCGTGAGCCTCATGCTCTTGATTCTTTCCGTTTCTGACTTCTTCAACAACGAAGCGACTGTAGAAGAATGTTTTGTTTTCCGCAAACAGCGCTTTGGATAATGCTGTCAGTGGTTGCATTCTCTCTACTCCTGCTGTTTTTGCGGTTCTCTGTGCCATCATGTTCCAGTAGACCACTTTTGCTTCAGGAAAGGAGGCATCAGCAATCAGTTTCAACATTGTCTTGTAGTTCGTTTCGCAGACATATTCGAATACGTCACTGAGGTTGAACGAGTTGAAACGCTCCTCAGGGTGCCCGGACAGGTATTCCTCGAGCGAGAGCTGATGCCATTCCAGTTTATCTATGTTGGATTTGATTGCGGCGAAGTTTTCTTTCCTCAAAAAATTCGGTAGAACGGAACCAAATTCGCCCTTGAGAATCCAGTGCAGATAAGGGTTGTTACTGGGATTCTGATCGACGAGAGCTTGCTTCGTCCACTTCAGTAAGGCTTCGGAAAGACCGCCTTCCGCGTAGTGGAAGAAACTTGGATCTCTGCCGAGCAGACCCATGACTGTTTGTGAGAAGAAAACTTTGAATAACGTCCTCCAGCGAAAAGAATTCCACCTGGTTTCGAAAAATTTAGCACGCTGTTCTCTGGACTTCCACTGGAGCAGCTCGTCAACAGTGTTTTGCGAGTGTACGAGTGGCAAAACGAATTTGCGGAACATGGCAAAATACTTTTCGAACTTGCCGATGCCGGCGACACCAAATTCGATATCATCTATATGTGTTCGCCAGTACTGACGGGTGCTGGAACTTAGATGATCTTCTATCAGTTCAAATAATTCAGTACGAGATTGACCGATTCTGTATCCCAGCAACACAAGCATTTCTTCGTGGCTTAAGTATTTGAACGCGGCAGCTTTCAGTTCCAGCAGCGCTAGTTGGGAGCCGCTGAGATCGAGTGCGACTACCTTGCCCGGGTGCTTTGCCAGCATGGCTAAACTATTATCGCCGCCCGAGGCGATTGAGAGGCATTTGTCCCCAGGGTTTATGTTCATAGCTGCAAGCACTATGTCGGTGTCTTCCCAACATTGCGCGTATCGGATGAACGAGAAACCTGCTTTGGTTTGAATTTCGCTTTTCATCGCCGCGACCTTCCTGGTCTCCAAAATTGCAGTAAGAGCGACGACCTCTTGCGAAGACGTCACTCTTACTTCACCGGTTGCACCGTTGATTTCTAGCCAGTCCCCAGTTTTTACACTAGTTGTGACATTGCTTACTGAGACGATGGTCGGTATTCCAAGTTCCCGAGAGACGATTGCCGTATGAGAAAGTAAGCTGCCATATTCGACGACGATGCCGGTGGCTTGTGCGATGACTGTGATCCAGCCTGGGTCCGTGCGTTTGGCAATAAGAATTTCACCAGGTTTAAGTTGCTGCGTGTCGGGATTATCGATCACTCGTGCGTAACCACGCACGATACCAGGGCAGCATCCCAAACCTCTATATACAGTTTTATCCAAATTCGAATGATCGTCTTGTGATTGGTGTTCAATTTGTGAAACCAGTTCAGCATCGTTCAAATTCGCACCATCCATCACGCTGAAACGGTCTGGAGGTGCTGGCATGGATTTAAACGACTCAAGTTCATTCTTCCGGCTGGCAACCAGTTCAGCAATGCCAGGAGCGGAACAATTGGTGAGAAAAGCGTTTCCTCTCGCCCGATTGGTTAAGTTACGCTCCGTCTTAGCCAGATCGTTCTCAATGAAACCAAGTACTTCCTCCGTTTCGAGAAAGAAAATATCTTGATACGATTTTAGATACCCAGCTCCTTCAAATCGTTTTCCGACCTCAATAAAGATTTTGCGGACTAAACCGAATACGCGCGTTCTCATGAAACGCAGGTTTTCACGCTCACGAATGCGAGTTCTTGTTTGATTCAAAATCAGATTGAACGCGAGCGCTTTGATCAAATTGCTGCCTAGTGATTTATAAGCGAGTTGTTCTGCCTCAATTCTATTTGTTTGCGCCTGGTCACAATTTTTGGCAGCTTCGCTTTTTTCCGCCGTCATACGCAGGATTCCTGAGAACAGTGCTTGTGGATTATCAACAAGTGTTGGACTTTCCAGCTTCAACTCCCCGGCACAGCGGTCGCCAAATTTTTCAAGATAAGATTGGTAGAGTTCGTAGAACTCCGGATATTCAGGCAGTTGATTTCTAATTGAAGAGACATCGCCGGATTTAAGCAGTGTGATCAATTGCGGTTGACGAGTGGCGATGTCAGCCATCTCTTTCATCCGCGAGACGGGCTCCGTACTAATGATTCCTGTTTCGCCACATAGTAATTGGTTGTGCAAACCGTCGATGTTTTGAAACCACTTCGCGCACACTCCGCGCAATAGTCCGAAGGAAACCATTGCGAAAAAGTCGTTGACGATCGGCGCGTCCCAATGGAGCAGTAAGTCTTTTTCTAAACCGCGATAGAGTTCAGCTAATTGGCTTGCTGACAGGTTTTCCATGTCTTTTGGAACGCGCTTGAAAGACCCCTCAACTCGAGAATTAAACGCTTTGATGTCGCTGGGGAGAGTGAACCACTTGACCATGAGTTTCGGCAGCACCATCGATATGGAGACAGCATCAGCAATCTTCTCACCAAGAGGAAGTGGCTTGTCGAATTCAGCTAAGAAGTCAGCAGGCAAGCCCGCCTTGACGCCCATCATCTGTTCCATGAAACTGCGATTTGTTTTAAATCCAGGAAAGAGTGAAAGCAGTCGATACCAGTTGAGTAAGTTGTAGTAGATTCTTCCCCGCACAAAACCGAGCATTCGAGGAAAAATAAATGCATGCTTTTCGATCGATTTTTCACTCACACCCATCAGTCTGCAGAATTCTTCGTAAACATGCTGATAAGCCTTTCTCGCAAACGAGTATGTTAGCGGAGTGGTCGTTCCAGGATAGCTCTCGCCAATATTGCTGTTGTCGAAAATGACAGAATTCGAAATTTCGAGTTTAGAGTCACCTGCGGAAGAGGTCGCGATGTCGGAACCTTTTACGTTGGAAACATCGCTTGTCCGAACTGGAGTTGTTTTCTCTCCTTTTAAGCCAGGCAGCGTAGTGATTGGTCTGGATTGCAGAATAAAAAGCTGACCGTTCTCATCAATTGCCCATTCTATGTCTTGGGGGCAACCGAATATATTTCTGGTTCTGGTGACGAGTTGTTGTATGTCGAATACTTGATCGTCTGACAAAAATCCAAGCGACTCGTTAGAACTAGACTCGATGAAACCAGAGCGATCGAAACCAGAGCGAGCAAAACCTGGGAGCGCCAAACCTGGGAGCGCCGGCTTCCAGCCGGCTTCTAAGCCTGTGAAACCAGCGCCAGCCAAACCAGAGAGATCGAAACCAGTGCGAGCGAAACCAGTGCGAGCGAAACCTGGGAGCGCCGGCTTCCAGCCGGCTTCTATTCCGCGACTCTCCTTCACTCGATAAATCGCGGAATCCACCTCACCCGAAACCAATTTATCGCCAAGTCCATCGACTGCCGAAATGACTACCACATCCAAGTCACCCGTTATTGGATCGGCACCAAATGCGACACCAGCCGTTTTAGCGGCTATCATTTGTTGCAGAATCACACACGGTGGCTCAGGTGCTTCGGTTAAGCCATTCATCGTTCTATAAGCGATTAACTGTTTCGTAAACCCCGACCGCCAGACGCTTTCGATTGCCTCTGCGATTTCGTTTCTTCTCACGTTCAGAACAGATGTGAACTGTCCGGCGTACGACATATTGGCGCCGTCTTCGTCGGCTGCCGAAGAGCGCACAGCTACAGTTGCCTTTAAACCGAAATTGTTGTCGAAGCTGTTCAGAATCTCGACTAAAACTTCTGGTTGCACGTGAAGGTTTCGGACAACCTCCGCGCGTTCGGTTGAACTCAAATTCGCCCATGACGAGCGGATTGTTGTTGGCAAACTTTTCATAAATGCATTTGGCGTGAGAATAAAAAATGTTGGAACTGCTAATTTTTCATCACGCAATTTCGTTAGGTTGAAACCCTTGCCTCCAACTTCAGACCGACTCGGTGATGTTGCACCGGGCTCGAAAATGTTTTGACTAGTCTCGAAAGTATTCATGGTTGTCCTTTACAATCGTTGCGTAACTGAAGTATTAAGCGTTTAACCAAGACCAAGTTTAGATACCAGAAGTGGTATCAGCCCGATTATCAAATACGTTGCTAATGTCCAGAGGCCAGAGAGCGAATCAAGTTTCTTCGCGCTTACTGGCGTGCTCGCCGCGAGAAACTTCTTGCCGTTGCGCCAACAAGTGAAAAGCAATACGGAGAGAACTGCGAGGGCAAGCAGACCTGATTGGATTTGCATTGCCGTGGCCACTGCCAATAGACCTGAAACCAGAATTGCGAAGAGCCAAACTCTGACAGCAGTTTCACGCCCCCACAATCTGCTGTAAGTATCGGTTCCAGTCGTTTCATCCTGGGGGCTGCGAATTTTCCGTCCTACTTCGATGACGGTTCCAAGACAAAAACTCGTACCTAAGAAGTAGAGCAGCGCCATTGGCGGTTCGATATTCGAAACCACAAAGTGACAGGACGTAATAAACAGATCCGTGAAAAACAAAATACACATGTGGGTCAGCATGTAGAGCACTTGATGGTCGCGTAACCACTCGCCTACAAAGAATTCGCGGGTCATCAGCCCCATGTAGAGCCACGCTAAGGCGAGTGGAAGAATTAGTGTCGGGTTTAGCAACATCACTGCCGTGAGCTGGAAGAGCCCCGCGCTGAATGCGAGTGTTCGCAGTTCAGCGAGGCTAACGAGACCTCTTGGAACAGGGCGCTCGGGATGATGAAGCGCGTCGAATTCGAAATCTTTGTGCTCATCAGCAACGCGCAGTTGAAAGAACAAGAGCAGCGTCACTGAAAATGCAACGAGAAACATTTCGATTTTGAGAGGGTGTTGTCCACCTGTGAGCAGAAAGCTCAAAGATAGACCAGAAGCTGCAAAGGCAGAGACGAGAATGGAATAACGAATCAGTGGAAATCGTTCCTTCTGATAAGTCAGCCACTTTTGTAATTCGCTGTTCATTTTCCAGTCCTTCCGCCTCAGAGGCAGCCAAATCCAGCCCGGCAAAGCGCTACTCTGCAAAACTTTCGTTTCGCTTTGCGGTACTTGCCCGACACTCCTAATGTAGATCTTCCGGCACTAAATGTTCCGCGGTCTCAACACTTAAGTGAGTGATTGGCCACCGGCAGAGGTATTGGAGGGTTGTAGATTGTGGTATATCGGCTTTAATCGCTCGGTTTCAATCCGAAAGGAATTTGGCTGCAATGTCAGCTGACACTCTCTGTCCTACGTGTGGAAAAAAGGTTTATGCCGGTCGCAGCGGTTCGCTGACGCAATGGTTGTTCACGGAAGATAGTTGCGAGTGCGCGGGTAAGGTTTTAAAACTTAAGCTGTCCGAGGACGAGTTGTCCGTTGGTTCTGATGCCTCGCGGATGTGCAATAAATGCGGGAAGTTGAGAGGCTCCTCCCGGCAAGGTAGTTTGACTCAATGGGTTTTTGGTGCTGAAAGGTGCAATTGTGACTACGAGAAATTAAACCCTGGAGATCTGTTCGAGGGGCATACGAACGCTGGCACAGGTGCAGCGGATGCGCCGTTCTCCGTTGATGTCGATCCCGAAGTTATTGATGAATTGGAGCTTGGCGAGATCAACTATCATGGTTTATCGCCTGAAAGTTTTCCGTTCGAACGATATCGAATTATCTCCGAGAAGGGTCGTGGTGCTGGCGGCGTCGTCTATGAAGCATGGGATTGCATGCTCAGAAAGCGCGTGGCAATTAAAACTATGTTCTTGTATCAGTGGTCTGCCGAGGAGCTGATGCGCTTTCAATCCGAAGCCCGTGCCGCGAGCAAATTGAATCATCCGAATGTTTTGCAGATAATCGATTTCGGGGCGTCGGCCAGTGGACAACCATATATGGTTCTGGAGTTTGTCGACGGTACAACTTTGAAAGAATTGATCGATCAGGACGGTCCAATTCCTTTTCGTGACGCCCTGCCGTTTTTTCTGCAAATCTGCGACGGTCTTCGACATGCTCATCAGCAGGGCATCTTTCATCGCGATGTTAAATGCAGCAACATCATGATTGGCAAAAATCGCAGCTCAGGGATCTTTTTGAAGGTCATTGATTTTGGCATCGCTGCTCTGGTACATGCACCAACATTGGGGGCGGATTCACCTGAAGCTCAAGCCCTGACGATCGTTGGAAGTCCGCTTTATATGAGCCCCGATCAGATGCACGGTAACAAGTTCGACGCTCGTTCAGAAATATACTCCGTGGGCTGTGTGCTGTTTGAAACGCTTTGTGGAATTGTTCCATTCGATGGCGACTCCGTGATTGCCATAATGTCGATGCACGCGAATTCTCCTGTGCCGGAACTCCGAGACGCCCATGATGAGCCAATCGATTGTCATCCTCAATTAGCTGAAATCATCACCCAGTGTCTGGCTAAAAATCCGGACGACCGTTTTCAAACTATTGATGAACTTCATGATGAACTCGCCGAACTTCAATCCAGAATCGCAATCGAACGTGTCGATACAAAGATTTCCAGTGAAGTTTCAGAGTATGAGAAACGTGCCCGCCTAAATCGTATTCTAAAAAACACCGCCGCAATCATTGGAGCGGCATTAGTCGTCGCTACTGTGGGCTTCACTTCATACAGAATTATCTCCGCCATGCCTGCACCGGAAGTGGTGCCGAGCACGAGCAAGGTCGAAATCTATGACAAAGACGAAAGCGGCACCGAAGTTAGTACTAAGCGAAGAGAGCTGTTCGAAGGATTGACTTCTGACAGGCTCAGTGCCAACTACCACGCTTCAACATATCGTTTAATAGTGGATGGAACAGCGAATGCCGATCTGATAATCGATCGTGCGCTGAAGCAGAAGTTATTCGTGAAAGAACTCGAGTTATTCAACGTCTCGTTGTCGCAGGCGGCGTTTAGCAAACTTCATTTGCTCGAAGGTTTAGCAAGTATCAGTGTGCAGGACGTCGACTGTCCTGAAAGTTCCGATTGGCTTAAACAGTGCGTTAATCTAAAGGTTTTGCGGCTCCATGATCTGAAAGCCGACCTAGATTTCTACAAAATCCTCTCACAGATTGCCGGACTGAAACACCTGGAGTTGGACGGCTCCAGGGTTAGTGCAGAAGGGCTTGCAATGCTCACCGAGCTACCTCTGGAAATCCTCAGTCTTAGAGAGGT
>CAZRMH010000417.1:0-7262 GCA_964600935.1 uncultured Candidatus Obscuribacterales bacterium
ATATGAGAGCGAACCGATCGCCGCAGCCTCCCTGGGGCAGATTCACAGAGCCGTTTTGAGAAATGGCCGCGAAGTCGCTGTCAAAGTCCAACGTCCAGGAATTCGTGAAGGCATATTGGAAGACCTTCAGATCCTTACTGAGATAGCTGATTTCTATGACAACAACACAAAGTCCGGTGAAAAATACGAATACGGTGTGATGCTCGAAGAGTTTCGTAAATCGGTTCTAGCTGAGTTGGACTACTGTCAGGAAGCGCATAATCTCGAGACTTTGAATAAGAACCTTGAAGAGTTCGATCGAATTGTCGTGCCGCGTCCAGTGAAGGACTATAGCACTCGAACAGTGTTGACCATGGACTTCATCAACGGTAAAAAAGTCACTGATGTGACGAGGCTGAAACTGCTGGAGTTGGATGGAGGCGTGCTCGCCGAGCAGCTGTTTCATGCCTACTTGAAACAGATTTTGGTTGATGGTTTCTTCCATGCCGACCCGCATCCTGGAAATGTTTTGTTAACCACTGACGATAACGTCGCACTGATCGATCTCGGTATGGTGGCGCGGCTTACCCCTCGTCTGCAATCGAAACTTCTGCAAATGGTCATCGCCATCAGCGAAGGTCGTCCGGACACAGTCGCGAACATCGCGGTCGACATCGGCGAGCGGAAACCGAAATACGACGAAACTGCTTTCCGTTCGCAAATCGCTGAACTTGTCCAGAAGGATCTAGAGATTAATCTTGGTGGCATGGAAGTCGGCAAGGTTGTTTTTGTCGTTACAAAATCTGCTGGTGATTGTGGAATCATAGTACCAGCCGAGTTGACCATGGTCGGTAAGGCGCTGATGAATCTGGACCAGATTGGAACGACTCTAGACCCGGATTTCGATCCGAATGCTTCCGTTCGAAAAAACGCAGCGCATATAATGCAGCAACGATTGATCAGCGATATGTCGCCTGGCAAAATTGGCAACAACTTGATTGAGACAAGAGATTTCCTGGAGAAGTTTCCGAACCACCTCAACAAGATAATGGATCTGGCCGCTCATAACAATCTTTCCGTAAAGGTAATTGATGAGCCGCTCTTGATTGATTCTGTTCAAAAAGTAGCAAACCGAATTAGTCTATCGTTGATTCTTGCTTCCCTTATTATAGGGGCCGCTTTGATGATGCGAGTTCCGACTCCGTTCACCATATATGGTTACCCTGTGATCGCACTAGCTTGCTTCATTGCGGCCGCGGTTGGCGGTTTCGCACTGGCTTGTCAGATCGCGTTCTACGACCAAAAACCGAAGAAACTGAACGAGAAGAAGCGAATTGGAAACCGCTCGGTAACTGCAACCTCATCTTGAGGATTATCAGCGACTTATCACTGCGTGCGGAATAACCTCGAAATCATCGTTTTTCGCCGCCGCTGACTGTTTATTCATTGCCTCAGTTTCCAATCTTTCAGCCAATTTTTTCGCTGCACCAACGATGGTAAAGTAACCAGTGGCGGTGCCCAACAAACGACTGGCGGTTACAACGCCGCCCATCAGTGCGCCCATGATTCCAAGGCTGACCACGTCAGACCCCGTGAGATACAAATTCTTGATCTTCGTTCGAGGATCGAAGGTTCGTTTACTGAACTCCTCTGCGGTCATTGGATGACCGTAGATTGCGCCTTTATGATGCCCGGTGAAACTGCTGATTGTTAGTGGCGTCGAGAGTTCCGCATAGTCGATCATTTCGCTGAATCCTGGGAATTTAGCCTCAACAGTATCGATGAGAGTTTTCGTAATTCGATCTTTGAAATCTTCGTATTCTCTTCCGCGATTTTTCCACTCGGAATCAGACCATTTTGCAAACTCATCGATCTTTAGGAAACCGATAATTTCGGCTGTATGTTTTTGAACGGACGGATCCTTGAGAGATGGAAATGAGAGGAAACAGCCGCCGGCTTTGCCACCAGGCGCGGCTAGCGTGTTTTCGAACATACTGTTGTGATCGTAAGATTCGAAGATCCAGTGATTCTCGCCTTTAAATCCGCGCTCGCGTGGATTCGTTTTCAACCCGAGGTAAACGGTCACTGAACTGCAGATGTCTTTTTCGACGCTCTCCGACATCGGAACCCGGTATTTTTGCGGAACCAGCTCACCTAGCGTGATTGCGTTGCCGGCATCTGATACCACAATTGGTGCCATAAATTTCTTTGCTTCGGTTCTGTTTCCGGCTTTGATTGTAACTTCTACACCTTTGGCGCGACCGCGTTCCACTATGATATGTTCAACTTTATGGTTGATCAGGCAGTCGCCGCCGTGAGCCCTAACGATAGGCACAATGGCATCTACGATCGATTTGCCGCTACCAATCGGATAGTAACCGCCACCGAAATAATGACTGACAATCATTGCGGTTAACGCGAACGGGCTCTTTGCCGGTGGAAGTCCGCAGTCGCCCCATTCAGACGTGAGTAGTGCTTTGATCTTTTCAGACTTAAAGTTTTTGTCTAAATAAGTTTGCGTTGTCTGCATCGCGAATTCTTTTTCCGAAGCGCTTAATTTGCGCATCCCCCAGTGGATCGGAGTCGGCATCATCGATTGAGCAAGTTCATTTCTGAACCAAGTTTCAACTCGCAATACGTCTTTGAAATATTGGCGAATGGCACTCGCCTCTTCGGGAAATTGTTTGATCAGATCAGTCTTGTAAACAGCGGGGTCGGCGTCGACTTTGAAAGCGAAGTCCGGATAATTGAATTGATCAAACTTATCAGGCATTCTGTACCAATCCACACCAGCATTCGTCACCAGGTCGAAGAAGTGTCTGCAATCCTGGTCTCTGGCCATTCGACCGACATAGTGAATGCCGACGTCCCATTTGTATCCGTTACGACTGAAAGTGTGAGTGTAGCCGCCCAGTTTGAAGTGTCGCTCGAGCACAAGGACTCGTTTTCCGGCTAATTGCGCCATCAGGCTGGCCAAAGTTAATCCGCCCATTCCCGAGCCTATGACGATGATGTCGTAGGTCTTTTCGGAATCGCTCATCTTGTGCTCCAATGCTGACAACAGCTTCACGAATGTAGAGTATACGCGCTCATCCGGCAAACTACCTTAAGGCTATCGATTGAGTGTATTTTCGAATGAGCCTGATTCTATTCAATCTTGAGTTTGTCGAGATCGTCGATCTCCCGAGCCTACCTTCTCGAAGAGAGGACTTGCTGTCTTTTCAGCTCCGACTGCTGATGAACTTCTTGTGCGCTTGTTAGGACCGCAACAACAGTATGTCTGAAGCGGTAAGCTAGAGTGATTGTCACAATCACACCGATCAAGCCGGCGATCACCGATAAACACGTCGCAGTCACTACGGCAATCAACAATTTGTTCAGATCCTTAAGTTCATCACGTACAGCTGTTAGCGGCGATGTAATTGAGGACACAGGCTGCTTGATAGCGTTGAGTTGTTGACTCAATCCATCCATGCGTGCTTGCATCTCCACGACCTTTTCTTCAACAGTCGTCATCTTTCCGTTGACGCTCGCCACTTGTGTTGCGACACCGGAGAGTGGCTTGGCGACATCGATCATTGGTTGTTTTAAATCGTTGAGCGGTTTATTTAACTTCTCCATTTGTCTGCTGACAGCGCGAACATCTTCACGCACTTTTGTGACTTCTCTGATGTCTTGGCGCAGTTTTGAAATTCCCTGAAGTTCTTTCTGGACGCCAATTACGGCTGGATTGAGTGTGCTGATTTTGTCTAAATCAGAAGATAAACGGTCTAAGTTCTTGTTCAATCCGATTAGCTGATCTGACATGGTGCCGATTTTGTTTTCTAACCCGCCGATGCGCGAGTTCATTGCCGCAAAAGCAGGAGGCAAGCTGTTCATCGGCACTTGCAGTGCCACGATTTCATTCTCCAGATCTTGAGCTTCGCGTCGCAGTTTCCAAACTGGTCGAATCATTTTTTTGATGGGGTGAAAACCGGTTATAGGCTTATCCCAGTCAGGATTGTAGGGATACGAAGAATCGTTGTTTCTTGCCGAACGCTTTGATTCCTGCCGTTTTTTTGTTACTTTCTCACCGTCTGCGTCTTTCGCCACCGGCGCGATCGCTGATGTTTGCGGGGCAACTTCAGATTCTGCTGCTGTTGCAGTGTTTGCAGAGATAAGCAAACTCAAGCAGACTATACTTACAACCCTAAAAATGCCCATTACTACCTCATTCGTCTCGCTCGCCCCTATCGCTAACGCTCAAGTGGGTTAATTTAGGGAGATCGCCTTAAGATAACCGTGTTTGGCGGTTTGGGCGGGCTTCTGAGAAACAAATTAGTTTCCATATATGGATTACCCAGCCAATCTTGTCCGATCTGCACCTATGAGTTGGCGCTAAACCAGCTACAGCAATGGAAAGCAGTTTGTGAGACGGTTAAAAATGCTATAGAATCACGCTGTTACCTCTGAGCCAGCCATGTTCTCAATCAGCCCAAACGTGCAAATCCCTATGAACGAGCTGATCTTCACCTTCGCTCGTAGTGGTGGACCGGGCGGTCAGCACGTTAACAAAGTTAATAGCAAAGCTGTATTGCACTGGTCTGTTACCAACACCAGGGCAATGCCTCCTACGATAAAGGCTCGCTTTATCGACAGGTATGGTGGGCGTCTTACAACCGAAGGCGAATTGGTTTTAAGCAGTCAGAAGTTTCGCGATCAAAACTCGAACATCGAAGACTGTTTGGAGAAGCTTCGAGAGATGGTTGAGTCAGTTCTGGTTGCGCCGAAACGTCGGACTCCAACTAAACCGACATATAGTTCAGAACTGCGTCGCACCGAGTCAAAAGCGAAACACTCGAAAAAGAAACAGCAGCGCAGAGTCAATTTCGACGACTGAAAAAGTCCTGAATTACTTTAGCGAAAACGGCACTGGATCGGCTTTCGTACAAAGTCAGCGAGTTTCACGTTGATTTCACTTTTAGTTCACGAACACTTCACGCCAAGTCCTTAGAGTTCTGTTCAACATCCACAACTAAACTGTCTGACGAGCTTAAACGCGCATGATGTGCGTCGGCATGTCGTATTTGCATTGCTCTGAGGTTAAAAATGAATAAGTGCTCCGATCGAAAATTCGATTATTTTTTTGCTGCAAAAAAATTGGTCGTGTCAGGCATAATCTCGGCATTGAGCATTTGCTCAATTACCCCAGCCGAAGCCAATTCTCCCGGACCTCCGAACCAGCCCCGGATATATCATGTCTCCAGAAATGGTGACAACACAGACGGGCTCACCTGGGCTACAGCATGGAACGAGATGGATCAGATTAGGTGGGCGGAAATTAGTCCGCAACGTCGAGACTCGCTTGTGATCGACGGCGGTGCTAAGCGAATGGTCTACAAGAAGCCGATGATCGTACAGATCACGCCCTGGTATAGTCCGGTCAACGTCACTGTCTCGACCGAGCCGAGTCATAATGGACAAGCAGTAATCGCACCAGGAAACGCGGTTAACGGAATCGAGATTAGCGGTGGCGGATTTTCTCTGAGTGGGTCGAAACGCTCTGGCATTCTCGTGTACGGTGCCAAGAATGGTCTGACTGTGAATACGAGCGCGCCCTATCCATTTAATATAAAAAACTTAGAGATTTCGCATTGCACCGAATCTGGTGTTACTGTTCAACCTGCATATTATCCGATTCCATTGCATCAGTTGATTTTGCACGACAACGCGATCAATCTGGTTTCGAAGCAGGGCTACACTCCTGGTGGAGCCACTCTAAACAAGTGTTGGATTTATAACACTACTTATGGCAATCAAGCCGATGGTATTAGATGCGATGGCAGTACCGGCGGTCCACCCATGCCTGGAATAACGCTCAATAATTGTGTGCTTGGACCTGGATTGAGAGATGGTATCAATAATCTAACCTCTGCGAGACCGACATTAAACAACGTTCTTCTGATCAACTCGGTAAGAAATAATATTTCCTCTTATTCGGTCAGCATGCAGAAAGTGACATCGTTTATGACAAAAATGAACCCGGCGGAGAATGCACACCGTTGTATCAAGCTTCAGAGCACCGGAATGCCATACAATCAAGTTAGCAGCATCGTCAATAATTCGATAATCTTCGGCGGAACAGTAGAGATACCGACCACGGTTCAGACGCCCTACCCACCATACTCGCAGCAATTTCCGATCACTGTGGACGGCAATACTCAGTATCGCACTACAGGTAATACTACGATACTAGCTTCGGAGATGATCAATCCTCGGTTTCAATCGCCGGTTGGATTGCTTCCAAACCAGACTCCGATTCCAATATTGATGACTCTCGACTTTTCGCTTAGACCTGATTCGCCCGCTGCCGGTAAGGGTTCCGATGTGACCTCTATAAAACAGCTACTGAGCACTTTTGACTAGTTCTTCCAAGAGCGTTGTCACCACACGCATAGTATTCGCGGAAACCTTCGATTGTTAGTTCTTAAATGAAAACTCGAACGTTTGTCGAACTTATTGAGTCCCTTTCGATACAGCTGCCAGCTCTAATTGAGCTGCATCCGCCTCCGCCGCTAATCCTGCACCTCGCAGAACTCCGTCATAAGTCATATAAATCATTTTTCGAGTGATTGGTTCAGCCTGCGTATTCGCCCAGTCGAGAACCTCTCTGAAGATTTGCTTGCACTTTTCCATGTCTTTGAAGTGTGTACCGTACATTTTCGCGAGATTCATGATGCTCATTTTGCACTCGAAAGACTCGCGCCCAAAAACGCCGAACATTCGTTCTGCATCGGTCGAAAGAAGAATTTCCAATTCGGCTAAACGATTTTGCTTTGCAAGAATTCTTTCGAGATCGGTCAACGGAGAAATTGGCTCTCTGGCCAACTCTTGAGGTTGATTGTGACGTAATTGCGTCGCCTCGCGGAGGAGTTTTTCGGATTCCGTGTACTCGTCTAAAAGACGTAACAGTCCAGCCAGGCTGCATCTCGTGTAGTAGGCATTTAATATGTGGCGGCGAGCATCAGCATCAGCGAGCGCGCGGCTATAGCAATCTTTAGCTTCGGCGTACCGTCCGCCGCGTGCTGCAGATTCAGCCATATTAGTAAGCGTTTCCCACGATTCGCTCATTATGTTTCTCCCAGACCACCATTAACTTTCTCATTATTCCCGATTGTCTTGATTTCATTTGCTCTGGCACTACAGTCGGCAGCTCGAAAGTTAATGTTAAACCTGTCCTTGTCTATGGATGGTCCACTGGTTGTACTGGGTGCTCTAAATTTGAGCGGCAATTGTGATGCGCC
>CAZRMH010000418.1:0-7260 GCA_964600935.1 uncultured Candidatus Obscuribacterales bacterium
TCTTGCCGAATTGTCTTTTTAGTCGTTTTACTGCGTCACTCATATTTAATGTTAATTTCCTCGCGCGTCGGCGGGGCTAAAATTAATTCTATCCTAGTTTTGGTTGCTTAGGAAGTGCCCAAAACCTTCAGTTGGCGGACTGTTGAACTGCTGTCAAGTACCGATAGCACTCTTGGAGTGTTTAAAATATTTTTAATAATGATCATTGACAGTCAATTCCTTTAGCGGTGGGCTTTCCCAGCTCTTGAGATTTCTCGAGAATTCGAACAAAGCGTATTTCCGTGACATCCGTCGCCCAGTGTTCTGTAGCGCAAGAGCGAAGATCTGTTGTCAGTCACGATTTGCGGAGTTGTATCGGAAAACCATGTAGGGGATAACCTTGTCTTTTGCGGGGATCGCCCTTGTGTCATCATAGGGAAAGACCGACAGGTTCCAGTTGTTTGTTTATAAATCACAGTTGATTTCTCGCAGGTTAGCCGCAGCTGGCATTTTCTGGAAAGCCCATCCCTATGAACTCTTCGAAAAATGAAGGTTTGCATCGTCGCATGGAAGAACTGACCGAACTTCAGCTGCCGCTTTTGATTGTTGATTCTCAGACGGGACTGCTTCTGAAAGCGAA
The DNA here is from genome assembly GCA_964600935.1 of uncultured Candidatus Obscuribacterales bacterium. Taxonomy (GTDB): domain Bacteria; phylum Cyanobacteriota; class Vampirovibrionia; order Obscuribacterales; family Obscuribacteraceae; genus JADYXR01. Next base: position 620 of record CAZRMH010000418.1, read on the forward strand.
TTCTGAGGCACAGCGTCTCTTCTCGTTTCAGCTTGAAGATAGTCAATCTCGACCACTGGCGGAGAGCTTGGAGTTTCACGGCGAAATCACGGCCTTAATTGCTGGGCTTTTGCAGAGCGACCGGCCCTACTCGACGTGCACGGTCAAGCACAGAGATATCTCTTACGAGGTGATCGCCTGCCGGCTAGACCAGGGCGGTGACGTATTTTACGTACTCGCCTGTCCGGAACTGGCGCCTGAGGCAAAGCGCGTATTTGGCACTTCTGAGACCGCTCCTGCCGCCGTGGATAGCTCACAAGCGACGATTGAGGCTCTTAATAAACAATTGCACTTCGAGCGCCTTGTTCGCCAAATCATGACTCGGATTTATAGTTCGCTCGATAAAGATACGATTTTACAAGGGGTGGTTGACAGTCTGGGGCGGGCGCTCAAGTGTCAGCGCTGTCTGGTGATTATTGAGAACTCCCAGGCCTTGCCGGTGGTGACTCACGAATACGCTGAGGCTGACATCTCGCCGTTGGGACTGGGGCGAACCGCTAAGTTTCCAGTCAGTGTATTCGAACGGCTCCGCGAGGGAGTGGTCGCCGTGCCGGATGTGACCAATTTGCGCACGGTCAAGGGAGTGATGCTAGAAGACGTCAACGACTTGCTCGACAATAGCGTGAGCAGTATGGCTGGAGTACCCATGGTTCATCGTGGTGTCGTTCATGGTGTCATCGTCGCGTTGCAGCTTGGACATATTCGCAAGTGGGAAGTTCAGGATCTGGACTTCTTGCAAATTTGCGCACATCACGCAGCCATCTCGCTGGAAAATAGTCAAAGTCAGCAGCGCGTCAAAGATCAATTATTCAACGTCAATGTCTGGAGTACTCTCACGCAGCAACTCACCAACACTTTGGAGGCGGCCAATCGCTCTTCATCGAGAGTTCAAGAGAAGCCGTCGCGACCTGGATCGGAATCAGGCGAGCTCCCTTCCTTGTCGTCTCGGGAGCTTGAGGTTTTAAAACTGATAGCCAGTGGTTTGGCTAACAAAGAGATTGCTAATCAACTGTTTCTCACAGAATCTACAGTTGAACTTCACGCTTCCCGGATCAGGAAGAAGCTAAAACTTCGCAGCAGAACCGCTTTAGTGAAGTACGCTTGCGATCAGGGAATCGTTTAAATCGAGCTCTTCGCTGGCGAATGTTCAATACTTCCGCTACCTAGAGGCGGGCTCTTGTTTTAATCTCGAGGTAGGCATCGACAAGTTTGTCGGACAGTTCTTGCGGTGGACAATCTAAAACGAGACAGCCTCGACGTTGCAATACAGATAGAGCGAGCTCTCTTTGCTCCAACAGATCAGTTGCCACGGCTCTGCGATAAATAGTATTCATGGTCTCTTCGTTCGGTGCGGTCGTCGGAAAACTCTGTGGTTTTGTCGCATTGATAATTTGGCGATCCTTTAACGTGACGCAGAAGACCAGATGTCTAGCCGAGAGACTGGCGATGCCGGTTAGCAGCGCCTGTGATCCCGTTGGATCGGTCAAATCCGTCAGGATTACAATTAGGCTCCTACCTTTCTGATTCGTGGCGAAATAGGAAAGCATTCCAACATAGTCGGGTTCCACCATGCGTGGTTCCAAGTTAAAGGTATTCTCGAGAATGCTCTTCATATAAGGTTTTCCGCGGCGGGGCGGAAGATACATCAGAGGTTTATCTGCAAACGCGCCGATGCCGACCTGATCGTTATGGCTCAATCCGGTGAGCGCAAGGCAAAGTGCAGAGTTCAAAGCGTGATCGAAACGGCTTAATCCTTCGAGGTCTGAAACCATCATTCGACCTGCGTCTAGCAAAACCAAAAGGCGTTGCTCTTGCTCCGCTTCGTAAGTTCTAATCACCGGACGATCTCTGCGCGCGGTTGCTTTCCAGTCGATTGCTTTTGCATCATCGCCGGACATGTATTCGCGCAGCGAGGCGAAATCTGTTCCCTGACCTCGTTTTCTCTGGTGCAACTCGCCCAGTTCTGATGATTTTGCTAATTTGATGGACAAATCATGGAGCGCTTTGAGGTCGCTGAAAACTTTCACTTGGGTTGGATTCTTTTCAATTCGTTGTCTCCAGAACAATCCAAGATGGCTCAGATAGCGGAGAGTGACGTTTCCGAATTGATATGCGCCTCGGCGCGTCGGAGTAAGTTTATACTCTAGCGTGCTGTTTCCGCCCGCCGGAATTTCAAATTCGAATAACTCGGTGTCCGTTTGGATGTTTTCAGGAAAGTCGTCTCGGAGCTGAACTTTGAGCTTTGATGCAGCGTTATTGGTGACATTGATCAAGACCGGATTCGATCTTCCGATCGACAATCGATCGCTTATGCTGCGGCTCACGCTCAGTTGCTGTGGTCTGGGCGTGAGTTGATAATCGATTACCAGAAGTACAATAAGACAGACGTTATAAGCTGTCCCCAATGTTGACAGTTGAGGGTACAGCCCGGACAGGGCGTATGGTATCACGGCTAGTGCCAGGAGCAAATATAGTTTTTTTGATCCTGTCATATTAACGTGGTACGGGGACCTGTCTCATCAAATTGCTGACTATCTGGGAAACCGTGACGCCATCTAGCTCTGCTTCCGGCGTTAGAATGAAGCGGTGACGCAAAACTGGTTCTGCGACAAACTTGATATTGTCGGGTGTGACAAAATCTTTGCCCTCGATTGCCGCATGGGCTTTGGCGGCAGAGAGCCAGGAAAGCGCGGATCGTGGGCTTGCGCCCAATTGCAGGTCGGAGAGTTGTCGCGATTTTGTGACCAGGCTGTAGAGATAATCGATGATCGATTCTTCGACTTTGACTGCGGATAGCTGTTTGCGACAGTCAACGATTTCTTGGGCTGTGCAAGCCGGTTCTATTGGTGGCATGTGACGATTGTATTTGCCGTCTTGCCAGTTTCGCAGCATCTGTTTTTCAGCATCCCCTTGAGGATAACTGATTACAATCTTCAGCATAAAGCGGTCAAGCTGCGCTTCTGGAAGAGGATATGTGCCTTCGAATTCGATCGGATTTTGCGTGGCCACCACCATAAAAAGTTCGGGCAGAATCTCCGTTCGACCTTCCAAACTTATTTGTCTCTCTTCCATGGCTTCGAGAAGCGCTGACTGAGTCTTTGGTGGAGTTCTGTTGATCTCGTCGGCAAGCAGTAGACTTGTAAAAATTGGTCCGCGTTTCAGCGCGAAAGTTTTAGTCGCCAGGTCGTAGATGCTTGTGCCTAAGATGTCGGATGGCAGCATGTCGGGCGTCAGCTGAATTCTTCCGTATTCCGTTCCGATCACTCTGGCCATCGTTTTAACGAGAAGAGTTTTGGCAGTGCCCGGCACGCCTTCCAGGAGCACGTGTCCATCAGCCAGGAGTGCGATGAGAACCTGGTCTATGACCATCTCCTGTCCGACGATCACTTCGTTGAGCCGCGTTCTCAATCGTCCGAAAACATCAATAATGTTTTCAACCATGCTGGATTCTGCCTTCAATTGTTCTTGCATTTTTGTCTCCGGATCAGGATTTTGAACTTGTAATCGATCGCGCGGCAGAGGTTTCCTGAGTTGTCTCAGTAATCTTATCGCACGTGTCGAGCATGGTTTTTAATTCAGCGTCTGAAACTGCTCTTCGGGTCATAAACTCTTCATACTGCGCAAGCAGGCTGTCGAGGTTAAAGGATGTTTGAAACTTTGATTGCTGCCAAGCTTCTTTGAGACGCTCAGTCGGTTCGTGTGGAGAAATTCCGAGCGCGCGTGACAGACGATTTTTGAAAGAGTGAAACAGAATCTCCAGCACGGCGGGATTGGCTCTGGCTCTACGATAAGCATGAGACAGTCCGTTGATGAATTCGAGATTGGAGATCCGACGTCGCGATGCAATTGAGCGTGCCGATCCGAATCGCTGACTCTCACTGAGCACGCCTATAATAAGGATTGCGAAAATCTGAGCCACCACTAGACCAGTCGGACCTTGCGCGAGGTAGACGAAGACATTGGTGCCACCCGTATATCCGTGACAGTATTCGTCAAAATAAATGGTATCGCCAGCGGTTTTAAACCAATTGGTGACGAGCTGAAAATTTCCCCAATATTCCTTTTTCGCGACCGTATTATTGGCAAGAATTGTGGGGCATGAACCAAGTAATACTCTGCCTTTGCCGAATGGAACAACGGTGAGGATGGCGCCGTCATCATCTGCGACCAGAGGTTCCCCTCCAAGAAGGCGGACCGATGAAGCCAGTCGAAGTTTCTGCACATGAGCTAGTTCTGCAAAATTACCAACCGGCTTGTAGTCCTGATCCACAACTTTAGCTGTCAGCGACTTATGTGGCTTCACCCGCACACCAAGTCTTCGAGCCATTTGATCGGTCATGGCAAATGAAAAGTCGTCGATGTAAACCAAGTCGTTGCCTTGTTTTACCCACTCTAAAATCTGTTCGGCTTGAAACGGCCGAAGAGATTCGATCGGCGCGACCAGCAAAAGTAAGCCTTTGGCATCGCGGAGGTTGCGGTAAGGACGCTCCCATGTTGAAACGGGCTTGCCTTGCTGCTCGGCGAGTTTGTACATCGCTTTGAGTCCGGTGGCATTTTGATTATAAGATGACGCCAGTTGTCGTGCTTCCGGAGCAAACTTTTTCCACTCCTCGTCAAAAGCTTTGCCGGTGTAAACTGCCAGAGCGCTGACCAAAAGCAAAGCTGCAATTTGCCACCACAGCTGGTTTTTGGCTTTGGCTGGGTCGGGTGCGTCTAAACTTGCGGTAACGGTTTGCTCGGAAGTCGCATTCGACCGATCGTTTGAAACTGGCTTCGCTGGTACGTTTTCTGAGCGATCGTTGTTTTCTTTTCCAGAATTATTTTCTGTCATGCGGCAGTCTCCGTTTTCGGAATCCACCGCGTTACTTCTGTTGAAATTGTCTCAGTCAGCTGTAAACAGTCATTGAAATCGTTTTCTTCGGCGACGTAATTTCCAAACCACATCACTTCGACGAGATCGGATAGACGCCGAAAGCTGCGCTGCAAGCTGTCTTTGCCGGATAGCGCGTAGTAGTATTCGTAATTGGTTCTGGTTGGAGCAAATTTGAGAACTTCCTTCTCGTCCAACAGATAGATCGCGCTTAGATATAGAGCCCGACAGGCATCTTTGAAGAGTCTTGCCTTGGCTAATTCGTCGGCTTTTTGTTTCCAACCATCGCTGTCCAAAAGTTCTTCCAGAGACAAAGCTCCGCGTTTGGCTAGCTGAGCCTGATCTCGAAGCTGCTTCATGCGTCGACTCATGAGATACAGAATGAGAATTAGGCAAATTACCCCGAGAACAATCAGAATCAACTGCATGACATTGCCGACTGCGCTTGTATCTGTGCCGGGCATCGAGATTTTGAATTGTTTCAAAAAATCGGCTACTGCTCTGAGCACATAGCTGACCAGTTCTTGAAGCCGCACCAAGAAAACGGGCGGGTCCTTGAAGTTGAACTCGCTAGCCAGTTTCTCAAGTTGTGGAGTGACGTCTTGAAATTCCATCTATTGAATATCCGACAGCGCATTTTGTTTAAGTTTAAGTGCTTCGATCGATTCCACCACGTCGACGCCTTCGTTTCTCAGTCTTAAATCGTAATAGTAAAATCCGTATGCGAGGCTCATGATTGGTTGAGTGATCATCTCCACGACTGTTTCCCAGGCTGCGACAAAGACTTGCCAGTGCATCGGCAAACCTTGGGCCGCCAGCGTCGGTCCAACGCGCAGATAATCGATCACGCCGATGACCATGACAGGAGACCAGAGCGGCACAGCGATAAGGTATACCGTTAGTTGAATAACGGCTCCGCACAGTATTGTTCTGAAAAAGTATTTGCTCGCCATGGTGAAACCGCGCGAGAGGATTTCGGTAACGCTGCGTTTTTCGCAAGCAAGCGCGGAGAACGCCAGCATCATGGCGAAGATGATGAAAATCGTTGAAACGAACATGCCGAACACGCCGAAGATTGTGGCGAGGGACCCTATGAGCGGTGCGAACTTTATCAATATTCCGGATGCGATAACTTCGAACATCCACAAAGTGGTTACCGCAACCGCGATGACAGCGACCAGAAACGTCAGTCCGGCCAGTGACCAGCGTCTGGACCCCATGTAGACGAGAGCGTCATCAAGGGTCTCGGAGAAGCCAGTAGCCAGGCGGACGAGCGCCAATTGTTTTTGCACCAGCCACCATTTGCCGATAATAACGACTATTACTCCCACTCCCAGCCCGATTGACGCTAGCGGCGCCTCCAGAGAGGTGCCTTTTTGGAGCGTGACAAAACAATATTGGTTGATTACGCGACCGAAGAGCACGCAGATCGTCGGCGCTAGCAAAACCATCGCCCATTCACGGAGATTGCCACGATACACCCGAACGGCTCGACCAATCAGGTCGCCCGTGGACTGGGGGCTGAGGATTTTTTTCTCGAGCAAGGCATAATCTCCGATTGCCAATTTTAGCGCTTTTCGGGGCGTCTCACCGGCATGCTCAAGTGGGTGGCTTTTCAAGCTGTCTGATATTGTCACCAGCCAAGATGCTTTAGTTTCGCGTACTCGCGCCAGTGGTCCTGTATCTTAAGTAAACTTGCTTCTCATTTTAGTCTTCTGTTAGTGGTGAAGAC
>CAZRMH010000419.1:0-425 GCA_964600935.1 uncultured Candidatus Obscuribacterales bacterium
ATGTGACACTACTGCTGGTTGCACTGCCGCGTGTTCATTTAATGAAATGGAAGATTGTCCGATTGAACGAGATCGTTCCGAACAAACGACGTCAGCCGACAAATTCAACGGAGTTAAACGTTTTGCGGGGTCTGTTGACCGACACCATGCTCAGTGCGGTGCCAAGTTGAAACTTGCTTACCGAAGAGTATCTGAGCGAATGAAACAAGAATGCACGGTACCCAGTGCCCGTAGACATACATGGTCACGAGAATCGAATGAAAGAACGCCTTCATCGCCGGCATTCCACGATACATCCGAACCGCGATAAAAAAGTTGATCTGACTAACCAACAGTACAGCCAGATAACCAAGAGCCAGGAAGCTGCCGTACGTCTGTTGTCCGGTAAAGAAGCGAATTACATTATTGGTGAATTCAAGAAACAC
>CAZRMH010000419.1:435-3213 GCA_964600935.1 uncultured Candidatus Obscuribacterales bacterium
CCGCTCTACCAGTGACAAACGAGTAGGTGAATTGAGCGGGAAAATGTAATCGAGATAACGTCGAATACTACCTTCAGCCCAACGACGACGTTGACGCATCAATGCCTTGATGGTGGTCACGCCTTCTTCCCAAACTGCAGCCTGTGGGCAAAAACGAATATCCCAGTTATTGATGAGCAGTCGCATGCTCAAATCCAGGTCATCCGTAATCGCTTTGTTATTCCAGCCGTTGACGTCGATCAATGCGGATCTTTTGATCAACTGGCCGTTTCCACGCAGTTCGACAGCGCCACCGATCAGATCGCGACCGACTTGGAAGTAGGAGTCCAGAGCGTACTCAGCGTCCTGAAAACGCGGAAGATTATCAGTTTGATAATCGAAAATCCGTTTCTGAGCCTGAACGGCGCCGACATGGTCGGGCGCGAGGACAGGCAAAACTTTCTTGAGAAAATCAGGTTCGACAAAGGCGTCCGCATCGAAGACCGCGACGACTTCACCCTTTGATAGAGGCAAAGCATCATTGAGCGCTGCCGATTTGCCCGGATAGGACCCGGGTGGTCTAGTGACGACGCGAAGGCGCGGATACTCTTGGCGCAAGGCATTGAGCACCTCAGGCATGTTGTCATCGGACATGTCGTCGATCACCCAGACATAATACTGGTCATAATCGATGTCAAACATGCGCTTGACAGTGTTTCCGATTACGCGCCCCTCGTTTTTCGCCGAGATAAAAATGTCCACCCAGGGGTGCCACTCGCCATCTTCGGACCTCTGAACGTTCGATTTGAGCAGCTTGCGAACGCCAGGCACCTGCCGGCGAACGGTCGTGCGCATGTATCGACGGGCCTTTTTCTGCCATTCGTCCTGAGCACCGAAGAGCCAGACGCTGTGACTGATCATCATGAACAACAATGCTGCCAGCATGAACAGAAGCTCAGGGCCGGTTACCAGGTTGTCGATGGACTTCAACCCTGCCCAGACGCCTATTGCGAGCGCAATTAAGATGATTCTGTTTCGCATATTGACCAGTTTGGTGAGCCGATTGGCCCAGATCCAACCTACAGTGTAGATAAAAGAGCGCCGATTTACAGGCTACATTTTTTGATTTTAAGGAGCTTTAAGCGAAAAACGCCTGTTCTTTACAATATCTTGCGATTGACAGCCCTGGCGGCGAACCCAAAAATGAGAAGAATCCAATATTCGAAAACTACGCCTGGCTTGTTTCTTCCGCGTCGCGACGCTCTTGACGGTCGTGGTTAATTTCTTCCCTCAAAAAATGAATACCGGCGAAAACCGTTGGTAGACCTATTAGAAAGAGCGTTGTCGATACGCCACCGGGTAAATTGTCAGCCGCGACCCCAACCAGAACCACTGGAATAGTCGAAGCAAAGGACATAGCCGTATTCTGAGCACCAAAGACCTTGCCGCGCAACTGCTCCGGCACCGCAGCCTGTAACGCGGCGTAAGTCGGGACGGCGACCATGGCGCACGATGCGCCGATCAGGGCTGCGATGAGAAGCGGAACTGCCAACATCAAACCCTGAAAGCTAAACTCCGGCAAGCCGAGGTAGATTGGCGCGAAAGTTTTGATAAAACCAAGACTGCCGAGCACGCTCATAAAGAATCCCAGGCTGATGAAGCCGCGATAGGCTAGCAGCGTCGGCTTAGCCTTGGCAAAGTATTGAGCAACCAGGAAATTGCCAAGCCCCATTCCCAAACCAGCAGCGGCAACGACGTATCCAAATTGTTGAGGCTTGAGGTCCAAAACCTGTTCGGATAATCCGACCGCGATGATGTTCAGGGTGATGATGGTGCTAAACAAAATCGTGATTTTAAAAATTGCGCGAAAAACAATGCGGCTGGTGGCAATGTAAGCCAAACCAAAACGCAATTCTTCCCACCATGGCTCCCGTTCCCCGCTTTCGACGACGACCCTTTTGCTGTCAGGGACAAAACATAATAGAACGGCTGCCAGTAAGAAACCGCCCGCCACTGCGTATGGTGCGTTGCCGATTCCTGTTTGAGCAATAATCGGATCGCCGACCGCGAAACCAAAACCCAGCGCCACCATCATGGTGGTGAAAAACAGAGAATTGGCGAAGTACAGATCTTCCTTCTTGACCAGCCGCGGAATCGCTGATGCCTCGGCGGGTGCGAAGAATTGACTACCGATCGAAAGAAGAAACGCCAGACACAAGGCCGCCACGGGAGATCGCTGAATCAAGGGGACGGGAATCATCGCAACAAAGAGGGCCCGGGCGATGTTGGAACCGACCAGGACGGCTTTGTTCGACCAGCGGTCGACGTAGACGCCGGCGATCGGACTGAGAATAATCGCAGGAATAGTGAAAGCGACGTAAAGAAAACTGGTTATCTGCGCGGCACCGACATAATGTCCGGCGATTTTTGACCCTTGAATCGTCGTCAATACGGCGACAAACAACACAAAAACGGCACGATCCGAGAACTGCGAGACAATCTGCGCAAACCATAGTGACATGAACTGCGCGTTGTGCAGAACGGCTGAGTAACCCTGCCGGACTACGGTTCCGGCCTGGTCAGTATTTTCAGATGCCACCTTGTGCATTCCAGTTAAACGACCGCTCTTAATGTACCACTACGCGGCCGTCCGCGCTTGATTGCATTAGACTGTGCCAGCTCCGTTTTCGGTCATAGCACTGTATTCTCGGACCGCTGACCGACCGACTCCAGTAGCAGCGGCGCTGCCACCACCGGCATTGCCACCATCACTGCCACCATCATCATCGGAATCCAGAT
>CAZRMH010000419.1:3223-7257 GCA_964600935.1 uncultured Candidatus Obscuribacterales bacterium
CGGCAAAAGCTCCAGCGACACCACGCTTGGTGCTGCGATAGAACTCGATGATCTCCTGAACTTCTGGATGTGGCTCGATTTCCTCTTCAACTCTTGCCAGTGCGTTGGCGACGTTCAAACCGGATCTATATATAATGCGATAAGTATTCTTGATCGCAGTTCTTACTTCCTGATTGATCTTGCCACGTTTCATTCCCAGTCGGTTCGTTCCGCGAACCATGGCCGGTCTGCCATCCAGGGTTGTGAACGGAGGCAAATCAACACGCGATCCGGTCATGCCGCTAAGCATGCAGAATCGGCCGATGCGAATAAACTGGTGCATGATAACGAAACCGGACATCACCGTATAGTCGCCGACTTCAACGTAACCTGCCAGGCTTGCTGCGTTTGCCATGATTACATTTTTACCCACCTGGCAGTTATGAGCCAGGTGTACATAGTTCATCAAGAAGCTATCGTCACCAAGGGTGGTGAACCCTTCTTTGGTGGCACGGTGGATAGTGACATACTCGCGAATCGTGCATCGGTTGCCGATTTTTACGCCCGTCGGCTCATTTTTGTAGCTCAAATCTTGAGGTTCAAGACCGATACTCGCACCAGCAAAAATGTTGCAGTCTTCGCCGATTTCAGTGTAACCATCTATGATGGCATGAGGTCCAATCTTGGTCCCCTTAGCAATTTTGACGTTTGGCCCGATTACAACATAGGGTCCGATCACAGCAGTGTCGTCGATTTGTGCGCCTTCACTGATGATAGCCGTTGGATGGATGCTCATAAGATGTTTTTCCTATACTGTTGATGCTCGGTGGACTTGGGCGGTGTGGTGCCCTCTTACTTTTTAAAAGCTTTGACTTTCTCTTGATCGAGAATCGAGAATGAGATTTCGCCTTCGCAAGCGACTTTCTCGCCAACGCGGGCAATTGCTTTGACCTTACCGATAGGTCCCTTCATCTTCAGAAGCTCGACTTCCATGTCGAGACGATCGCCCGGTTCAACCATAGCTCTGAATTTGAAACCGTCGATGCCGGTGAATACGCCGAGGCTGCCTTTGAATTCATCCTTCATAAGGAGCGTGATACAAGCCAGTTGAGCCAAGGCTTCTACCATCAAAACGCCAGGCATAATTGGTTTGAAAGGAAAATGTCCTTCGAAAAATTGTTCGTTAGCCGTCATATTCTTGTAGCCCGAAGCCTTCAAGCCGGGTTCGACATAGGTCACTCTGTCGACGAGCAGAAAAGGATAACGATGTGGAATAAGGGCCTTTATCTCGTTGATGTCTAGTCCACCAGTCACTGCTGTCGCACTCGTCATTCCATTTCCCCTTGCTGTTTGCTAACTAACCAACCGAATTCACAACCCCAAAATTGGGAGCCTACCTTTAGGCGTCTCAAAGTATACCGAGACGCGGCGCGATTTTTGCGTGGATGAGATAAAGCTATATCCTCACGATGGCGCTTGCCGGCTGAATCCTCACACATGACAAGAATCGGGCAGTACTTAAAATCTCCTAAGCATCGGCATATGCGTTTCCAATCTAGTAGGCGATTTCGTGTTTCCAAGTACGATAGAATCCGCCACCTCGCAGCCATGACCGAATTTTCTCAAAAGAAGTAAAAGTTGCAAGCACTGTTCATGACAAATCACCAATATCTTGCCAAGAGAGCGTAAACTGATTACCTACATATAGAGAGTTCCGACAAAATGTTGTCAGAACACACGTTTTACGACCGGAGACCTTTGATCATGGCCAAGACTCCCTCAAACAGCCTGTTTAGAGAAGCCAAGCATTCAGCCACGCGCAATCAGCGCTCCCAGCAGAACACTTGCATATCCTTCGAGCCCAGCTCTGATAGCCAAGCAACACCGAATGCCGGTTGTGATATGGAAAAACTTACACTCGGCGTCAAACTGATGCTCGAAGCGGTTGGTGAAGATGTCACTCGCGAGGGACTTTTGGACACACCATCCAGAGTTGCTCGCATGTATCGCGAACTTCTATATGGGATCGGTGTCGACCCAGCGACGGAAGTAACCTGTCTTTTCGAGGAGGGTTGCGAGGATCCAGTCGTCGTTAAAAACATTCCATTCAACACAGTTTGCGAACACCACCTGGTGCCATTCATCGGGACGGCTGATGTCGCCTATATTCCGAAAGATGGTCGCATAACCGGACTTTCCAAAATCGCACGCGTGGTAGAAATTACCGCACGTCGGCTGCAGGTTCAGGAGCGCATGACAGCGCAAATCGCCGACGCTTTAATGACCGCACTCGAGCCACAAGGCGTCATAGTGATACTTAAAGCCGAACATCTTTGCATGTCCATTCGTGGAGTGAAGAAACCGGGAAGCCTGACCACGACGATGACGACACGCGGTCTGCTGAAAGAAGATAAAGAAGCGCGCAGCGAAATTCTGAGCTTAATCGCACATTAAGCAGTCCTGCCTAAACTGGCTATAGTAGGAAAGATTAGCCGGCAGGGCGAAAAACTTCGGAGTCGGCTTTCTGTCTTACTGTGTTTTCGTAGTCGAAGTTTTTGTTTTAGTAGTAGTGGTTGTTGATGTCGTGGTGCCTTTAGTCGACGTCAATGCCGTCAACGTCGTCTTCATCTGCTCAGCTTTATCGGCGGGTGGGTTAAGCGCAAGACAAGCCTTCAAGGCATCCTTGCACTGTTCAGTTTTACCGAGATTCAAATAAACGACAGCAAGGTTGTTCCACATCAACCATTCTTTTGGAAACAGTCTGGTGCCTTGTTTTAGGGTTGCCTCAGCCTCAGGCAATTTGCCCATTTGGGCGTAGGTGCCACCAAGATTCTTGTATATATCGGCATCATTCGGATACGCCTTCAAGGCTTTCAAGTAGTTTTTAACGGCTTCGTCGTACTTTTGCAGAACGCGATATTTGTCGCCTTCGTTTAAATAGGTGCCAGCTTCTAACTTGGCTTTACGCGTGTCCTTGACGGTGATGCCATCTTTGACGGTAATGCCGATCCCTTTCTGGGCCTTGACTTCAGTGCCGGGAGCGAATGCAAGAAGTGTCGCCACTGCGGCAACAAAAGCTAGTTTAGACAAGACGACTACCTCAATTTAAAATACAGCCCACGACAGCAACTCGGGATACGAGCAATATTCGTATTCTACCTCCGCCTTTGCATTGGAATCCCAGGGTATTTCCTGACAATTGGATCTAGTTGATGTAAGTCCGTTCAAAAACTTGATCGAAAATTCAAGTAAACTATGCGCCAATAGCGGATCCACCCGGGTCAAGGAATTACGCAGCTTCTCCTTGACTTGTTGAGAGACGTTAAGTTGGAGGATTGAAGCACATGCTCCCGGGTTCAAAATCGGCATCGCCACAACAGCAACATAGTTCGTCGCAGGCGATCAGCCGTCGAGAATTTATTGCTTCGATGGTGGCAATGGCGATGGTCGGATGGCAAGAACAAGCCCAAGCGGCCCTCGTTCCAGTCAAACCATTTTCCTTTGCAGTGATAAGCGATGCGCACCTCACTACCGGTGTTGCTGACACTTACATGTTATTCAACGAGAGCCAATTATTTTTACAAGATGCCGTGAAGACAATTAATTCACTCAATCTCGACTTCGTTTTATTTCTCGGCGACATGATTGAAACACCAGGGAAAGACGAAGCTAACTGGAATCTATTTATCGATATCATGCAGACGCTCAATTGCCGATGGGATTTCGTGCTCGGTGAGAGCGACGCGCCATCAGCCACCACGACTGAGAAGATGCGATTGTTTGGTCCGGACTGGAAGGGCAAAGATATCGACACTAACGTTCCATATTGGTCATACAATTTCGCAAACAACGTCCATTTGATCGGACTCGATTCATCGAGACCGAATTCCAAAGGTGGCGCGATCAGCGATGAACAGCTGAAATGGCTTAAGGATGATATCGAGAGTCACAAGAGTCAATTCACGATAGTTTTCAGTCATCATCCACTGCTGGCTCCAAGCCCTTACGACAACTCTCCGCTTATCAACGACCATGACATCACCAATGGTGCAGAG
>CAZRMH010000420.1:0-7240 GCA_964600935.1 uncultured Candidatus Obscuribacterales bacterium
ACTCGGGATTCCTTAACAAATTGTGATCGTTTGATCGCTTATCATCAGCCAGCATCATTGGTTTGAACCGCTATAAAACCAACGGCTGTTTTCGAAAAATTAGACAGAGGCTGAAATCATTGTTGGTGGCGCAACCATGATCGCGTTGCGTGCCGGCGCACTAGCCATTTCCCAAGCGGTCTGATTGGCCGCTTTACGGACCCACCAATCGTGGTCGTGAGTCATTGAACGACGCACTGGTTTTGGCAAATACTTCAAACTTGCGACCAAAATCCGAACGTGTGGATCCGGGTCGACCGATAGAGCACCCAATGCAAGAAACGGTGCATTCGGATTTCTTGCTACCCACTCGCGCACACGGCTATCGGGATCTTCCGCCAGTTGAAGAAGTGTCGAAGGATTCGAATTGGTGTTGGCCGCTACTCGCATTCTGATCAACGCGCTATCATCGACCGACAGGCGCTGCAGGATGTCCTTTGGAGTCTCGATCTGACCGGCAATCACCATTTTGCCGTAGTGATTGTTATCTCTGATGATTTTTCGAAGAGCATGAATTGAAACTCGGGCAAGATTCAGACTGGTACCAGGTCTAATACTATGAACGTAAGTCTCTTTGTCAGCGGAAAGCTGCCTGATCGCTGCTGGCGGACTGTTCGGGTTGCCGGCTACAGCGTGGCGAACCATTTCGCTTTCATCTTTTGACAGAGCAAGCAGAATGTCCGAGGTGGCATTGCGATTTCTCGCTAACCAATGGCGGACTCGCACATCCTCATCACGAGACAATTTCCACATAACGTGCGCACTGCAATCAGATGAACGAGCAAGCACAACTCTGACTTCCGGAGCCTGGTCATAGACCAAACGCTCTTGCAGGTCGCTCGACACATTGTCGTTCATCACAGCCAGATAGCGGACGAACAAATCAGGATCGGATGACAAAACTTGAAGAGACCTAGCCGTCACATTTTTATGAGCGGCGATCTCGCGACGGACATAAAGATTTGGATCGCGACAGAGCTTATGCAGAATTTCGGCTGAACTTCGAGGATTGGAGGCGACGGCTTGGCGAATGGATAATTCACGATCGTCGCACAAAATCGAAAGAGTTATGTTTGGAGTAAACGGGTTGATCGCCACAGCTTTTCGAATCGCGACAATCTCGTCGCCTGCCAGAGTCTGCAGAGTAGCAAGTGGCGTGTTCCGGTTTCCGGCAACAGCCTGACGGGTAATGGCATTGTCTTCAAAAGCTAGCCGGGCCAGAGCGGACGCTGATGCTGATTGGTTCAGCGCCACAGTTTGTCGAACGATCTCATCGGGATCACGACTGAGAACATCAAGAGCATCAACAGGAGTCAACGGATTGCGAGCCACTGCGCGGCGAACTAAACTGGCTTCGTCTCTTGCTAATACCGCCAACAAACGTTTAGGACAATTTTGATTACTGCCGGCAAATTCTCGTTCTTGAATCGAAGCCTTGGCAGTCAGGTAATAGAGCCACTCTCTCGGAATACCAAGTTCTGCTTCCAACGAACTGTTCTGAAAAAGATTGTCTAAGGAGGAGCAATCGATTTTCGAATCAGAACCGGCGTCGTCCAGCGCCAGACCGGAGAATTCGTGTGGAATCGGACGGCTAACCGTATCGACTTCGTCGGATACAAGTTCTACATAAGGTATGAGTTCGGCACTATCTGTAGTGGCACTCTTAGTAAAGATGTTGACTGGAGAACTATGCAAACCCTCTAATTCTAACGACGAGAACCCGAGTCTTTTCGCCGTGTCGTCCTTGCTCGTCGAGTGACCGACATTGTGACCGAAACTCGGTCTTTTCAGTTGATTGCTTTTAGAGGAAATCACTTAGCCCTCACGCTGCAAGTGCCACCTTCGGCATCTCTCAGCTTATACCGCCGCTTGTCAAGAGTATTGTGATGTATCTTCTGTCCGTAGTCGAGAGAGAAAAATTTCAACTTCGCCCTGTTTCGCGGCTCGAAGCGATACCGAAACAGCGCAAACGCAGATTTCACAGGCATCTAACAGACCACGTATTTCACGCAAAAATTTTGTTTTTGCAGCCGGATTCCCATGAGCGTTCTGTCATAAATGGGGAAGTTCCCATCGCCCCCCCTTGTCAAAGTGCCACCAGTTGTCGTGCCTCTCCGCACAACAGCAGTTCTCGTCGCAACAGCAACCGATCGCTGCCACAAAACAATCAAGCTCATTGTGCTCGTCACGATCACTGGTTTCCAATCCGGAACGGCGTCGACTACTCGGGAACGAGCTGTGATAAGCCTTTCTCTTGCAAGAATTTTTTGAACTCACTTCTGATGTCTCGACCTTTATACGTGTCGACTTGCTCGTAAGGAGTGACTCGAAGATCGTGAGCGACATTTTCCTGAACTTGGCGAGGAATACCGGAGGCGTTATAGACCTTAGCCGACATGACCGTTTCCAGACTGCCATCCGGTGTCCGCTTGTGACGAGTAAGCGATTCCATCAAGTACGAATCAAGAATGACATTGGTAGTTTTATTGACGTCAACGATAGTGAACACTTCTCGGAAAATTATCGAGTCTGGTGTTGTCTGTACTGGCGCTTTGCCCATGACAAGAGCGATTGAGCGATAGCTGCCTCGATCGGAAACGCAATGACCGCTGAGATTGCAGTTCCAAACTGTTCCAGTTTTATCTCTTTGCACACCGAAGTCGGCTACTTGCTCCGACATAAAAGTTCGCTGTTGATTATCGCTGTACCCTGATGCGTAATCATGACTATAAACGGTCGTTTCGTGCCCTCTGCGCCACTGTCCGGCGAGCCAGACCGGAATCGGATACCAGGACAGTTTGCTCTGACCATCGTTTAAAAGATCATCTCTAAAAATTGAACCAGCTTGCAAACTGTCAGAAACTGGAGAGAGCGATTTTGAGTGCTCGACGCCGAGCTTTAAGACAGTCCTTCCACCTTTGGTCTCAACCGTACTCTCGACCTTGCCGGGCGGGGATTCGTTACCCGGAAGCGCTTTCGGGGGAGCAGGATCTGGTTCCCAATCTGGATCGACTTGTGCAATCGCAGATTGCACAACACCGGGCAAAAACGCTATAGGCACTACCAATAGTGCCCCTACCAGAATAACGCATGACACCGCATATGGAACTAACTTCGTCATCAGTCCTTAACCGAAATTTGTCTATCGATAAACTTTAGAGTCAATTCCCAGGCGTCTTTAGCAGCGTCCGCCCGATAGTTTTCTCGCCTGTCATTGAAAAAAGCATGCGGTGCATCTGGGTAGATTTTCACCTGCACGTCTGGTGAGTGACGTTTCAACACCTGTTCAAACTGCTCGACGTCACCTACTGGAATCAACGGATCGATCCCTGAAAACACACCCAGAGTCGGACAAACGTTAGCACCGATGTAATCGATCGGATGTTTCGGTTTCCTCTCATTCAATTCCGGATAGCGGATACGACCATAAAAATCAATTGCAAAAGCAATATATGGAGTGAGGCAGGCAAACATTAGAGCGATTGCGCCGCCCATACAGTAACCGATTACGCCGACGGTATCGGAAAGAACATCGTCTCGATTAGCGATCGTTCTGAGAAGTTTTTGCAAATCACCGATCAATTCAGAGTCTGGAATCCCCGCCCACAGTGCACGCATCGCATCGAGATCATTCTTGTCGGCGGGCACACCTGGTCGATCTTCAAACAGATCTGGAGCGAACACGCGAATGCCGCACGCTTTTGCATATCGCCGAGCGACGTCGCGAATATGTTCGTTCACACCAAAGATCTCGTGAATCACGATCAGTCCGGGGCAAGCTAAATCCTTCGGTCCGACAGCGAAAACAGGCAGCTTTCGCCCACCAGTTTCCAAAACGAATTCTTCCTCGAGCAGCTCATGGTCGTTCGCAGTTCCCGACAATTTGCACCTCCAGTTCACTCAACCTATGTTATGTTATCGACCAAAACAGTATCGGAAGCCAGCTCAAGACTGGCTCTGGCTGCGGTCCACATATAATGAATATCAGCTCCGATTGCCACTAAATGGAAACCACGTTCAATATATCCGCGAGCTTGTTCGGGGCTCATCGCGAAAATACCGATTGGCATTCCATGATGTCGACAGGCATCGAAAACTTTTTCTATCGCCGCGACCACCTGCGCATCTTGTACTTCTCCTAGCTTACCGAAGCTGCCGGACATATCATATGGTCCGATGATGATGGCATCGATTCCATCAACGGAAAGGATTTCGTCCACGTTGGCGACACCGATAACATGTTCGATTTGCAAAAGAACGGAGGTGGTGTTATTCGCCGTTTTTATATACTCGCCGAAATCCATACCGAAACCCTGGGCACGAGCCAATCCAACGCTTCTAGTTCCTGCTGGCGGATACTTACTTGCTGCAACCGCGCGCTCGGCTTCCGCTTTTGTTTTTACTTGCGGAACGATAATACCGTCGGCGCCGAGATCCAATACCCGTTTGATCCAGACCTCATCGTTAATTGGAATGCGGACAAAACCGGCACATCGATCGCTTTTGGC
This sequence comes from uncultured Candidatus Obscuribacterales bacterium, assembly GCA_964600935.1. Lineage (GTDB taxonomy): Bacteria > Cyanobacteriota > Vampirovibrionia > Obscuribacterales > Obscuribacteraceae > JADYXR01. The sequence goes on from CAZRMH010000420.1 coordinate 4,548, forward strand.
CATCAGCAAATTTTGCACATGATGCGGTTCCAGTGGCGCATGCTCCATGTCAATCCAGAGCCAATCGAATCCACATCGAGAAATTGTTTCTGTAACCGCAGGTGCACCAAGAGTGATGATCGTGCCGAGCAAAGGTTTATTTCTTTCTCGCAGTTCAGATCGAATATTCAAAATTTTTCCTCGGTCGGACGAAAGCTGGAGTGTGCGCGCAAGAGACTTTCCGCACCTATTTTAAACAAGTTTCTCCGACTGCTCTCCGGCGTGATAGCTGCTGCGAACGAGCGGACCAGAGAAGACGTTTTCAAATCCCATCTTCATTCCTTCCTCACGGAAGTAGTCGAATTCTTCAGGTGTCACCCAGCGCGCAACCGGCAGATGATTCAAAGTCGGCTGCATGTACTGCCCGAGTGTGAGCAAGTCCACATTGACTTTCCGCCACTCTTTCATGACTTCGATAATCTCTTCATTGGTTTCGCCCAGACCGACCATGATACCGGATTTGGTGACCATTCCTTGAGCTTTGGCGCGAGCCAGGAGTTCCATACTGCGAGTAAACTTGCCTTGCGGGCGGACCTCGAGATACAGGCGTGGAACAGTTTCAGTGTTGTGATTTAAAACATCAGGCTTTGCATCAATCACCGTCTGTAGTGCATCCCAATTGGAGCAAAAGTCAGGGATTAAAACTTCAATCTTGGTCTCGGGATTAGCCTCGCGAACCAGACGTATCGTTTCTGCCCAAACCGAAGCTCCACCATCCTTCAATTCGTCTCTATTAACAGAAGTTATAACTGCGTACTTCAGATCCATCAGGCGAACAGCATCCGCCACCCGTCGGGGTTCATCCAGATCGAGTTCGGTCGGTTTGCCGGTAATCACATTGCAGAAGCCACAACTGCGTGTGCAGATGTTGCCTAGAATCATAAAAGTCGCTGTTCCGCTCGACCAGCATTCGCCTCGATTCGGACAGGCTGCCGATTCACAGACCGTATGCAGGTCATGCTCCTCAATCAGGCTTTTTACCTTTCGGTAACCTGTCCCAGTCGGCAGCTTCACTCTGAGCCACTCAGGCTTGGATGGACCGCGTCGTTCTTTGGTAACTAATTTGTCTTCAACATTCACGGTGGGATCCTTCCGTCGCATTAATCGCTGTTTAGCTGCGCTGTTTTTTTATGATTCGTTCAGATTTTGAACCGAAAACTCAGTGTTTTAGCCAATTCTTCATGCCATATTAATAGATCATGGCGCAGTCGTATGACATACTTTCATGGTCTGATGCTGATCGTCAAGCGCGGGTGAACTTAACACGAGTGCGCCGCCATGGTATCAAACGCAAAGACGCTTGTACTTTGGATATCGATGTTTACACAGGTGACTGAACATGCCGAGAAATGTGATTGAGATCGGTCAAAAGATCGAATACCTCTCGATTCTTGACGAAAATGCCGTTGTCGATAAGAGCCTGGAGCCGGACATTCCGCCGGAACAGCTGAAGACAATGTACAAGTACATGCTGCTCGGTCGTCGCACCGATGAACGTATGCTCAAGATGCAACGCCAGGGACGACTGGGAACATTCCCTCAATCGGCTGGTCACGAAGCTATTTCGATGGGCTCGGCTATCAACCTGAAGAAAGACGATTGGCACGTTCCGGCTTATCGCGAACTTGCCGGAATGCTCTATAGAGGTTGGCCTATTGAAAACGTAATTCTGTTCTGGAACGGTTTCGAAGAAGGCACGGCGCCACCGGCAGAAGTCAACGACCTGCCGATTTGCGTTCCAATCGCCTCACAATTGCCACATGCCGTCGGTATCGGCATGGCGATGAACATAAAGAAAGAAAATAATGTCGTCATGACCTATTTCGGCGACGGTGCAACCTCGGAAGGCGATTGCCATGAGGCCCTCAACTTCGCAGCAGTTTTCAAATCACCAGTTGTTTTTGTTTGTTTGAACAACCAATACGCAATCTCAGTTCCACTCAGCCGCCAGATGGGCTGCGACACAGTGGCACAGAAAGCCATCGCTTACGGTATGCCTGGCATTCGCGTCGACGGCAACGATGTCCTCGCCGTTTATGTCGCGACTAAAGAAGCATATGATAGAGCGAAAGCCGGTCAGGGACCAAGCCTTATCGAAGGTCTGACCTACCGCCTCACGCCACATACCACTGCCGATGATCCAAAACGATATCGAAGTGATGCCACAACAGATGAGTGGATGAAAAAAGAACCACTGATTCGTTTCGCTAAGTACCTGCAAAACAAAGGCGTCATGTCAGCCAAAGATTTGGAAGACATGGAAGCTGAAGTCGATGCCATGGTTAAGAAAGCAGTCGAGAAAGCCGAAGAGATGGCGAAGTCCGACGAGCTGACCAACCCATTTAACATCATCGATCACGTATTTGCTGATGTGCCGCAGTTCTTGCAAGAACAGCGCGATGAGCTCGGCGAATATATCAAAAGAGAAGACGATCGCAAGGCGAAGAAAGCTGCAAAAAAAAGTGAGACCGGAACCGGAGCACGATCGTAAGTTTTTCACCCGGATGAATGCCGCTCAGGATGCGGCTTTCAATCATCGATAAGTCAAACAGGAGTTAATGATGGCTGAAATCAATATGGCGAAGGCAATCAATCTTGCCCTCCACGAAGCGATGGATCGCGATCAACGCGTCGTCGTCATGGGAGAAGACGTC
>CAZRMH010000421.1:0-7239 GCA_964600935.1 uncultured Candidatus Obscuribacterales bacterium
GTTCGGCATGGCGTCGACAGAGGCGGCAGCAGGTTCGGAATAGGAACCCCAATTACCGGATTGTTTCTCCATGCTGTTCATCTTGTAAGCAATTGCTTGGTTCCGATGTCTGTCCTTTGAACTCAGGAAACCTCTCCAATCAAAATTTACCGGGTCGGTGTGATCGCCTTGTTGTGCATATCGATGCGTGATGATGTTTTCACTGGCAACCGAATATCTATCTTGCAAATACGTGACCAACTTGATCACGGAGTTGAGCTGTTCTTCGGGGTAAGCCTGACTGCCGGTATGATTCATTTCGATACCGACGCTGTTGTCGTTATTTATGCCGGGTAATGTTTTCAAAATATTGATGTGAACGGTTGCCAAATCCGGATCGACAGCCTGGTAAATTGAACCATCGCGATCGACTACATATTGAGCTCCTGGATGGCGACGTCCCATTGAACTCCAGCTTTCAATCACGCGGATACCGCTGACGGGATTGCCGGTTTCAGTCGAATGCATAACTATATATTTGATCGGCTCGCGACGCCAGTAGATGCCACCACGAAGAGCGTGCTGCTTCACGATACCGGCGCGCACTAAAGTTCTCGCCGGATATTTGTCGGCGACACCACGGGCGAAGGCACTGGCTACTTCACGAGCCTGATCTTCAGGCAGCGGACTGGAATCGAATTCCGGCGCCTTCATCATGAACATCTCAATTGGATATGCGTATCGCGGCTTGTGAGCGACATGGTGATGATGGTGCTGGTGGTGCCCTTTGTGGTGCTTACCATGATGGTGTGCAACTTCGTGGTGGCGACTACCTCTCTTCGAATGCTTAGATCCGTGCGAAGAAGCTCCACGTGAGTGGTGCGACGACTTCTTGGCGGAACTCGATTTCTTTCTGGCTTCCGACGGCAGATTAAAACTCGAGCCCAAAGCCACCACTAACAGAATAAGCAAAGAAACGAACTTACAAGTATTTACTCGCCGAGATTCGATCACAGAGGCACTCCAAACCAAGTATCTGACAGGAAAGTACCATAGTCGACACTTACCGATCAATTCATTTTAGTTGGTCTTAGAACAATTTGCTCTACTCAGTCGATCCAACCGCCACCAAGGATATACGTATCGGTGTCGTCGTATATTCCCAGCACCTGACCGGGCGTAATTGCCGGCTGCGGAGTATCGAATTCAACACGCACTCGGCCGTCAGGCATCGGAAAAATCGAAGCCTCGTCAGCGGGACTGTTGTATCGGATTTTGGCGCGAGCGCGAAAAGGTTCCGATGGAGGATTTTGCATAATCCAGTTCACTTCGCTGGCTGTCAGGTCCTTGCGAAGCAATGCTTCTTTGGGTCCTGCGTAAACCACTCTGGTTTCAACATCGATATTGGTTACATAAAGCGGCTCAGAATGAGCAATCTTGAGACCGCGACGTTGCCCGATGGTGAAGTTATGCGTGCCTTTGTGATAGCCCAAAACTTCAAGAGTCTCGCAATGCATGATCGGACCCGGCTTCTCTTCGATAAAGTTAGCAAGATACTCCTGCGCTGTCGTACCGACCGGAATGAAACACAAATCCTGACTATCGGGACGATTGGCCGAAACTAGCTTTTGAGAATTGGCAATACTTCGGATTTCATCCTTTGTGTAGTCACCAAGCGGAAGTAACGTCGCCTCGAGCTGAGCGGTAGTCAATCCCCAGAGCACATAAGATTGGTCCTTACGATCGTCTTTTGCGCGCGCGAGACGCTTGCCTTCAGGAGTGTCCGCAACACGGGCGTAGTGACCGGTCGCCACATACTTTGCATCGAGATGCTTATGTCCATAGTTCATCAGCGCGCCCCACTTGATTGCAGTGTTGCACGTGCTGCATGGAAGTGGCGTTCTGCCCTTCGAGTAGGACTGGTGAAATTGATCGATCACTTGAGATTTAAACAGTTCTCTCAAGTCCACGGCATGGTGCTCGACGCCAAGCTGTTCGCAAACCCGAGCAGCATCGACCATTCCCGTATCGCAGCATCGGCTGCCAGATTTGATTAACCAGCCGGTCACGCCGATGACATCGTAACCTTGTTCCATAAGTAGGTATGCGGTCGCGCTCGAATCGACGCCGCCACTCATACAGATTGCTACGCGTTCTTTGTTTTTCGGAACCGGTGACGCCTTGCGTCGCGAAGCCGCCTTGGCGACCGCCTCCACATCTTCGGGAGTCGGCACAGGCTGTGCCACGACAGGGCAGACAGCGCCTGAGTCTTTGGCGTCACCGTCAGCATCGCGAAGTGAAACAGCGCTTTTGGCGCCTGGTTCCAATAGTTGCAGCTTATCCTTGTCCATAATTTTGATTCTCGCGACACGTCTATGACGCCAGGTTTAAACCCGACGGAATATTGATTCTACAATAGATCGATATAAATTTTGTTGACAACCGAAGCTTTGTAAAATCAGATGCTGAGCAAGCCCAGTCGGAGTTTTGCCTTCATGAGATTGACACCACTGGGCGCCCTATCTATGTAGATCTTGTATTCGGATTTCGCTTCTTTTGGCTTGTTCATCTTTTCGAGCAGTATGCCACGGTTGTAGTGAAACACGGGATACTTGCCCATGGACTGCGCGATTGCCAGCTTATACTCCTGGTCGGCGCTGTCAAAATGCATCTTCTGCTTCATCAAAATCGCCCGCAGATTGTGGGCTAGCGGGCAAATTTTGTTCTGAGCGCGAGCCGTTTCAATTGCTTTATTGCACTCTTTTTCGGCGTTGACGAAATCACCCTTCTCCTTGTAAGCCTGTGCCAGGTTATATCTTGCCTGGTAGACCGAACCCTTGCTCAGTTTGATCGAGGTTTTAAAAGCATTGATTGCCTCATCAATCCTTCCAGGAGTGGTGTCATGCAAGAGAAGCAGACCGCAATTATTCCACTCAACGGGGTCGTTAGAACCTGATTTCATCATGCGTTCCATGCGCTTGGCCGCATTGCCGACCTTGGTCTCGAAAATTTCAGCAGCCCCTGACATGCCATTCGTTTGTAACGGAACCACTTTATCGTTTTGATACGTGCCGATCTGCGGCGGTCCAATAGACGCCACAGTGCCCCTGTTCATCATCTCTTTCAACTTGGCAATTTTGTCACGCGTATCGTTGGCGTAGTCCTTGCGGTCTTCATGCTCTAGCGACTGTTCGTATGCCTTGATTGCTTCCGGAAACTTCTTTTGCGCGGTCTGCAACAGTCCCAAGTGGTAATAGGCGAGCGCATAGTCCGGCTTTAACTTGATTGCCTGCTTGATTTCACGTTCGGCATCGTTAAACTTCTGCAAGCAGAAATAGGTCGCACCCAAACCGTTATGCGCAGCCGGAAAGTCAGGGCGCAGTTCGATCGACTTGAGATAGTGCTCTTGCGCCTTCTTGTAATCCTTCTGGTCGCGCAGAACATTGGCATAGTTGTACTGGATTTCAGGGTCGCGCCCGTCCGAAAGGTCAAGTGCCAGCCGGTATAGACCAGTCGCTTTGTCCAGCTTTCTCTGTTGATGTCGCACAGCACCAAGGTTTGTGATACTCGGGACAAAACCAGGTTCAATCTCAATGGCGCTCATATAGGCGTCACCAGCCTTATCGAGATTTCCTTCTCTGTAATAGGTCAACCCGATGTTATTCCACGCCTCGTGGCACTTGGGTTCTAACTCGACCGCCTTCTGAAAAGCTTGCCTGGCTTCCGTGAGCTTATTATCCCGCAGCATCATCGTGCCGATATTCAGCTGGTGAGTCACTTCCCGAGAATACGAAGATTCTCCCGCCGGCGCCAGAGCATCAGCAGGTCCGGCCTGCGCCTCCTGAGAGAAGGCGACCGTTGTGACTAAGGCTGAGATAAGCAGTAGCTGTTTTAACAAAATGCGATTACCAATACAGGACTCAGAATCTCTTAGTTAATTGTATATGAGAAAAGTAGACCATTTTGCAATAGGAAATATCAGGCGGTCACGATGGTCCCACTGCATAGCATTGTGTTAACATAAGAAATTCGCCCAAATTAGCGCCAGACCTAGATCTTGGCGATAGCGGGTTTAAAAGCGATGTCCAAAATTGTTTGGACAGAAAACGGTATCGTCAAAGGATTTCGATGGCTATCACCCCAGATGTAACACCCGCAGAGACCACCCCCAAGACCGCCCCAAAGCAAACAAAATCGCGGAAACCCAGTATGCGTGACAATCCACTAGCAAACGCGCTGCATCAAGTTTTTCTCAACAGCCCAAACTATGCGCGCCTGCTCGCCAGAACCGCAAAGCAGGCTCAAACTGAATTAAATCTGGCCGGCTTGACTGACTCGGCCAAGACGCTTGTTCTGACAGTGCTGCAACACGAAATTCGCAGACCGATGTTTCTCGTGGTGGCAGACAACCATGCCGGCGCCTTTTTCCATCAAGAATTTACGGCGCTAAGTCGCTATCCGGTTTTTCTTTATCCATCATCGGAAGTGTCTCCATACGAACAAGTTTTATCCAGTCCGGATAACGTCGCGTCGCAAATGGAAGTTTTGCAGCACGTCATGGAAAATCCGGAGCAACCATATGTGGTGCTGGTCACGGCACGCGCATTGATGCAACGCGTTCTCGCAAAAGACGCTCTGGTCGACAATACCCTGGAACTCAAAGCAGGCGATTCATACGACCCGATCAAACTTGCAGAACGTTTAACCAGACTTGGATACAGCAGAGAAGCCATGGTCACTCTGCGCGGCGAATTTAGTATCAGGGGCGATATCATCGATATCTTCCCCGCCTGCGGTTCGCCTGTTCGGATTGAATTGTTCGGCGATGAGATCGAATCAGTTCGTGCGTTCAACATCGACAATCAACGGTCCGTAGAACAAAAAGACACCATAAGCATTCCGCCGCGTTGGTGGGTGATTATCGACAGCGATGAAGCAGAGCGAGAAAAATTAGTTGCCAGACTACGCCAGGTAACTGATGAAACAATGCAGATTCTCGACGACTCACGCGCTGACACGCTCAGATCGGTTATGGAAAACGATCTGCAAACGCTCAGTGCAGGCGGTTATCCGGAGTCTGTTGAATACTATGCTCCTTATGTTCACGAGCAGTTCGCAACTCTACTCGATTACATTCCGGAAGATGCTCTAATCGCATTCGATGAATGGGATGGTATCGAACAAAGCCTGCGTAGCTATGAAGAGAAAGTCGACAAAGCATATGCAGAAGGATTGGAAACCGGTAGATTGCTGCCGCTACCTCGTCCATTGCACATGCCTTCGCAAGAAGTGCTCAGCAAAGCAAAATCAAATCAAAGAGTGTTTCTCTCGAGTTTGCCGGTGTTCGAAGAAAGCGAGCGGGCTGCCGTAATCGAATTTCACGCCAAGCCCGTCGAAAAATTCGGCAATCAGATGAACAATGTGATTGCCAAAGTCAGAGAATGGCAGCGAGATTTTAATCGCGTTTTGATTTCGACAGAACAACCACAGCGTCTCATGGGCATCTTGAAAGAGTGGGACATTCAGTCGAAATACATCCCGGGTCCAAACGACAACACTGTTATCCGAGGACTTGATACTGAGGACGGTGCCGGCTCAATAACTGCTGATGCAGCAAAACAGGCCAAAGACTCAGTAATGTTGCGGCAATTAGAAGCACTTACTGGGGGCGACAATTCTGTTTGGGTGACACGTCACGGATTCATTCATGGCTTTACCCTGGAAGCAGAAAAACTAGTTTCGATCACCGATGGTGAAATGTTCGGTTTGAAACGCAAGCCCACGGTCTACCGCAGACCGGTCGCCGAGAAGAGCTACGAACGTTTCACGTCTGTCAGCGATCTAAAAGTCGACGACTATGTCGTTCACTTGAAACAGGGTATCGGACAATTCGTTGGCGTTCAGAGAATCTCTGTCGATAATCAACATCGCGAATATCTGACCATTCAGTACGCCGGTGACGATCGCCTCTATGTGCCGGTCGATCAGATCAATATGTTGTCGCGTTATCGCGGCGCCGGGGATGCCCGCCCACGCCTCTCCCGCCTGGGCGGCGCCGAATGGGAATCGACGAAAAAACGAGTTAAGCGTTCCGTCAAACAAGTGGCCGAAGATCTGGTCAATCTCTATGCCATTCGTGCGAAGCAAGAAGGCTTCCAGTGCGTACCGGATACGCCATGGCAGTACGAGATGGAAGAAGCATTTCCATTTGAAGAAACACCGGATCAATGGCAAGCAATCGTCGATGTAAAATCCGATTTGGAATCGGCGAAACCAATGGATCGACTGGTTTGCGGAGACGTCGGATTCGGTAAGACCGAAGTGGCAATTCGCGGAATTTTCAAAACCGTCATGTCTGGTCGTCAGGCTGCCGTGCTAGTTCCGACTACGATTCTGGCGCAGCAGCACTACAACAATATTGCTGAACGTTTTGCCGCCTATCCAATTAAAGTCGGTCAGCTCAGCCGCTTCCGAAGCGCGAAAGAACAGCGCGAAGTAGTGAAAAGATTGCAGACCGGCGAATGCGATGTGGTCATCGGTACGCACCGGATGCTGCAGAAAGACATCATCTTCAAAGATCTCGGACTTGTCGTAATCGACGAAGAGCATCGATTCGGTGTCGGTCACAAAGAGAAATTAAAACAACTTCGAGTGATGGTCGACGTCTTGACGATGTCCGCGACTCCAATTCCTCGGACTCTGCACATGGCGCTATCAGGGGCTCGCGACATGTCTTTGATCCACACGCCACCGATTAACCGTTCACCGATCAAAACATTTGTCGGTGAATTTAAAATGCCACTTGTTCGCACAGCCATTCTTCACGAGATGGAACGCGGCGGACAAATCTATTTCTTGCACAATCGCGTGGAAACCATCGATCAGATGGCCTATGAGTTGAAGCAACTCGTTCCGGAAGCTCGCATTTTAGTCGGTCACGGACAGATGGCTGAGCGCGATTTGGAAAATGTGATGCTCTCATTTATGTCGCATGAATACGACATCCTCGTTTGTACAACGATTATTGAATCGGGTCTCGACATTCCTAATGCCAACACGATCATTATTAATGAAGCAGATAAATTCGGTTTGGCGCAACTCTATCAGCTGCGTGGGCGGGTCGGACGATCCGACACACAAGCTTATGCCTACTGCCTCTACAAACCTCAAAAGGTAATTACCGAACAAGCGACCAGTCGTTTAAAAGCAATTCGCGAATTTACATCTTTGGGTTCCGGTTATCAAATCGCTTTGCGCGAT
>CAZRMH010000422.1:0-7223 GCA_964600935.1 uncultured Candidatus Obscuribacterales bacterium
CATCTGACAAGAATGCGGGTGGGGGGGCGAACATGCGCAGACAATCCGGCATGCTACTGGCAGAGGCAGTTTCGATTTTGGCAATTTTCTTGCCACTGATTATTTTTGTATTGTTCGTCACCATGCAAGCTAGTCAGTCATACGTCATTGCGCGAAACATGAATCAGGGAGCGCTCCTCGCCGCACGTGAATTGGCAGAAGAGTATCGCACGAATCCGGATATCATCACCGATACGGCAGCGACGCAAGCGGTTTTTTCGCAGATTCGAATTGAGAAGATGGTTTCTGCAAATGAACAATTCGCAATTCCACAAAATGGATGGCAAACCAAAACCAACCCGAAGTCAGTAACAGTGATCGTCACATACATCTCAGGAGCGGGCAACCCGCCGAATCCAGCGTTCCCAAGTCCTGATTTCCTTGGCTTGGGATCAGCTTTTCGAATCTCACAACCCGCCACCTACAGAATAATTGAGTGAGAAAATTTTTGATGCAACATCGAAGTATGCAGAAAATAAAACGATCTACAGGTAGTGCTATATCTGAATTTGGCGCAGCAATGACTTTTGTCATACCGATCACATTGATAGCCGGCTTCGTCGCATTTCAGGTTTCTCAGGCATACATGATAAAAGTTACTCTCGACTTTGCCGCCCAGACAGCCGCACGAAAAATTGCAATTGCGTATGGAAAAGATCCGGAAATGGCTATGGCATTTGCGGATAACTCTTTCGAGGATATAAAGTTTGCCGGAATCGTGAAAAGCGCCGAACAATTCAGTATCCCAGCTGGAGTGAGCGGCTGGAACACGGCGGCCAATCCACCCACCGTGACGGTGGACGTCGTGTTCCAGGGCGGCAAGTACGGTTTGGAAAAATTTCCGAACCCCGATCCTCTAAATATTAGCAGTACCTTCAAAATCACTTCCAGGTGTGTTTGCAGACTAGAGTAGCAAGGAGTTTCCTGATGAACAGACGATTTCGACACCATCCCAAATCACGAAACTCTCACGGGGCAGTAGCATCTCTGCTAATGGTGGCACTCCTGCTAGTCATATTAGCTGCCGCTTCACTCTCGTTTGACTATGCTCATGGTCTCCTGATACGTGAAGAGCTTCAGAGCGCCGCTGATGCCGGCGCTCTTGCAGGCGCATACGAACTAGCGAGAACCACAGTTAATCCGTCAGACAAACAGCGAGCAGAACAATATGCACAAAACATCACGGCTAACAATATGGCCGATCAAACACCAGTAGCGAACACCACGGACGGCACCACAGTCAGTATCAATGTGCAAGGTGATACCATGCCGAGGACAGTAACCGTCACTGCTACTCGAGCCACGACAAATATTTTCGCTAGACTGATTGGTTGCAATACGATACCGGTCAGTGCAACTGCAACGGCTCAAGCATACAAGGGGCTCCGGCAAGTGAAACCTAACCAGCTTCTAAATCTCGCTGTCAGTCTCGACCGAATTCCGACGAATGGTCCTCAACAAGGCACCGCACTGAACACACTAGTCGGTCCAAACGCGACAAAACAGAAATTCACGATCGTTCTCAACCCTCAGAATAGCAAAAACGCAGCCTGGCTTAAAAATTGGAGCCCCCTTCAAAATCCGGTATTGACTTTCGGTGTTGATTCGTTAAACCTCAACGGTGTCAACGCCAATCTCGTAGCAGATCTTCAAGTCGGTGACACAATATTTGTTCCATTGATTACCGGAGAACCACCTTACAACGACTCCAGAGTTATCGTAGGAGTTATCGGTTTCAAGATTACACAGATCAATTTTCCAAACCAAATCGAAGGTTATATAAAAGATCCATTGATCGTCAAAGGAACTCCGGGTGTACCAGTATCTAATGCACTGGGTCTGGATGACACAAGATTTCTTGACCAAAATTCTCCGTGGCAACTGCAACTCATCAACTAATAGACGATATGAACACATCCTTAGACAACACTCTGCAACCTCAAATCGATTCCGCACAAATACTCATTCAGCTATTGCTTGGTAGCGGTATGGTTAGCAGAGAAGAACTAGAAGACTTTAAAAACATCGCTCGCGACCTGAGATTGCCATTAATCCAGGTAATGACAAATTCAGGATCGCTCAGGAAAGAGCATCTTCAGACTAGCGGTGATGCTCTCAACCGTGTGCAATCGAAACAGATTTCACTAGATCTTGCAATTAGAGCTTTACGAATTTCCATTCAAAAAAACTGCGCGCTAATCGAAGCAATCAAGTCTGCACAAGTGTTGCACAAAACGACTAAAGTCGTTCTCTCTGCATCGAATGAATTGACCAGCCTTTTACTCGATGCCGAAATTATTTCGCGAGAGCAACTCGGTCGACTTCTCGTTCGAACTCATGAGTCCTCTATGATGATTGGGCAGGTCTTAGTTTCCGACAACACTTTGACTGTCGAAGAATTGCTCGCCGCGCTCCAGACAATAGTTATGATACGTGCAGGTTTAGTACGTTCGGAAGGAGTGCGCGCGCTGAAGTATGCATACAAAGAAAAAATGACAATCGAACAAGCTCAATTCGAATTGGAAATGTTTGCAAGTCCAGATGCAAAAATTCTTCAGAAGGCAGAATTATTTTTGATGGCAAAAGTCATGACGATGCAGGATTTTGTGGAGTGCCTTGAAATCGAGCTCTTGAAACAAAAGGATCAGAACCAAATTTTGCAAGAACGCGGTTTTGCGACAGCACAACAAGTAGAATGCGCATCACAATTGCTCTCATATGTAGCAAACGGTGCTATTACTCCAAACGAAGCCGCGACCGCACTGAGTTCGATTTTTACGCTCAACATGACGGTTTATGAGGCTGTCGTTGAGGTGCGCGAAGAACGAGATGATGTCAACGTCCGCTTAGGAGATTTGTTGGTTGATGCGTCCATCTGCACTAGAGAAGAAATTGAAACAGCGATGTTGCAGCGACCAGATTCCGCGACAAAAGTCGGCAACAAACTATTGAAATCGGGCATAGTTGAAGAAAGCCTGCTATTTGGTGCACTCCGTTTACAAACGTCCCTTAGACTCGGATATCTATCGCGAGATACCGCAGTCGCAATTTTAAGATACTGCGCACTCATGCAATCGACGGTCGATCGCTCGCTCAAGGATAACAATGTTTTTGTGCCTTGTCGTATACAGTGGCTTTGGGTATGAAAATGGATTGAGTTTAATCCTCTCAGCTTCAGAATCAACAGTTGATAGCATCAAATTTGCTCTAAGATTTCGGTAGAGCGCGCGAGAAAAACGGCTCCCCAGAGCCACCTCCTGGGAATCCGAAACCTGCGCCCGTTTTTGTTGAGCAGTTAATGAGGGTATAAAGATCACATGGTGGCAGTCTTCGCAGCAAGAAGATCGAATAATGGAGAAATCCCTACAGAGCGCAGAACTGACATCCAGACTGGATTTCAAAATCGTAATCGCGGTTGTGATCTCGATTGGAATATTTCTGCGTTTTTTCCATCTTGGATTTCAAGATTACTGGCACGATGAAGCGACAACATCGCTAAACATCGCCGGACACACAAAGTTTGATGCGTTCCAATTTTTGTGTGAACATCCACGTCGATTCGGCGAATTGCTGGTCTATTGCGAGCCGCTCAGAGACGGCTTTGCGACAGTCTGGAAGTGCTGGACTACTGAACAGCCGGCTAAAGCTCCTCTATTCTATGTTCTAGAATACTGCTGGGCATGTTCGCTCGGCGGCACTGTTGTCATCATGAGGCTTTTACCTGCGCTTCTAAGCTTGCTGCAACTGCCAGCATTTTATTGGCTTGGAATCGAAATATTCAAATCTAGAACAACGGCTTGGTTGATGGTGGCACTGATAGCGATATCACCGATCGCCGTTCTATACGCTCAAGAAGCTCGAGACTACTCACTCTACACAGCCATGATCGCTTTTGTTTGTGCGGCCTTTTTGAAGGCCGTGAGAACGCAGTCAAAACAAAATTGGTTGCTGTACACGTTCATACTGATTGTCTCACTCTACACATCATTTCTCATCGTCCTGCCTGTTGGAGCACAATTTGCGTTTCTTATCGTAAGGCGTAATTACAAACAGCTCCGCGAATTCACGTTTTGCACTGTTGGAGCAGCAATTCTTTTCTCACCCTGGATATGGCTAAACATGCCGCACTTCATTAACGGATACGTTGATCATGACTGTTTGAAAAGGACAGAACCTTTTCTTTGTTGGGTTGGTGATGTGCTTTGCAGCTACTGGATGCCACTGTTTTATCCGGGCGAAGTTTTCTTGCCATATCAACAACATCGACAGAAAATCATAGGGCTCGGAGCCGTTCTCTACTCCTTTTACAAGATTGTACGGGCTCGTTTTTATCCAGGACCGACCTTCCTAATATTGTTGCTGGTAGTCGGTTCTGCTCCGTTCATGGTAATGGATCTCACAACCGGAGGCGTCAGAGCAACAATCGTTCGATATATGCTTCATGTACTGGTCGTGGTAATAAGCTGCGTGGCCTATGCGTTCAGTTCACACTGCGACTGGAACGGTAGCTGGAAAAAAGCACTCGCCTGGTGGTGTGTATTCATCGGCTTTTGCCTATGTACCATTGATTCGACTCTATCAATTTCCACGTCACACACTTCTTTTCTTAAGATGGTCACTATCGATTCGGAATTGAGACCACTGGCTGATAGACTGAATCGTGCGCAACAGCCGGCAACCGTGGTGGCCGACCTGGGAATCACAAACCACGTCCAAATGTTCGCACTATGCAGGCTGGTCAAACCGGAAACAAAATTGATTTTCGTACTGAAACTAGCACTGAAAGACATACCAACGAATTTAAACGAATTCTATCTGTTCAGTCCGACGCCAGAGTTTGTGGAAGTCCTTCAAAAATCCGACTACGAGATGAAACCCATTCCTCAAAGCAAGCAGATCTGGTATGTGCGCAGACCGCCTCAGCAGTGAGCGTTCCGTCCTCCCAACTAGAGCTGGATCTCATTGCACTTACCTATCGTTATTCTGCCGGTTGATCCGCCTACTCGTTTTTCAAAATTGTAGTATTGAATTTGGGGTCACTCTGACTGCGAACCCCGGTACAATTTTATCTCGATAGAATAGCTGTCCCGATTCAGGCTTCTCATTTCTGTTTCGATAAACTTCTTGTCAGTCTTGTCATAAACGCTGCTCATCAAAAGGGCTAAACACTGAGTCAGGGCGAGGGACAATTCGTCTTCTGGACTACAAACAAACTACATGCAGACCACAGTAAAATAGCTCTTGGTCGCGTTATCATTACTGACGCACAGCAATGCAGCTACTTATGAGATTAATTGGATGAATAACGATAGAAGGTCATACCAAGAGTGCCGAGAAGAAGCCATGGAGCATTTGCAAAACGATGATGCCGTAACGGCTTTTCATTCGTTTCGTCCAGCGTTGGCTTACCCAGGACAATTCGATAACGACAAGCAGTTAGTTGACGCCCTTGAAGTCTTCGAGAAGATCGGAATTCAGGTTGTTGGGTCAGAGTTCGCAGAATTTATTAGCGCTGCCAGGAAAAACATAAATGACGTTCAACGCCTTTATGATCTTGGATTTCAGTTGATCGAAATCAAACTGACGGATGTAGCCGCGACGATACTTAGTCGAGCTAATAAACTGTTGCCCGGAGAGGAAGGACTTCTATGTGAGCTAGTCACTGCTTTGGAATGCGAAGGGGTACACACGGAAGCTTGCAAGATGATCAAGGAACAACCAGCCCTATTGAACAAAAGTTTTATGCTTCAATATTTGCTTGCATTCAATTCAGTAGCAATGGGAAATCTCGATGAGCCCAAGCGTCTGTTGCCGAATTTGCTGAAAATCGATAAGCCAGATTACCAGTTCATGGCAAATGCAATTGCAGGAATGATCGCACGCGCAGACACTATAAAATCGGTTGCTAAACTCGATCATCAAGATCTGCGTGGATGGCACTTCGTGTTAAACGGCTCCATACTGACTCATATCTCTCCATACGGTTTCGATGAAGGCATGAATGGTCGATACTGTTTCTTTCAAGATTCGCCACCAATGATAAGAGAAGGCATCGCCAGACTGCAAGCGGTCCTGAAGGCTATGAAAGTTGAGCTTCCGAGCGTGTTCTTCGTTCCCGATCGGGCAAGCGAAATTTTGGGTTTGGCTTGCGCACAGATCTTAGGAATTGATGCGAAAGCCTGGACTGAAAATTGTTCGGCACCTGGACTAATAGTGACATATGATATCGGCGATGTGGATTTTGAAGTACTGAAGTCGTTGCGCGATCGTCGCGCTGGACAATTGCTCTGGAGTCACAGCGCTTGCTGGACGGAGTCGCCAGGGTATGCACCGGATGTGGTGACATATCTGTATCAAGTAAATCGCAGTCCATGGGATTCACCTCTTAGAGCGGATGCTACAGGCAAAGTCGCTGAGTCCGAACCTGACACGCGCGCCCCAGAGTTGATTGCCGGTGAGATTGCAAGTGAGTCAACTAGTTCTGATCAGCTAAGCGATCTTCAGGAACTCAGCGAGTTTGTAACGGCAGCATCGCGCACACCTGAACAGTATGGACAGTTGCCATCATCCGGCATTCGGAGAAGATTTCGAGGTGAATCGCCTGTACAGAGCAATCGCTTTTACTAAAGCGTTTTGCCGAATCGCGACTCCAGGCTAGCCTGCGGTCGAGTCCACGCAATCATTTTGTGAGCAAAAGGTAGTGATGTTTGTCCGCCGGAGGATTGAGGTCGAACGATAAGCCGGATTGAACGAGATCCGAGACACCTAAAAAATCAAGCTGTTCAGTTTTTCAATAGAAATGATTGGTTACCTGACCGTTTTCCGTTCACCTGAATCTCCAGGTTATGCTTTCCTGGATACAACGTGCGGGTTGACATTCCAGTTTTGAGCAGGTGACGCTTTGAAACGACTACCGGTTTGTTCTTTGTAAGGGCGATCTTGGTAAGTTTGTAAACCTTCTTACTGTTGAGTTTGCCCATCTTGTTTTGGAAATACAGAATGTAGTCAATGATGACGTCTACATCTTCTTTTGACTGGATAGTGAATGAAAACTCAAGCGCGGTATTCATCGAAACTTGTTTTGGCACTACAAAATTCGACACGCGCACGCTGACAACATCGGAAAACCCGAGCATACTCATGGCTTTCGGATTGCCATCCTTGATGAGCGTGCGGAGCGCATG
>CAZRMH010000423.1:0-7212 GCA_964600935.1 uncultured Candidatus Obscuribacterales bacterium
CGCCGCCCCACGGCCCGTCGTGGTAGATCCAGTCGCTGCGGACCAGGACGAACAAAGCGGAGGTTCCAGGTTGCAGGTGGCTGGCAACTTCTTTCATGAAATTATCATTGATGCCCACATCAGTGAGTGCTCCACTAATCGCGCCTGAAGCACCACCGAGAGTGGCACCCAAAAGTGGATTCATGAAGATCAAGCCAATCAGCATTCCCCAGAATGTGCCTTCGACAATACCGACTGCAGTGAGGTCGACTGCTTGATTGAGTTTTACTTTTCCGTTTTGTTTCTTGACGGCGACGACAGCGTCTTCTAAATCGATTAGATATTCTTGTTGAAGCTTTATCAGTTTCATACGAACTTCTTCTGCTTGATGTTCGGTTTCGTATCCGATTACGATTAATTGGCTCATCATCACTCCTTAGTTTGCACTTTTTGCGGTTTTGTACATTGTACTAGCCCGGCTTTTCGTGAGAGTTTCCAAGATTGCTGAACACTGGCATAAACATAAAATCGTCTGCTATTCTCACTCGCGGGCGACAAAACTAACATACAATCCTTAACGCGTTTAATCACCGTTCTGCTTGATCCAGACGGGAGCACTTTTAAATGCTGGTGTTTTCGAGCGAGGATCAACATTCGCCTTAATTAAAACGTTTGATTCAGGGTAGAACATCGCTGTCACTCCTTCTCTGATGTTGCCTGCCACGACTTCGATGTTATCTAAGCTTCCAGCCTCACCGGTAACGGTTACGCGTTGACCATCTTTCAGGTTGAGGCGCTGAATATCAGAGTCCGACATCATTATGCAGAACCGGTGCGGAATGCCGCGGTAGATGTCGAAGTCCTCATAGACGACGGTGTTAAACTGTCCTTCCGATCGAATCGTAATTAACATCAAGGTGTCAGGGTCAAGTTCTGGCAGTTTTACATCATGCATTGCGGCAAGACCGCTAGCTGTTTGGAATGCGGGTGTATGGAAAACTCGACCAGCGACCGTGAATTCTGTTTTGGTATCGTCAATGGTGCCGAGTTTTTCCCAGCCGGGAATAATCTCTGATATAACTTTGCGAACCTCTCGGTGATCTTTCATTCGATTCCAATTGACCGGTTCTGCACCTAGCACGCGGTCCGCGATGTCGCATATGATGTCACTTTCGGCGCGCAGCGTCCCTTCGATGTTAGCGGTTCCGCCTGCCGACATGCGCACGAAGTTGAACATCGATTCCTGAGTCGTCGGTTGCGGTTCCTCATCTCTTGCGAATACAGGCAAAATTAAAGTTGTTTGTCCTCTGCCATGGAAATGACCTGGATTCAGTTTCGTTGAGAGATAGACCGTGGTTTTGATTTTTTGCATCGCTCGCTCGGCCCAATCGAGGTCCGGATTAGAGCCCCACAGATTGCCACCGAGATTGAGCAGGAATTTCAGCTTGCCTTCGTCGGCTGCTTCAATCATGCTGTGTGTGTCATATCCCGGTGTTGTCGGTAGAGTCACGCCGCCATAGGCGCGTTCAAGTGCTTTTCGAACGCCCTCTTGCAGCGAAGGTGCGTATCCGATGGAGCCGATTCCTTGAACGTTTGAGTGTCCGCGAATAGGCATCAGACCTGAGCCTTTATGTCCAACGTGACCGCAAGCAATTGCCAAATTGCAGAGCGCCAGCACATTTTCAACGCCCCACTGGTGGTGCGTAATGCCCATTGCCCATGCAAAAATTGCAGTTTTGGCGCTGGCGAGTTTTTTTGCTGTTTCGCTTATCGTGGTTCGGTCGATGCCACTATCTGTGGTGATTTGCTGCCAGCTTAAATTGCGCGCATACGCTATAACGCTCTCGTATCCCTCGGCGTGTTTAGCCAAAAAATCGTACTTAATTAGTTGCTTCTCTTCCAGTTCTTTTAATACACCAACGAGGAAAGCGATATCTCCGCCGACTTTTGGTTGAACATATTGAGTTGCGATCTTCGATCCGAAGAGCATCGATTTGACCTGCGATGGAACGAAAAATGTTTCCAATCCAGATTCTCGAATTGGATTGACGACAATGATTTCGCCGCCGCGTCCGCGCAAATTTGCAAGCTGTGTCATCAGTCGTGGATGATTCGATGCTGGATTGGCGCCTATCAAAAAGACGAGTTCAGTGTGAGATAAATCGTCCAGATCCACTGTCGCAGTGCTGGTTCCAAACGCCATCTTCAATCCGACACCTGAGGCTTGGTGGCAGTAGTACGAGCAGTTCATGGTGTGATTACTGCCGTAAACTCTGGCGAATGAATGTAATAAAAAGGCGGCTTCATTGGATGAGCGACCGGACGCGTAGAACGCCGCTTCATGCGGAGACGTCTCTTTCATGCGTTCGGCGATCAGAGTGAAGGCGTCGTTCCACGATATCGTTCGGAACTTCGATGCGCCTGGTTCGAGAATCACCGGATAGCTGATTCTGCCAGCATCCTCTGCTTGTTTGGGCGTCAATTTTTTCAAAGCTTCCAGGTCATGGGTATCAAAATAATCGGCTGGCAATGCGCCAATCATGTCGGCGACTTGAGCCTGCAAACTCTTTTTGCAGACTTCTGGAAAGTGTCCGCCCTCATTGACCATGCCGCCCTGCAGGCCGCCCATCCCCAGTGCGCAGGTTTTGCACGCATTTTGCGAACGCATCCGTTTCCACAGGCGCAACGGACCAACCTGCCAGGCCTTTTTGAGCGTGTATCTGATGGCTTGCCAGCCGCCGCCGGCTAAGGTTTTTCTAGCCATGCCCCCTCTTGGAAAGGGCTCTAGCCGTCGTCGAGCTGCCCCGTTTCCCATGTTTTCATATCATCATAGTATATAAGGTATGCTTTCTCGCGTAGAACTATCGGAGTTGATTCGTGAGATATCTGCAACTTTCGTGTCGCGCTGTTTTCCTCCTCGCCATTACGCTGCTTTCCGGGTGTGGAACGCAGAAATCAGTGGCTTTGCCGGAGCCTCAAAATCTCAAAGCACCGCCCGGTTTCAAGGTGTCTGTTTATGCAGACAACATGCCGAAGGCGCGACAAATGGTTTTGAGTGAAGCGGGAACGCTTTTCGTCGGCACGAACATCGATCTGGTATACGCGCTTCCTGATCGCAATCGTGACGGTAAGGCTGACGAAGTAATTAAAATTCTTTCGGGCTTGCATACTCCCAACGGAGTGGCCGTGCGCGATGGTGCATTGTTCGTCGCCGAAACTTCTAAGATTACTCGCTATGACAATATTGAAAAACAGCTTCAGCAGCTAAAAACAAACGGCAAAGCCATCAAGGGATCTCTTGTAACTGATAAGCTGCCCAAAGAAGAATGGCACGGCATGCGCTATATTCGATTCGGACCAGATGGTTTTCTTTACTTCGGAATTGGTGCGCCATGTAATGTTTGCGTTCGACCGGATGACGAGCGCTTCGGTTCAATAGTGCGAATGAAGCCGGATGGTAGCAATTTCGAAGTCTATGAAAAAGGCATCCGTAATACAGTCGGCTTTGATTGGCATCCGAAAACGAAAGAACTCTGGTTTACCGATAATGGCCGAGACTATCTTGGTGACAACCTTCCGCCCGATGAACTCAATTGCGCACCAAAAGGCGGGATGCATTTTGGTTTTCCATACAGATATGGAAACAACGCATCTGACCCGGAGTTCGGAATCAAGGCACCTAAAAATCTGACATTCACGCCAGTTGCTATGCCGCTTGGTCCTCACGTCGCGTCACTCGGTATGCGCTTCTACAATGGAAACGTTTTTCCGAAGAAGTATCGTGACACTATCTTTATTGCTGAGCACGGATCATGGAATCGAGATAAAAAAATCGGTTACAGGATTTCCAATGTCTCTTTTGAAAACGGCAAACCGACAAAGTATGAAACGTTTTTGAATGGCTTTCTTGTCGGCGAAGAACCCTGGGGACGACCGGTAGATCTTTGCATCATGCCTGATGGCGCAATGCTGGTGTCGGACGATCACGGCGGAGCGATTTACAGAATCACGTATTTGTCTTCCGGCAAGGAGGGGGCAAGCCTCCGGTCTGCACCACAATCAAGCACCACTGTTTCGAAACAGACAATCAATCAGTCTACGAATCAAACATCTAAACCAGCGACGCAACAAACAAACAGTCAACCAAACGCAGATTTGTCTAAGACGTCGTCACCGGGGACTGGCGCGAGCAGGGCTCCATCAAAAACACCACTGAAGCCGTCCGGTGCAGTAAAATGATGTGCTTTGCAAAAATGTGTTGCAAAGAGATTCCGCTGCACCTGGCGAGAGTCAGGATTTTCTAGGAGGAAAACATGAAACGCGTTAAGCCCATAGCCGCTTTATTGGCTTTATCCATAAGCGTTTCAACGGCGACGACTGCTGCTTTTGGTGCTGATATCTCGAAGTTTATGCCTGCCAACGGCAGCATTGTCAATATCGACCAGCGCCAGGCTCAGCTCGAGCGAAGAATCAAAGAAGCCGTGAACTCGGGGCGTTTGACGCGCGCGGAATCGCAAGTTTTTCTCGATGACCTCAACAAAATTGCCGATATTGAATCGACGTTCAAAGCATCCTCCGACAATTTGTCGACGTGGGAAACTTTGAAATTGGTTTTCCAGTTGGACACTCTAAGTCGACGTTTGGAACAATCACTCCGCGACCGCACCGTATCTAGTACCGACTTCGATTCGAGATTGAAAGAGATCGATTCGCGCCTTCAGGATGCCCGTTCGTCCCGACGATTGACTGATCAGGAAGCAACCGAGTTTACTTACGAGATCAACAGAGTTCAGCTGCAAAAAGAAGCTTTTAATTTGGATGGTATTATCAACGATACCGAGGCTTTGAAGCTGTCTATAGCTCTTGATACGATCAGCAGCCGCATGGAAGCAACCATGCACGATCGCCAGTATCAACTGCCGAATATCGACAAACTGCAAACTGAACTGGATAAGCGAATCGGCGAGGGAATTTCTTCGGGAAAAATTGATTCGAAAGAGGCCGAACAATTGAAACTTGAGTTTCAACGCATCTCGGAGAGAGAGGCGAAACTCAAAAGATTTGGCAGACCATTGACCAGTGTAGAAACTCTGGAATTGGCTCTCGATCTTGAAAAACTCTCAGAGTCGATTAATAAGTTTTCTACTACGACTACGGCAGTTTCACCCGATTTCTTGAAACGAAAGGAACGCTTGGAGGCGCGAGCAGCAAGGGGTTTGGTGTCAGGTAAATTGACTTTGGCTGAGACGTTTCAAGTGAAAGAACAACTTGCGCAACTGAGTTCCGATCAAAAAGACTGGTCCAAGTCAGAGGGAAATCTTAGCGTTGCTGAACAGAAATTGCTTTCGCTGCAACTGGAGAAAATCGCGACGGGTCTCGAAAGACGCCTCGCGGATACGTCTAAATCTTGGCCTGGAATAAACCAGAGACTTGAGTCTATCGATACCCGTATCTCGGCAGGGCGATCGAAAGGTCGCTTGACTGAAGGCGAAGCGCTGGCGCTTAGTGATGAGTTCAGACGCGTGTCTGCGAAGTGGAGCAATTTCCAACGAACTGACGAGGAGGGTTTATACCCGCTCGACGCCACGTTGAACGTTGCGACCTCAATTGAGCGCCTATCACAAAAGCTTTCAGACAGTCTTCACGATCGGTCGGTCGAAATTCCGAAGTTGGAAGCTTTGCAAGCGACCGTTGAAGATCGCCTGGTTAACGGTCTTTTGAGTGGCAAGCTTACGTTCAACGATAGCAAAAAATATATGGATGAGTTCGATGCTATCGTCAACACCATGAATGGAAACAAATCTCCCGGTGCGACATTTACCGATCGAGAACGCCTCATGGTAGCAATCGAATTTCAACAATTGTTAGCGAAAATCGAGCGCTCCATCAAAGACAACCCGACCGGCGTGAGTGCAACTGAGCTGAAGACTCAGATGACCGAACAAATAAACGAGGGCACGGCCTCGGGGAAGTTGACTGATGCTGAAACAACATATCTGAAAGGTGAGTTGGCTCGCGTTAGAGCTCTTGAACCGAATACAGCTGTCGAACGTTGGGATCGGCATGAGGCCTTGACTTACCTGCATGAACTTCGCAATCTGCAAGCTAAGGTTAAACACGAGTTCCAGGATGCAGAAATTGCATCTTCAGATTTGGATAGGCGCATTCTTGAAATTCAAAATCGCATCGCCAATGGTGTCACCACCGGCAAAATGACGACAGAAGATGCGGCAGAACTGCGAAAAGAACTTGTGCGTATCAAAAATTTAGAACGTGACTATAATTCTGATGGTGGTATCAGTCGTGGTGAATCAGTCACTCTCGCTTACTTGCTCGAAGCACTGGGTGCTCGAGTTGAAACTTCGATGAGCAGCACGCATGTCGCTCTGCCCAATATCTCCCATATGCAAGAAGACATTGATAGAAAGCTAGCGAATGCCGTTGTCGATGGGACGATTAATCTGAAAGAAGTCGATCAGTTCACGACCAAACTGGAAGATATCTCGCGATTGGAATTAAGTTTCCGGTATTCGGGAGATGGGTTGAGTTTTGCAGAATCGGCTACTTTGAAAGGTGAGCTGGACAAACTCAATGCTTCGATAGATAGCGTCCTGGCTAGCGGAAAGCGCAGCTGGACCGGATTAGATGATGGAATTGAGAAAACCGCAAAGCGCATTACCGACGGAATTGCCGCAAAGAAAATCCCGGTTAACTCAGGCTCAACTTTGAAGACTGAACTCAATCGCATGCAAAAGGCGAAGGTTGCTTTCGCTCACTCTCAAGGTGGTTACGACCTTGAAGAGACTGAATCGCTGGTCCGAGATCTCGACCGTCTAAACTCGGAAGTCGATTTGTTATTGAAAGGGCAAAGCTTCGCATGGAGCGACATTGATAAACGTCAACAGAATGTCGAACAATTGATTCGCACGTCGATCAAGACGGGTAAATTGAACGGTGGCGAAGCAAAAGAAATTCAAGATGAATTGGAAAAGATCAAGCGCGCTAAGGCTGCGTTCACTATGTCCGATGGTGATTTGAATTACTTTGAACGTGTCTCGTTAGCGGGTGCGCTTGATAGATTGGACGATATGATGAAAAAGAAGACTCGGTAATTAATGCCTGATGCCCTGTATAGGCATCAGCTCTTTCAATTCGCAATTGTAATCCCGCACTACTATATTGACATCGAGGTATGGATTATGAATCAGCTCCCCACCGTCCCTGCTCTCGGGC
>CAZRMH010000424.1:0-7179 GCA_964600935.1 uncultured Candidatus Obscuribacterales bacterium
GGAAGGCTTGAAGATACTCACGGATAGCGTTAGTACAAACGTCGCAACTACGAAGATCCCGATAACCAGCTTGACGAGCTTGTCTTGAACATCAGCCTTGACCTCATGCTCCGCCGAGAAGTGCTGAGGTTGGAATGTAGCGACAGGCTGAGGCAACCTAACCGGCTCCTGTATCTTGACTCCTACCTGCTCTGGTGACTTGACGCTTACCGGCTTGACCATTCGAGCATTCCAATGTCCTCGTTTTGTTATGGATGGGCGTCGACTTGACTTATTAGCAGGCAAAGTCATAACCCATTGACCCTTAGCAATCAGTCCGGCGTCCTTATCGTGAGTGAGGTAGCCGTCATAGGCAAGAGGCTGATTGACGGGCTCGCCGCGCACTCCCACATATTGCTTGACGAAAGAGATCTGATTAGGAGGCATAAGGCGTCCTTTGATAACGCAGTTTCCGTAGTTGTCCTTTGAACGACCAGAAAAGTTCAGTCCGTTTTGCGCTAACTGCATATTTCCTGTCGCTGGTCGGACTTTACCGTCGGTTGTTTCGCTGGTCCAAAAGCCGGAAACAGAAAACTTACCACTCGGCGCAGGGCCATCCGATGTAGAAACCTGATCCAAAAGTCGACGAGATGCGTGCGCTTCACCACCATGGAAAACAAAAAAGATCAAACTGAGAACAATACAAACATGAGTAAACCTCGCTGCACATGCGCTCCTCCGACGCAGGAGCTTCACCAGCCAGAATTTTTTGTAATCACGGAGGGAGAAATTCATGTTTACCTGGCGAAGCGATTCAAAATAGACACTCAAGCTCAAACAGCACATCGCCCGATGCACTTACTATTGACACCACCTGCGGCATCACTAATATCATTTAGTCCAAAGAAGTTTTTACACTTCCGACGAACATATATGTGTTTTGTGAATTGATGATATCATGAGCCAATAGCGCCTGCCGAGCGGTTCTTCAAAGATTTCCGATTTTGATTTTGGAAAATATTTTGACGCAGAACAGTGCCTGAATTGCCGACTAAATTGGCATGATAATCGGACTCATTTTCATTACTGACGTAATCATTTGCTTGTTATGAGCTACTAAGTCCTTATGAGATAGCTGCTGGTGCGGGCTCTATTCGATCAAGCGCTCGCGAGCCTAAAGAATAAGAAAGTTCCAGTCGAAAAAAAACAAACAGGAAGTCCACGCGTGACAAACTCGAATTTATCCAAAGAAAACATTTGCAGAAAACTCGGCAAATTCGTCGACCACTTCGATCCCGGTCGTTTTCTTCTCTGGAAAATCCTCGTCGGGACAACTATCTACACAGCGTTCATTTGCTGGATAGACGTGCACGGATTTCCAGCTAAGAAAACAATCGAAGCAAACGCGGCCATGTCGATAAGCGCTGTCCTAGGACTTCTTCTTATTTTTCGAAACAATAGCGCCTACGAACGTTGGTGGGAAGGACGGAAGTTGTGGGGTCAACTCGTGAATGAGAGCCGCAACCTGGCACTCAAAACAAGGAGTTATGCCGAAGACCTAGACCCGGCTCAGCGGGCAGAGTTCGCTACCCTGATAGCCGGATTCGCACTAAGCCTTAAAGACCAACTCAGAGGCTTGAGAGATCCAGAGCTGCTTGCGCAAATGTCTATTCCAGTCGATATCGAACATCCGCCTTCGGCTATCGCTCTAGAGATTTACAAGCGACTCAAGCGCTGGAGAAAAGAAGGCATTATCGATCAGTGGGAACAATTGCAACTCGATCAACACGCCAAGACCCTCATGGACATCTGCGGTGGCGCGGAGCGAATTTTGAAATCGCCGATTGCAGGCTCATATAAGGTTCTATTGTGGCTCGGGTTGATCTTGAATTCAGTGTGCCTACCCTGGTTACTCGTGCCACTTTTCCACTGGTGGTCGATTGCGATAATGGTAGTCAGCTCTTACTTTATATTTGCACTGGAGCTTTTAGCAGAAGAAGTGGAGCGCCCCTTCGATGATCTGCCGAACGACCTCCCGCTGGGTGCAATCTGCGAGACGATAAGATTGTCAGCAAAACAATCTCTCGAAGTAGAGAGTAAAAACGCTTCACTCGTGCTTTCAGGGGAGCGTTGATATGGATTGGGAAGTGGAATTGGTCATGGCATTCCGTGCACTGCTTGCAGCGTTCCTAGGCGGTATCGTCGGCTTCGAACGTGAGCGCCATGGTCAAGATGCAGGCATACGAACCTATGGAGCAGTTGCTCTTGGTGCATGCGTTTTTGGTTTAGTTTCGATGCATGCATTGGGCGGCACGAATGTCGATACCAGAATAGCTGCTCAGGTTGTAAGCGGCGTGGGTTTTCTCGGAGCCGGAGTGATAATGCGTGAGAACGGCAAAGTCAGTGGACTGACGACTGCTGCAACAGTTTGGGCAAGCGCATCAATCGGCTTGGCAATGTCGTTCGGTATGTATTTGCTGGGCATTCTGACCACAGGAATCATTTTCTTCCTTCTGGCATCGCACCATTTACCCGGTTGGAAGAAGCTGGCAAAAAATCGTCACGTCGATCATGACTAGCTTGAGATAACCATCAAGGATCGTTGTCCCATCCTGTTCTACTGAGCCGTCATGCAGGCCCATTGCTCGGATTTGCATTCCTTCTGTTCGATCTGAAGGGTCGAATGATGCAGATTGAATTCCGCCTGGGCTATATCGGAGATGGCGCTGAGGATCGCGTCGGGTTGAACGGTTTCTTCAACTAAAATATGAGCGGATATCGCGTCTCTTCCAGAAGTAATAGTCCAAACGTGAAGGTCGTGCACGTTCAATACGCCAACAACTGAAGTCAAACGCTCTTTCAATTTCTGTATGTCTATGTGCGCCGGTGTTCCTTCCATGAGGATGTGAACGCACTCGCGAATCAACGTCCAGGTTCTCGGTAGAATCATCAAACCAATAAATCCTGAAACGAGCGGATCGGCGAGCTTCCATCCGGTAAACATAATAACTAGACTGGCTATGATGACAGCGACCGATCCAAGCAGGTCACCAAGAACCTCTAGATAAGCGGCTTTTGCGTTGAGAGAATTATCGGTGGATGAAGACAAAAGCTTCATCGCGATCAGATTGATTACTAATCCTCCGACTGCAACTCCAAACATGGGACCACTAAGAATCTCGGGTGGATGGGTGAATCGTTGGAAAGCCTCATAAAGAATGTAGAGAGATAGCCCGATCAAAGCAAGTCCATTGAGTAGTGCCGCCAAGATCTCAGTTCGATAATAGCCGTATGTCTTACTGACACTCGGAGTTTTTCCGGCAAACCACACAGCAATCAACGCGAGAATCAATGCAGCCACATCACCGAGCATATGCCCGGCATCGGCTATCAGAGCCAAGCTTCCCGTGTAGATACCAGCGATTACCTCAATTGCCATGTAAGTGATCGTGAGAACAAGAACCGTTATCATTGCGGACTTGCTCTTTTTTCTAAGCTCGTTGAAGTCACCATGACTATGTGAATGTTCGCTGGACATAGGCTTCTCCGCAGTAGTATTTTTTGCCGTCAGTAAATTTGAAGATACCATATCTGGTGCCGATCGAATCGGAAGCGCACATAAAATGACGAATTGACGATGCCGTCGGTGCTGATTTTATCTAGGAATTGGAATCGTTTTCATTCCAACTATGCTTCAAGAACGGCTACGAAGAACCTTTTTGCGCTCCCAGTCACTATATAGCATACAAATTTTCATCAACAAATTCCTGTTGACAATCCCCGCAAACCCGCTTAGCATGAGCATTCCAAGCAATTCCCCACTCGGAATGAGAACCATTACCACTTATGCTATTTTGCAGTTCAGAAGGCGGTGCCGAAGGCGCCTTCCAGGTTACAGACAATACTCTTCGCCTCAGCGAATCAATTGGACTTGAGGAATGGTCCAGTTTCAACGATCAAATCACCGCACCGGATGCCGGTCCCGCGATGAATCAATTCAATCAGGCCTCAATCGTGCCTGATGGAATAAACTTCACACCTCCACCCGGAGGTGATATCGGAATGAATGCGATGCCAGGTTTAGAGAGTTCTCTCATGCCTGGTGGAGATCTGTCCATGATGGCAGGACCGATGTCGGCGATGCCTGGTGGTCTCGGTCTACTCACATCATTCTTTCAGGCACTAGGTTCTTTTATTACAGGAGCAATCACATCAACCGGTACTGAACTGGCTAAAAACTATGCGGTCGCATCACAAGCCACGCTTGAGGGAGCGAAGTCTTTAGCACAGTAATTTTGTTAGCCATGGAGTGGTCACCATTCCAGTTACTAAAAATCGATAAAGGAAACAAGTAATGTGTGAGTCAGGTGATCACCATGGCGGCGGAGACAAATCCGCCGGCGATAAAGGAGTTGGTCAGCTCGGTGTGTTTTTCAACGAGCTTCTTGGCCACGACTTCAATATCGCTCAACAAGGATTCCTCGGAAACGATACTTCAAAAGGAGCACTACCACCAGCAAACATCGGTTCAGACGGATCGATCTCATTTGGTCCGTCTGAAACCGATTCAAAAATGGCTTTTATTCTCAACGATCTCAGAGCAAATGGAAAGAGCGATGAGGCGAAAAAGGCTGCGGACAAGGTATTTCAAAACGTTTAGTAGTTAATAGAGAGTTCGGCAGTCAGCGTTTTTTCAAACACTGTTCACATGTTCCGAATATCTCCATTCGATGAACCGCGACTTGAAAGCCGTAGTTATCGACCAGAATATTGCGAAAGTCTTCAATAGCACACTCGTCCATGTGGACACTGGTGCCGCAAACATTGCAAATCAAGTGGTGGTGATGCTCACCTTGATTGACGACTTCATAGAGCTTCTCACCATCACCAAGATCTATAACTTGAACATGTCCTTCTCTTACTAAAATTTCTAAAGACCTGTACGTTGTTGAAAGTCCGGGCGCTTTAGGGTTTGCAGACCGCATGCGACTGTAGATAGCTTGAGCAGTCAACAACTCATGATGATTCATCATCTTGAGAATTATTCTGCAACTTCGCGGTAGTTTTACCCTTGTTTCCATTTGTGTTCCTCACGACACCATAGGTGGTGGTAACGATTTACTGATTCGCGCTCTCTTTTCGTGTGTAAATTTCCATAGTCTCAACGTGACAAGAAGACCAGCTGCCGGTTTCACCCGTGTACTCTAACGTCCAGTTCCGCTCAAGCTCGATGTAAAAGGCTTTACTCGCGCAACAAGTGCGGTCTGTAATAAGAGCTAAATTCGGCCCTTCGAAATAACGAAGACTGTCGAGCGCCATTGAGTTCTTCGGCGGCCAACAGAGCAACAACGTTCTATTCGAGAGCGGCACCAGCTTCCGAGCGTCGCCCTTATCTACGGACGTCCAACTCTTTCCGCTCTTGGTCGGCAAACCAAATCGAGTGTTGAAAAACCAGTTCTTTCCTTCCTCCACAGGAAACGCATCAAAAGCGACAACATCTGCTCCCAGTTGTCGAAGGAGCCAAGTGATGTAGCCGTTTCCGGCTCCCAACTCGACAATCGGAGTGAGCGACGCCAGCGTATCCAGTGCCACCGGGGATAGTGCCGAGTATGCATATCGCTCTCGAAGAATGCAGAAGAAAAGCCTGTTGACGATGCTGAAGTTCGGAAGCGGACACGATAGCCATGCTCCTAATTTCAACGTATCCGTCAAAGAGAACTCCGCTTCCCGAGCGAGTTTCATAACGTCCGCTCGTCCCGAGAAAGTTGAGTATCTGTTTTCGAGCGCGACAAGACGCGAATACAAGTCCCAATAGGGATGTTTTATCTGGGTATCCATTTGAATGCTGAGAGATTGCTTGGGCAACCACTGCGTGTATCAACGCAGCGGAGAGACAAGTCCATAAGTGAGTGTGAAGACGTGGTCCGATCACTTCGTCGTTAGACATTCCAACGAACGAATTAGATCGATTAGTCAGCGATTCAAATCAGAAGTGATTGCTTGGCAAGATAAGACTTCGAGCAAGGCCATTTAGCGATTGCAGGAAGAACGCTTCGACCCAGTAAATATTCAGGCGCAGAATTATCAGTGAAATCAAACGTTGATATCCACGCGGCCAACACACTGAAGTTAAACGCCCAGAGCGCGTTTTCGACGTTCGTGATCAAGGCTCCGGGAACTTGAGGTTTAGAAAAACAGCAACTTCTAGCATGACCACAATCATCACAAAGTTCGTCCGCTGCAATTCTCAGATCGAGCGTATCCTGTTGTATGGCGCTGGCTTCCATATACGAACACTCGCACAGGCGCGGCAATAGCGCGCTTATCGCGATGATACATAAAAGAAAAAGGCTGAGCAGTTTTCGCATGCAAAAGGAACTTCGAAGTGGAAGCCGCAAAATTGTAGTCCCTTTTCGTTATACCACGCCGGACATGAAGAAAATTTCCAAAGGAATGAAAACCATTCCAACCAAAACGCGCTTCTCATGCCGTTTTTCCAAACCATATATAAATAAAGAGCAAGTAGTTCTGATCTGATTGATAAATCTAACACCATCAGCGGTGCAACTGTAAACGCTAATTCTGAGCAACGCATCGGCGTCTTGCTCGCTTTGCACGAATTATTGGAATGAGATTCATTTCCAAATCGTTCCACAACGCTTCTCCCACTGGGACGGATAGCAGCTGCTCATGCCGGTCTTCGAAATAGTCAGACGTAGATATAAATGCTGAACTGTAAATTCGCAAAATACGTTGACACAAACTTTGTATTTGTATGCGAGACTAGGGGCTGGACAGACTCTTGTATGTTGGAATGAAAACCAAAGTCATTTGCATTTTGCTGCTGACGTTCTTCTTCTTCGCGAAGGAGAATTGGCTGTCATGTGTTTGCACAAATCCGGTTCAACAGTCAGTCTCATACGGTGCCATTAAGACATCAATCGAGATAATGATCGATGAGTGTTTTGACTGCGGTCACTCAAAAACGTGCTGTTTCGAAAAGACATACTCAGAAATAGCACTTGCAGAATTCGGATTTGGTGAGGAAATAGAGCTTCCAACGACAACAGCAGAAGAGTACGATCCTCACTTTCCATTAACGACCAAAGCTTCAGATAGATTTTTGAACAAGGCTCCGCCCGAGCCATTTATCTTGCTTACTCCAATCTCTCTTCATCAAAAACTTTCCGTCTAACCGAT
>CAZRMH010000425.1:0-7099 GCA_964600935.1 uncultured Candidatus Obscuribacterales bacterium
AGCGCCTGGGGCATACAGTCACGTAGCGGCGCGGTTGTTTCTGGCTAAACGAGGAAAGGAACTCGGTCTGCCGACCGAATCAGACGCAGCCAAAAATTTGAACATCTCATTCAATTCGGCGCGCACGTTTCAAGAAGTGTTCGAGCGCGTGGCCACCGGAGCCAGTCAGTTCGGCGTGATACCACTGGCAAACTCCTCGGTCGGCGCCATCATGCCGTCATGGGAACTAAGCCTTCAGTATCAAGTTTCTTTCATAACTGATGTCTACGTGCCAGTGCATCACCAGCTGATCGGATTACCGAACACCAATCCTCAGCAAGTAAGGATTGTGATATCACATCCAGTGGCATTGAAGCAATGCATCAATTTCTTAAACCAACGTCCATGGATCCAACCGACTGGATTTTGGGATACCAGCGGCGCTGCATTTCATGTAAAAGAAGCCAATGACCCAACTATCGTAGCCATCGCCGGCGAGCCCGCCGCGCGCGTTACAGGACTGTCTATCCTCGCCAAAGATATCGAGGACTTCAGTCATAATGAAACGCGATTCGGAATCATCGCGCCGGTGGCTGTGGCAATGGACGCCGTGACCAGGAATTTCCCCGCCCGACCAAAGCTCACTTGCTGCGTCGAGCTAGACCCTGACACGGTTGAATTCGCATCATTCGTCGCTGCCACGATCGGCAGGCATAACGCCAAAGTCAGCAACATCATCCCGCTCTGCATCCCGGAACGCACCTGGCAGTACCGTTACATTTTGGAACTGGAACTGGGTTCTAACCAGCAGACCCAGGGCATTTGGACAGCCATCCGAGAAGCCGCAACTAAAGCAAGAATTCTAGGAATCTACAGTTCTCTGCGCATGGCAACGCCGTAGCTCATCCGCACCACTAGCGGTGCAAGATTTATTTATCGCCTTCAAATTTCAATGACGCTGAGTTGATGCAATAACGCAAGCCCGTGGGATTAGGACCGTCTTCGAAGACGTGCCCTAGATGCGCATCGCAGCGAGCGCAATGCACTTCGACCCGTTTCATAAACAGTGCCCGGTCTTCTTCAGTTTCCACAGCATCCGGATTAATAGGTTGGTAATAACTAGGCCAGCCCGTGCCGGAATCGAACTTCGTGTCCGAGTGAAACAGCTCATTGTCGCAGCACACGCACAAATAGCGCCCCTTGTCTTTGCTGTCCCAATATTTACCAGTGAAGGCACGCTCTGTTCCCTTCTCGCGAGCGACATGATACTGCTGCTCATCAAGCTGCTTCTGCCATTCTTCTTTCGTCTTGACGATTTTATCGTTGCTCATTTTTAAACCGATCTATTCAGGAAATCATTCTTTTCCTGATTTTATAGCACGTCGCAAGCTAGCGCAGAAAAATGGAAAGTTAGGCGCAACTTTTCGATAACCTGCGTGTATTAGTCAACGAAGGGAGTTGGCGACGTGTTCAGGACCAACATTGGAGCGGGAAGTATGAAATCTAGAATCAGTAGGGCGACCAAGCCAACCGTCGTGATAATCGGACTTTTGACAGTGGCAGGACTGACGATATCGCAGTTCGTCCCAGCATGGGCAGAGAAAACAATGACTCAATCGTTAATCGACCCGGAGCTCGAACAGGCTCTGACCAATCGTTTTAAAAGGCGTTTCTTCAACCTGATCGAAGCAAGTGATGAGCAACAAACAAAACTATCTAAATTGTTGTCCAGGCAACTGGATGAGGCCCGACCGCTTCGCAACCAGATTCGCGAAGACTTGATGGAGCTGTCTGACTTGATCGCTGATGAAAAAACGTCTGATCAAGCGATTCGAAGCAAAATCGACCAAATCCAAACAATCAGAACGCAAATTCAAGAAAAACGACTCAACACCATCCTCGAAGCACGAGCCGTGCTCAACAAGGAACAGAAAAAGATTGTGTCAAACCGGCTCAAAGGAATATTGACCAACAATCCGCGACTGGGATGGATGCGAGCGACCGAATAATCGACGGTTTTGGTGAGCGAGGTATATATGCTAGGAAGTGGCTCTTTATGGCCTCAGAGCCGGTTGATGCAATGGACCGCGGGTCAAGTGAATAACCAGAGGAAAGCGACCGATGCGACTACACTTTCCGACGCAGACCTCGTCGGAAAGACCCGCTCGGGCGATAATAAAGCTTTCGAAACGCTGGTCCGTCGCTATCAAAAGTTGGTTTACAACATAATCTTTCAAATGGTTCGCAGCCACGAGTCAGCGTCAGATTTAACCCAGGACACTTTCCTGAAAGCGTACAAAGCGCTTCCTAGCTTTGATACAAGCAAAAGTTTCAAACCATGGCTTTTGAAAATTGCAACCAACACATCACTGAATCAGCTTCGCGATCGCAAAGGGCAGCAATCGCTGGAAGAACTGCTCGAACAAAACCCACAGGCAGAACCGGCATCAACAGAGGATGTTGAACAAGAGGTCGAGTGGAGAGTTTCACAGCATATGCTCTTCGAAGCGCTTGGAAAATTGCCGATAGCGCAACGCAAAGTTTTTGTACTTCGCTATCAACACGATCTGCCCTACGAAGAGATCGCCGAGATCAGCGACCTATCAATAAGTTCAGTGAAATCGCTACTCTTTCGAGCAAGAGAAAATCTGAGAAAAATACTTTCTGAACCACTGGCGGTGCCTAAATGATTGAAGATAGAATGGCAAGAGCGAATGGTGAAAACAATGGATGAATCTAAACACAGTAAATGTGAGCAAGTTCGCGAACTCTTGTCGGAGCTTGCCGAATCAGCGCCTTCGAATGCAGCGCCAGATATCGCGAAAGCAAACAGTTTTCTCGCTAATGGCGAAACGGCTCATGACCATGTGGAGACTTGTTCGTCATGCCGAAAATGGCTCATTCAAACAACAGATCTAGTCAACATGGCGCAAGCACTTCCTCAATTTGACGTGTCCGAGGGTCTCACGCAGAGCATTATGCGGAGTGTCGAACAGGAGGACAAAGCCAAACAGTATCGTCTTTCGTGGCTAGTTTATGGAGCCGCAATCTCACTATTTTTCTATGTCACACTTTTTGTAGATGGTTATGAATCCGTCTGGGGGCTGGGTTCCTGGGTCGTCGGACTGGCAACGATGGTCGTGCTGAAGCTGCTAATTGCTGAGCCGAAGCGAGAAAAACAGGTGATATGACACTTTCACACACAGTGAAACTTGATGCCATGGCGACGCCGGACGTCGCTTCTACGCCGCCGCTAGAAATCGGGCTCGGTCGAATTTCAACGACCGGGAGCGATTCTAACGCCAACACCTTCACCCGCGAGCGTAGGAGCGGCGACCTGCGTGCGTCGCTGCAGTTCAAAACACAATTGCGGTTTAAGACGTTGGCGTGCCTGCCATCAAATATAGTGACAGTTGCATTGGCAATCATCCTCTGTTTTACTACCACTCAGCCGGCCTCGAGCGCTCAACTTCAGCTCGCCCAGGCAACACCACAAGACCAGGCTCAGGAAGTTCCACAACAGTCATCCGCGCCCACATCCGATCAAACCGGTGAGATGACCGACTCCGGCGATATCGCGCCACAATCAGAAATTCCCCATGTCCGAGACGTCAACGAGGCAGCGCTCTTACAGGGGCAACTGCAGCAAGATGACGAGCAATCTTTCAATACCCTCCAATCAAAAAGACTGGGGTTCTTTGCTCGAATGCTTCCGCAAAAATGGCAGGACGCGATCATTCACGCAAGAAAAAACCAGAAACGTCGTCCACTCCTCGCCTTTCAGCGATGGGCTCATGACCGAAAACCGTTCGTTCCCACATTCCTATTTTGTATGTTCTTTGGATTAGCAGGCTGCGCACTGTTTCCAAAACAGATTGCTGTCGCCCAGGAATGTTGCAGAAGGCAGTTCTGGGGCTGTTTAGGCAAATCGATCATGATTGGAATGATCGTTGGTACCAGTTATTGGATAATCGACCAGATCGTAATTGCCCAGGCCCTGGCCACGGCGCTCATCGCTCTCTGGCAACTGGCTGTCCTTGCCGGTCTCGCTGTCGGTGTATCACTGATCGGTGAAGGACTGACCCGCGGAAATATCGCAAAATCGGCCTACTTAACCACACACCCGCGCGTCGCCACCTTTATCAAGCTCGTCATCGGCAGCCTGACCATAGCGCTGATAGTCCAGCTTCCAGGCGCCGGTCTGTTACCGCGAATCGGAATCAGAATCGCTCTGTTAGTCGCGATTTTAGGTACTGGGGGTTTATTCAAAACAAAATTCGGGACGGAGCCTATTTCAACGGATTAGGCTACTCTTCTAACTGCCCGCCCAATGACGTATTGTCATTAATCCATGCCGCGGCGGCTGTTGCGACTAATATAACGGCCAGACCCATAAGGAATGACATAAAGAACCTCAGCAGAGGGGACTCACAGCTATCTATTAGCTGCGGATAGTGTACAAGCTATATCGATTTTAAGATCGAATTATTATCGGTTTAATCATTAAACTGCAATCAGGTTGTCAGTATCAAGCAATTCAGGAATCGTCGATGGGACGCAACAAAGCCTCGAGATCATCCTCGGTAAAGGCTTGGCCGGTATTGCCAGCTTCATCGAAAATGCTACCGGCGAGGGCGCGCTTACTGTCCTGCAGGGCAAGCATACGTTGTTCGATCGTGCCTTTGGCAATCAGTTTATAGACAAATACCTTCTTAGTCTGCCCTATGCGATGGGCCCGGTCGGTCGCCTGTTCTTCGACGGCTGGATTCCACCAGGGGTCGTAGTGAATAACGACATCGGCTGCGGTGAGGTTGAGTCCAGTTCCACCGGCCTTCAAGCTAATTAGGAATATGGGCACATCGCCATTTTGAAAGTTACGAACCGGAGTGGTTCTATCCTTGGTATCACCAGTGAGAGTAACAAACTCGAGTGCGTTTTTCTTCAACTCAGAAGCGATGATTTCGAGCATGCTGGTGAATTGTGAGAACAGAAGAATTTTGCGTCCCTCTTGCGTCAATTGCAGAAGCATTTCGATAAGCAGCTCTAACTTCGCGCTCTGATCGGTTCCTGCTGCGGCCTCTAATTTCACAAGCTTTGGATGACAGCATGTCTGCCGCAACTTCAAAAGTGCATCGAGAATCATAATGCGACTTTGTTTGAAACCCTTCTTTTTGATCTCGTCTCTAACCCGCTTGGTTGTAGCCAGTCGAACGCTTTCATAAAGGTCACGCTGAGCCCCTTCAAGCTCGACGTTCTGCACGATCACCATCTTGTCGGGCAACTCAGCAGCCACTTCCTGCTTTGTGCGGCGAACGATGAATGGTTTGATTCGTCTGGTCAACTGAAGTCTTCGCGAGTGATCGTTGAGTTTTTCGACTGGGTCGCGGAAGTACTGTTTAAACGTCGAGTGATCAGAAAGCAAACCGGGAAGCAAAAATTGAAACTGCGACCATAACTCACCAAGATGATTTTCAATCGGTGTACCGGTTAGACAAAATCGATGACTGGCTCTCAATGCTCGAGCCGCTTTCGCGAGTTGAGTCGTATGATTTTTAATAGCCTGAGCCTCGTCCAGAACAACTCCGTGCCACTCAATCGAATTGAGAGTGTCACCATCACGGCTCAGTAGTGGATAAGTAGAAATGACAAGATCCGCAGTCCTGACCTGCGGTAGAACTGAGGCTCTGTCCATCCCGTGGTACGCTACCACTTTCAATTGTGGCGCAAATCGCTCTGCTTCAGACAGCCAGTTCGGCAAGACACTGGTTGGACAAATCACCAAATATGGTGCCTTTAGCTGACCGCTCTCTTTCTCCAAACAGAGGTGAGCAAGCAGTTGAACGGTTTTTCCAAGTCCCATGTCGTCAGCGAGAATACCGCCGAATTCGTTTCTCGCCATGAACTGCAGCCAGCTCAATCCTTCCAACTGATATGGACGCAATGTGGTGCGAAAATCTTCTGGTGGCTCCACTGGTGTCAAAGTCTTTATTGCTTTTAATCGATCGACAAGGCTGACGATTTTATCGATGCCAATCCATTTCGAAGGCAAGAGCGTCTCATCATCGAGGATTTCAGCGACTTCAGCCAATGGAAGTTTATCCGGGCTCAAACCTTTTTCGATAAACTCCTGAACAAATTTCAGCACAGACTTGATTCTTTCGAAAGGCAAACTTATGAGAGTTCCATCTGCTCGCGCCGCGATAAACTTGCCGTTATGATTAAGAGACTCGATTGAATCTCCAATAGAAGAGGACCGGTGTAATGACTGAATTGCTGAAATTAAAAACGGAAGAAGCGGCACACGTTTGCCATTGACTTCGATATTCAAAGCCAGTGAAAACCACCAGTTGCCATCTTCCTTGGCTTCAAACTGCATAGAATCCGAATCAACCTCGATAGGCAAAAGCTTTGATTCCGTCTCTGAAGAGATGGCCCAGCCCTCAGAGCGCAATTGTTCGATGGCTTCATGGTCAACATTCACCCAATCGACCATGTCTTTTGCCACGAAAAATGATTGATCGGGCGAATCCTTTTTGCCAAACCTGAACGCCGAGACTCGCGTGAATCCCAGCGCCGTCAGCTGTTCGATGTTATGGTTTAAAACCGACTTATCATAAGCCTCTACAACTAATTTTCCATCTTCCGATAAAAACGGTTCCTTGATGGCTCGAGGGAAATGTGCTGAGACGACTGCAACACGTAATCGCTCCCCTTGCCTGGCAATCAATTCATCACCAATACTTACGTCAGTTTGGCAAACCAGTGCCTGGACGCCGAGACTGGAAACGGGCTCGACAAGTCGCCGCTCGACTTCACCCGCCTCAGGAGGCATCGGAATCATTTCAGTCAGCCCGAGCGAATGCAAAAGAACTGGAAGAGTTTTGGTTTCCTCTGTCGTCAAACCACGCATTCCAAACAATGTGTTCAGAACGTTTTTATTCATCTTCCAGCTCACCGGTCCACACACACCATCCGTGGTATCAACGTACCAGGGTGCGACCCACTTCAAGCAAGGTATTTCGCGCTCCCCATCCTTTGCGCGGACGCCGATGCGCCAATGTTTAGTGACATTCGATTCCGACGGTGTGTAATCGCCATTCGACGAAGACGGTTCCGGACC
>CAZRMH010000426.1:0-7090 GCA_964600935.1 uncultured Candidatus Obscuribacterales bacterium
CGGAAACTGTTTCACGGAAAGCTGATGATTCGCTTAAGATATTTGCTAGCTCATCGCAAAGCTTCGAGAGTCGATCAATTCTTGCAATTATTCGCCTTTGTTCTTCCGTCGGCGGAACTGGTACCAGCATGTTTCGCATTATCGTGCCGTTGACGTTGGCCTGTCCGCATTGCTGCTTAACGTGCGGAATTATTTGAGTCTCTCTAAAGTTAGGCGCATTCATAGCTAGGTTGAGATATTGCGGAAGCAGAAGATCATCAGGAACTCGTATCCGTATAAGGTACGATGCAAACGTGTACTTGTTCGCAGGTCCATCGAACAAACCCGTTTTTCCAACCAGCTCCGCACTATTTGTACGGTTGTACAAAAGATCGTTCGGTTTGAGGAACAAGTCTGCTGGTACACATTCTTCAGGCGTCTTTTTTTTCACGCCCAGGACAACGCGCCCGTCTTGAATGTCACCCATCTTAAGGACAGGCACACCATCAGTCATTTCGAATGTCTTTTCGGAGATCCCATAATCAGTCTTTAAGGCTAGGTCGCCAATTCGCGCCCAAACCCATCCAGCGGGCAAGTTATACGGCACCGCAGCTTCGTCTACTGGAGGTAAAGGCTTTTCCTTTGTCCGTTGACCAGGTCCGTTTAGTTTCGCCTTCCGCTCCCGAATTAACTCAATCACAGAGGATGCAGGCTCATCAATCATGCGATGGGTACCCAACCTACCCATTGTCGCCAATTGGATTATCGTTCTCTTCAAGAAGACCATGCTTTCGCAGCTTGCGAACAGGACATCGAAGTTATCCTTGATTTGATTCCAAGTGTTCGAGAATTCTTGCGGTTCGCCCGCAGTTAATGCGCATAATAGAATTTGGACGAGCGTTACGTGAACAGCCTCGGCATCTCGCAGAGAACAATCCAGCTGATCGCATAGAGCCATTAGTTCATCGACCTTAGCGACAATGCGGTGCTGCTCGGCTAGAGGTGGAAGTGGAATGACTAACTCTTCAACGTCTCCAACTCTGAAATGTTTTACAGTCAAACCAACAGCTGACGGCAACGCTCGTTCTAGCAGCCCGGGCTCGGTTAGTGCTATCAAAAGATAGTGCTTGTTAGTGTATTCGTGCATCGGACGAATAAGCATTGTGCGCTGTCCTAGACAGTAGCGTTCCCCATCAGGAATAATTGCCGCTTCACCCATGGGAGCTTCTCTCGTGAATATTATGTCCCCTGGCTCAGGCGGGCACCGGCGCGACCAAAGGGCATACGTTTCGTGCGTGACATATTTCAGATCAGCAGACCTGAACTTGCGATCTCGAATGTTGCTGGTTCGAATAATCGGAACACCGGCCCTGGCATAGGGAGCTGTTTTGTTATGGCAGTCCACGACCATTTTTGCGCAATCGAGGAGTCTTACGAAAGACCAAGACTTAGGAATGGAGTATGGGCAATTGGCTTCGGTTAATCCAGCCAGTTTCTTAAGTACGGTTCGACACTCAGGATTGTTTTCAGCTTCATTCTCCAGCTGAGCTTGCCGCCCAGAGCGTAAACGCTTTAGAAGTTTTTCTGCTGGTTCATCACTGGAGTCTTGAGGCACCAATTTGCCCATCACAGCCAATCTCAAGATCAACTGTCGGAGTTTTTTAATACCGTTCGGAGAAGCAGCAACGACGCTAAGACTATCCGTTAGTAGTTGCGTCATTGGCGCACCTCAAGGGCTTCTGCGATTACGTCCCTAAGCTGATCCCTGAGCAACGTAATGTGTGATTGCATCTTTTGATAATCAGCGAGGAGTTTGCCCGGGTCGTGCGATTCCATCTCGGGAGAATGCGGATTTTGCAAATCCAAATTGTAATTCCGTGCCCTAATCTCATTGATTCCCACCTTCCATGCGTACTGGTTCTCAACACGTGCAGCAAAGCAATCATATTCGCTTCCCCACCACATCTCTTCGGGTTGAAATTCATCAATGTGGATGGGTTTTGTCTTGTTGTAGCTCTTCACACCGGACGGATATGGGTGCTCGTAATACCAAATTTCCTTAGTGGGAATACCCTTCGTGAAAAACAATAAGTTGGTATTGATTCCTGTGTAAGGACTGAACACCCCTTTTGGGAGCCTCACAATCGTGTGTAGATTGCACCTCTCTAAAAGATGTTCCTTAATTCGCGTCTTAATGCCTTCACCAAACAGGGTGCCATCAGGTAGCACGAGAGCTGCCCGCCCTTCGGGCTTTAGCAAGTGCATGATTAACACCAAAAAAAGATCTGCTGTTTCTCTGGTTCTGTAAGCGTTCGGGAAGTTGCTCTCAATACCGTCTTCTTCCATGCCACCAAACGGAGGATTTGTAAGAACGACATCCACACGATCTTTCGGAGTATGACTGATTAGCGGTTTGGCAAGAGTGTTATCGTGTCGGATGTTTGTCGGTACGTCGACGCCATGCAGGATCATATTGGTAATACACAACAAATGCGGTAATGGCTTCTTTTCGACTCCGAAGATATTTGCTTGAAGGCGTCTTTCATCCGCGGTCGTCTTTACCTGCTTTCTCATGTGCTCGATGGCACCGCTGAGAAAGCCGCCTGTCCCACAAGCGGGGTCCAGAACCTTTTCACCAAGCCGCGGATTTACCATGCGCACCATGAACTCAGTAATCGCTCGGGGAGTGTAATACTCTCCTGCGTTCCCTGCGCTTTGAAGATCTTTCAGAATTTGTTCGTAGATCTCGCCAAAAGTGTGACGTTCTTGCGCCTTGTTGTAATCAATTCCTTCTTCGATCTTATTGATCACCTGCCGAATCAATTGGCCAGACTTCATGTAGTTGTACGCATCCTCAAATACGTTTCTGATCACAAAAGCTTGTTGATTCTTGCTCGGCGACTCAAGATTCTGCAGCGCAGGAAAGAGCTTGTTATCGATAAAATCCTTCAGTTCTTCGCCTGTCATTCCTTCGTCGTTCGCTGCCCAACTGCGCCAACGAAATGCATCGGGGATGGGCGACTTGTAGTTTTCGTTTAGCGATTCCCACTCCTTCTCGCGATCATCAAAAATTTTGAGGAAAAGCATCCACACCAACTGTCCGATCCGTTGTGCATCGCCGTCGACACCAACGTCCTTCCGCATGATGTCTTGAATGGATTTGATTAGACCTGTTGTGACCATCTATCCTCCTGTCTTTCCATCTGCGTATAACTGCTCTTCCAGCTCTTTGATTGCTCTTAGATAACCCGGTTTGCCACCAAATGCTTGAATGATTTCCAGTGGCGTGCCCACCTTGTTGAATGGATCTAACTGAAGAATGTTCATGTCTTCCACCTGCCCGATTCCCTCGTCGGCATATTTGTCGAGCAAAGCCTCCATGACGCGCCGTGCTTGTTCGCTATATTTGCCGAAGTAATTGCGCTTCTTCACGTTGCTAGCGCGTTCCGCGCGAGTCATTGGAGGCTGTCCGAA
The DNA here is from genome assembly GCA_964600935.1 of uncultured Candidatus Obscuribacterales bacterium. Lineage (GTDB taxonomy): Bacteria > Cyanobacteriota > Vampirovibrionia > Obscuribacterales > Obscuribacteraceae > JADYXR01. The sequence continues at coordinate 3,454 of CAZRMH010000426.1, forward strand.
TGCCACGTGGCAAATGAGATCGAAAGGATCGAGCGATTTACCCAACTTTCGTTCGACCTCTTCTGCGAGCGGTTCCCACATCACGCCTTGCGTAGCGAGTTCATCAATGACCGCTTGCTTCCTGTCGGCTGACCTCCATTTGCGAACGAATTCATCGAGAGAAGCAAACTCATTCTCGACGCGTCCACGAGTGTAATCGTGCATGGATTGTGTTATCAGGCTGCCATCGGGACCGTGATATTGAATCCGCTCGTTCACGATCATCACAGGAACATCATCCACGTAATATTTGATGCTACCACCACCTCTTTGACTGTCGTTGTCCGATGTGCCTAGAACACCACCACTGGTGTTATCTTCATTTGCATTTGCACTATCGTCCGATTCAGGTGGTACTGGTGTACCATCTAACGGCGGCTCATAGATTTGCACGGGATCGCCGTCAAAGGCAAGATCTGCGAACAATTCTGTGGCGCGCTTGAAGTCCATGATCGTGAACCAATACTTGTCATAATCCTCGTTGATTCTGGTTCCTCGTCCGATGATTTGCTTGAATTCACCCATGGACTGGATTCGCTGATCAAGAACGATTAATTTGCAGGTCTGGGCATCGACCCCTGTGTTGAGCAGTTTTGATGTCGTTGCAATGACAGGATATCTGCTCTCCGGATCGATAAAATTATCTAGCTCGGCTTTTCCTTCATTGTCATCCCCGGTGATGCGCATCACGTACTTCCGATTTTCTGCAGCTCGTTTGGGATTGGCGTTAACCAATGCGCTCCGCATTCGCTCTGCGTGTTCAATATCTTCACAAAAAACAATCGTTTTTTGATACGGATCCGTTGCTTCAAGATATTCGGTAATCTTACGCGCCACCAGTAGTGTTCGTTCGTCGAAGACAAGCTTCCGGTCAATGTCGCGCTGGTTATAAACGCGATCTTCGATCACTTCGCCGTGCTTGTCAGTCTTCCCACGCTCTGGACGCCAGCCTTCCAGATCCTTATCGAAGTCAATGCGAATGACCTTGTACGGCGCAAGAAATCCATCCTCGATTCCCTGCTTCAGGCTGTATGTGTAAATTGGCTCACCAAAGTAAGCAATATTCGACACATCCTTCGTCTCTTTTGGCGTCGCCGTCAGTCCGATTTGCGTTGCCGAACTGAAGTACTCTAGAATCTCGCGCCAGTTAGAATCTTCCCGAGCACTGCTTCGATGACACTCGTCAACAACTATCAAATCAAAAAAGTCCGGAGAGAACTGCTTGTAAATATTGCGCTCCTCTTCCGAGCCAGTGACGGCTTGATAGAGCGAAAGGTAGATCTCGTAGGCCTTGTTGATATCGCGATTCGTAATTTTTGTCATCGCTGCGCCGAACGGCTTGAAGTCATTGTTCTTCGTCTGGTCAACCAAAATATTCCTGTCGGCTAGGAAAAGAATGCGTTTCTTGCGCTTTGATTTCCAGAGTCGCCAAATAATTTGGAACGCTGTGTATGTCTTGCCAGTACCGGTTGCCATCACGAGCAGCAGCCGATTCCTACCACGAGCGACTTCTTCAACCGTTCGGTTGATAGCAGTCACTTGGTAGTACCGAGGGCTCTTCCCAGAACCATCGTCGTAATACGGTACTTCGATGGCTGCTTCGACATCGGGAGTTATATTTTTCCAGGCGCAAAACCGAGTCCATAAATCAGCCGGTGCGGGAAACGCGTTCAACGCTACCGGGCTTTCGACTGGCACGGACTGACCAGTTCTATCGTGAAATAAGAAAGCGTCACCATTGCTCGAAAAGGCAAAGGGTAAATCAAGCATTTCTGCGTAACGCAGCGCTTGCTGCATTCCGTGACCCACACTGTGATTGTTATCCTTTGCTTCGATGATGCCGATAGGCACGTTCGGTTGGTGGTAGAGTACATAGTCTGCACGACTGCACTCAGCGCGTGTATGCATCGTGCCGCGGACAATGATCCTGCCAGCCGTAAGCCTAACTTCTTCAAGAAATTGAGTGTGCAAATCCCACCCAGCTGACGTTATCGCTGGTGTTATGTACTTGCTACAAATGTCGCGCTCTGATAGCGTTTTCTTGTCGATTGTCATGGGTATTCGCTAGCCATCAGCCGCACTACTCAGGCGATTCGGGCACTTAGCAACTAGCCGCCGCGATAAGGGGGCGCAGGAATTGGTCTATTTTAATCCCTACGCTTGCAAAATACTCAGCTGCGCCAGTAAATATTTGACATCTCACGGTGTTTAGTCAATAAATAACCTCAACCTTCACTTGAAATGGAAAAATTAGCCCGTGCCTTGCGCATTTTGCGATAACGAAAAGCCACTGTGTGACTCGCACATCATTCCACTGGGAATCTGGCGATTAAAAGATACTGGTAGCGGATTTCTGGAAGTTTCAACCGAAAGCCATCTGAAACCCAAGCGCATCAATAAAGGCTGGTTTCAAAAGCTTCTATGCTTAGATTGCGAAGGGTATTTCGGGAAACATTTTGATGATTTTGGACGTAACTTTTTTGCGGACGCCGATTCTTGGACGCCAATTACTTTGGGACCGGGCGCCACATTTTTCGAAATTAAGAACGCTGATTCAATTAAACTCAAGCTCTTTGTCTTGAGTGTCCTTTGGCGTGCTTCCGTCGCAACCCAGGAGCCGTTTGCTGATCTCAAGCTACTGCCGCGACAAGAGCAGCGATTAAAAGAAATGCTTTTGAAGGAAGACGGTGGCAGCAAATTTGAATTCGGTACAACTATCTTCAAATACGTCGATGATGGACGAAACCTTCATCGTGTTGCTGTCGCACCACGGATGTTTAGAGCTTCTGGTTGCGTAAGATATGCTGAAATTCATTTCAACGAATTTGCGTGCAGGATCAATGTTTCGAATCAAAAAGACGAAGCGCGTTTCGATAAATTCTGGCTTGATCTATCGGAACCTGTGCGAATTATGGAGGTGTCCAGTGCAAAGAAAATCGACGTCGCTCAGAAAACCTTGACAGATCAATACAAACGATTTAACGCTTTTCGAGAATCCGTTGCGAAACAGAAAAGTTAGTTCTAGGGTTTCCCCTATGGTGCGATTTTCCAAAGCGGCGATACGATAAATACATGGCGCTCGATTCGCCAACCAAACCCGAGGCAAGCTGAAGATTCCGGCGCCTCGGGCTTTTGTTTGACCAGATTTGAAGAATATTTCTGGATCTTCCTGCAAAACTTTTTTGCTTCTTCAACTTTCAAAATCAGGTTTCAATATTTCCTGATCGAATTCTCGTGCACCAAATCTGGTGCTACACAAGGAGAACACAATGTCATACGAAAGAAAACTAGAGGTCGTTCAGTCGACCGAAATTCCTGCAATCACACGGAGATTTCAATCAGATCTTCTCACTCGTCGTGAGGCGGCCGCTTACCTGGGAGTAACTCCGGAAACGCTTGCTGTCTGGGCCTCGACAAGACGCTATCCGCTCCGGTTTGTAAAAATTGGGCGGTTAAGCAAATACAGAAAATCGGACCTCGATGCATTCATCAACAGCCGCACAGTCAGCTGCGGCTTTCGCAACACCGAAAACGAAATCGCTAATTACTGGAGGACATCATGACAGATGCGAATAACCTTCAGCTCTTCACCGTGCGT
>CAZRMH010000427.1:0-7078 GCA_964600935.1 uncultured Candidatus Obscuribacterales bacterium
CGGGAAGGCATGGTGATTTCGAAGCTCCGCCGGTAGCAACTCCGGATTGCAGTTGGCGAGAATTGTCTTGCCCGCAATCAGACTCATTTTTACAACTTGCGGCTCAGGACGGTTATGGGAGATTTCCAGAGTCTTCTCTGGACCGACTTGTTTGTCGAAGAACAAAACCTTTTTGACTTCGCGTACCGTAGCAGTAGCGCTGCGAGCTTCTCCACGAGAGAACATGTTAATTGAAGTTTTATCGCCGGTGACAACGAAATCGCGTCGTCCGATCGGTTCTATCACGCCGGCATTTTCCAACAAATTTTTTGCAGTGACATCAAGATTTTTAGCGCGTTCACCAATTGCTTTATAAAATTTCGGATCGGATGCTTTGATGCCGAAACCAGCACCTAGAGCGCCAACGCCACCATCAAGCGCCGCATGTTTCAACACCTTATTGATATCAAAATCTTCGTTAGCCTGTTGCTGCCGAATAATTTCTCCAGTACCACCATTTACGACACCGAACGATGCGCCCATGCTCATGCCGCCGGCTAGTGGACTGCGCTTCAATGCGTTGCCGCTCATTTTGTTCGCCACTCCGAATAGTCCTTCGGCGGCAACAAAAGTGGCACCATCGTACATCCAGACTGCCGGATTCAACGTTTCCATTTTCAGTTTCGCAATGCCGGTAGCCGGATCGGTAAACATTTCTCTGCTGAAAACAACATCAGCCCCGCGCGAAATCGCGCCCATAGCTACGCCTTTAGAGGGAGCAAAATCCAGATTTCTCGCGCTGTAGGTAAACAGACTCCTTACAGTCGCCCCTTTGGCACCACCAATTGCGAAGTCGATGGTTCCATCAACGAGACCTTGATTGGTTTTGACATTGTCCATGCCATAAAGCGCAACTGCGCTATACATGCCGACCTTAGGGCTCGCGAAAAGACTCGCAGTCTTTAGAAATTCAGCGGAATAATGGTTGACCTGTTTAAGAGTTTCGGGATCTGTAAAAAGTTTAGAAGTGCCTCTGTTTATGTTGTGTTCTAACAGCGACTTCGGCGGTTCAGGCGGTTTGAAATTGTCGACGGCAAAAGATGTTCTGTAATCGGGCTGTCTCAAACCACCGGTTACTGGGTTGGAATCGCTTTGCACAAGTTTATTCTGATGTTGAAATGAATCAGGACGCGAAAGAGTGGCGAGATAAGCGCCCTTCGCACCTGGTGTCAACGGTTTCACTTCTGAGTGGTTCGGAACGCCTGGCAAAGAGCTCATGGCGATTGGGGTAAAATCAAGGACTTCGGATTTATCTACCGCCGGCGTGCCTGACGGCTTGAAATCGAGAGCTTTAGATGATTGGGTGTCCGAGGGTTTTGTCTCAGAAGGTTTTCCGTCGGAAGATTTCGCGCCGGAAGTATTCGTCTCCGCAGAATTTGTATCCTCGACTTTTGCAGTCGGAGGGACTTTATATGCAGCGGCGAATAGTTGTTCGGAGGCACTCGTAGTGGAAGCCATAATCGAACGGTCTTGAACTACCGCAGCACGACTGGTTTCCGGATTAACATCCGCCACTTGCCACCATCCTTATAGAACAATGGAAATGGTTTTGCTTCATTGAATTTGAAATTCGACGGTTGCATGAAAGCATGTGAAACGGTACCCGCTCGATCACTGTAGGGGCGAAGAGAAACAGACGACACCAAAAACATGGTGCGCCGAACATCGAGATTGAAACGACGGCTTCACGCATTGCCTGAGGCAAGGCGCGTTTCTCCAGCAGCGATCCATTCTGTGGCACAGTGAAGGCGCGCGGAAACCGGGTTTCAAACCCTTGAGTTTTAGGTCGGGTGAACTGCGATGACTTATTTTAATGATAAGTTTAGTATGTTCTCAATGGGAATTACCCCACTGAAGCAGAGAATTAATTAGCGATATTGAGGAACCCATGCGGCTTTTCGTAGTTTCCGCAGGCGTTGTTCTGAACAAATCCTGAACTTCGGAACAAATGTTCAAAAAATGAAATCTCAAAAAATTGGTGTTTAAAGGCACCGAGTCAGATCAAGTCGTGCTATTGTCATATTACGATGTTTGAATATGTCAGCAGTAGAAAACGCCCGAATGGGTAGTTGATAGAGGTTTCCCATGACCGCACCTTTGCCTGCAGCAACCGCAGATGACCAAGAACTAGATACGAAAGATCCGTCCACAAATTCCCCAAAAAACTACTCGGTGGAAATTTGGTCTGCGATCTTCTTACTATGTATCGCCTTACCTTTAAACGTCGGTGTCGCGATCGCGGCTGGTGTTCCTGCGGAATTCGGCATCATCTCTGGCGCGGTCGCCGCGTTGTTAACAGGTGCGATGTCCGCGAGCCCTATCTTAATTTCCGGTCCCGACGCCGGGATCGGCGTATTGGTTTTTGAAATCATTCAGAAGCAAGGCATCCAGAGCCTCGGCGCAGTCGTCTTTATCGCCGGCGTCATGCAGTTGGCTGTTGGTTTGCTGCGCGCTGCCCGCTACTTCAAAGCAGTATCACCCGCGGTGGTTAACGGCATGCTCGCTGGTATGGGTCTAATCATTGTCTTTACTCAGTTCCACATCATGCTGGATGACGTTCCCAAAGAAACCGGTCTGATGAACTTCCTTCTGATGCCGGAAGCGCTTCTCAAAGGACTCACACCATCCAAAAACACATCACACCAGGAAGCAGCACTGCTAGGCATTGCCACCATAGCAGTGGCCTGCGCCTGGGTGAAATTCGCGCCCAGCAAATTGAAGCAAATTCCCAACGCACTGGTCTCGATAGTCACGGTCTCAGCCGCTGCATTTTTTCTTGCACTCCCGGTCAACTACGTCACTTTGCCTAAATCGATCGTCGCAAACGTTTCTTTAATGTCGATTGAATCCTTGATGAAGGCGGTGACGAACGCGGATCTTCTGACAGCAGCAGGAATGCTCGCCTTCGTTTGCAGCGCACAATCATTGATCACATTGAGCGCAATCGACAGCGCCGCGGTCAGAAAGAAATTGGTTTACGATAAAGAACTGATCGCGCAAGGACTAGGAAACATCGTCTGCGGAATCCTTGGCGTGTTGCCGATCGTTGGAGTTTTACTGAGAAGCGTAGCCAATGCTCAAAACGGAGCAACTACCAGACTGCCAAACATTTCACATGGTGTCCTGATGGTGACAGCCGTTATTTTCTTGCCGAAACTTTTGCAGTCGATCCCAACTTGTGTACTGGCGGCGACGCTTGTCTTAATCGGCGTGCGCATGGTCAACGGAATCATGAAGAACGTCAAAACTTACCAGCGCGGTGAGCTGACAATTTTTGCAATCACGATTGCTGCAATCGTTTGCACAAATTTGTTCGCAGGCGTAACGATCGGATTTATCGCGGCGGCGTTCAAACAATTGAGAGAACTGTCCCACCTCGATCTGCGCGTGGAACGCGTCCGCAACAGTAACGAATTGATTCTGCACATGCGTGGTGCAGCGACTTTCCTCCAGCTTCCAAAACTGATTGAAGTCCTCGAAAAAATTCCAGAAGACGCTGACTTGCACGTGCGATTGGAAGAACTTAGACATATCGACCATGCGTTTCTCACCCAATTAATTCAATGGGAGCGAGAGCATCAAGGCAGGTTAGTAATCGATTGGGAAAGCTACTCGATTCAAATGCGCAGGTTTCAAGACATCAGGAGGCATCGAATTGCGGTACAACAAAACAAGGAATACCAAGCCATTTCAGAATACAACGCCATCTGAGCAATCGCAGCCTCGCAACTTGACAATAACGAATTCCTCAATTGATTCGGCAATTACATGTTACGATGAAACGGTATTTGCTCATCTAACAACGTGCCCACTGACGATGGATCGAAAAGTTGTTTCCGAAGAACTATCGCGCTTTTTTGGAGTGCTCGCGCATCCATTGAGAGTGTTGATCGTCGAGGAATTGCGCAACGGCGAATTGACGGTGACTGACTTGAAGGACGCATTGAACGTTCCGCAAGCTTCAGTGTCTCAGCATCTTGGCATATTGCGGTCCAATAGAGTGGTATTGGAAAGACGCGAAGGTCGGCATGTGTACTACCATCTTCGTCAACCTGATTTGGCGAACATAGTGGTGCAATGCATAGCGTTTGTCGCTCCAGACGATATCGAATCAAAACGCATCATTACCGCGCTTGATTCGGCAAAATCCACCTGGACTCAAAGCGAAACGGCAAAAACAGTAAAGCGTAACCGCGGACGTTAGTACAAAATTTTCGATCCAATCAATCAAATCGAACCCGAGAGGCTGATGTTCAGCCATCGAAAGGATGACGAAGGAGAAGGGGTGTCCATTGACACAACACCCCAAATATGATAAAGTGCTAATATTGACATATTACAACATTGCTATATGTCGAAACAACAGCATGGTTAGTGCAAAACCAAACTTGCAAGGCTATGCGAGGAGAACCTATGTTTTTTACTAGATTGAATGCCAAGAAACCAGACGAAGGAAACGCTCGCCAATCCGCCCACAGACCAATGAACGAAATTCACATGCTCGTACCGATCCAAGATTACGAGCAAGGACGGATTGCCATCAACATTCTACGGAACAATCGCAACGACCGAGTAAAAAGCATTCGCATTTTTCAATGTGTCAAAGATCGAGTGAGCAGCGGCGGCTTTGTGAACGCGCTCGAGATCATTCAAGAATCTGACGCACAAAAAGAACAACTCGAAAATGCCTTTTTGAAACTTCAAAGACTGGCTGAAGTCCTGGCGAAAGATCTTCCCGACGTAAGAATCTCGTTCAATTCCAGAGTCCATGATTCAGTATCCGACGCGATTGTAGAAGAAGCGAAACTCGTCAATGCATCGATGATTTTATTTGTTCAACATCCGAAAAGAAAAAGACACTGGTTAATTCCAGGGGTCAGTAATCGTGTGTTGCGAATCGCACCGTGCTCGGTGCAAATTATAAAACCCGGAGAGCACGAACTTCCACCCCAGGTGTTCGTAGCGTGAACGCCGATCTGGCGAGGATTCAGAACAACAATAATCGCAGATAAGCTAGAAAACTGAATTTGTGCTATAAAAAATATAAGCCGTTTTTCTGAGTAATCGCAATGAAATTACGACATAGCAATTTAATCAAAAACCTTTTGCTATCCGTGATCACTTTTGCACTTGCGCTTAGCAGTCTCGATTTTGCTCATGCCAGCGCCGGATACACCATCCATGGCGACGCCTCGCGAGGTGATGTCGCAATTGGAGCAGTCACTCCGTCCGCCGCCGACTCCTTGATTGAAGAGTTGGACAACTCTGATGACACAGGAACGAAACGACGCTTACCTGTAGCAGTCGCTAACAGTATCAGTTTAAAAAACCCAACCGACGTTGACACGACGGTCTCGACGTTGAGTTGCTGTCCACTCACTCGTCCTAATCGTTGTCCGGTCGAAGTAAAAATCGTTTCGTGGCTCGAGAAGGAAAAGAATCACCTCGAACACATTAAAGCGCAGCCGCTGTGGCTACGTTTAGGCGTCCTTCTAATCTGATACCACAAACATTGAATTGTTTGCCTCACTTCGTTTGCATAAACGCAGACCGGCTCAATGTATATGTTTTCGTGGTCTTAACCCACGTTGGTTTTTGTCAATCAGAAGGAAATTTAAATGTGTGCAGATCAAGTCTACAAGACTAATGCCTCGTGTTCATACTCACTGTTCGTGCCCGATCATCAAGTCTGCGATGTCCAGACTATCATCGTGACCTGCTCGGAAATCGAAGGAAAAATTCCAGCGGCGGATTTAGACCGCCTGCAACCCTACGCTTACCTCACCTTACCCGGCGGACAATTAGTCGGCGGAGTAGATCCGGAGTGCTCTGCGGACACACTGTCCTTCCTGGAGGCGCTTCTGATGAGCGCCAGGCACGCGGCACATATAATCGTCTGTTTTCACACCGGATGTCGATACTTGGACATTGGCACCAAATATGATTGCTCGGTTATTCCAATAACTGAAGAAACCGACAATTTGTTGATACCAGCCCAACACATGTTGATGCAAGAAATCAGCATATTGGAGAGTATCTGCAGAAGAAATCAGCATTTAGCGGCAAGAAAACTAACGCTGCACGGCTGGTTGTATGAACCGGAAATCTCATGGGTTTCATTCCTCGACTCTGAAACGGGACAGTTTCTGCCACTAAACGCACAAAAGGAATTGTGCAGCTAGATTAACGGAGAGCCTGCCTTTTCGTCACCGAACGACTCGGCATCTGAGTTCGAACATACATTCGACGACAAGTGCTTAAAACCATCTCTTACTAACGATTACGCACTTCCAATAACTACGTAGAAGGAGGCTCTGGCTCTGCCGTAGCATCGAGATCTGACTGGTGCTCAAGTTTCAAATAATGCACTTGCCATAGATGAATCGAGAGGTACGAAACCAGCGAAAACGCTGTCGCCGTAAGTGACAGGGAAACGCCGAGTTTATCGAATGGCGCCACCCCTTCCAGGAAGTGTTCCCAACCAATTATGTATTGCGGCAACCACACACCGATTCCTACGAGTATGGAAACAAGCGCTGGCAGTTCGTTTCGCGGCTTAGTGTAAATTCCCATGGTCAATGGAACGAAAAGACTGACCATAGTAACCGAGTAAGCATGCTCCAGAAGTGCAAATGCTCCCTGACCTGAATACGCCATTGCCAGGCTGGCTGCTGCAATGAAAATCACACACCATCTGTTGACGGTCAATCCGGTGGCACGCGTTTTGACAAAGTCGAGTTTTAACAGCAGGTTTTGAGCGAGCACCGCAGCCGGTGAAAGTATGGCACTGGTTATAGTGGCTAGCACAGCCGACATAATCACGACAACAAAAATTACAGCCATCACCGGATGCATGAAAGCCTGCGCCAGAGCAGGTAGAACAGATTCAGTAATTCTCGATTTAAAAAATGCGGCCGCAACTAATCCGAGAAGCACTGGCAATAAACCAAAAACGATGTAAGCAACACCCGCCCAGGTGCAGGCTTTCTGAGCAGTATCCGCGCTCTTTGATGCAAAAACCCGCTGCATCAAATCTTGC
>CAZRMH010000428.1:0-7069 GCA_964600935.1 uncultured Candidatus Obscuribacterales bacterium
TTTCATCGGGCTCTTATTCATTTATCTAGTTACTGTCATTCCGGCATTGCACTTCATTCCACTATTTGGACCGCTTGGAGGCAATGAGACGGCGACACCTGGGGCTTTACTGAAATTTGCTTTACTGCCTGCGCTGACGCTGGCAGTTAACAGAAGCGCCAAAATAGCGCTTTTCGTAAGATCTCTGGCGCTCGACGAGATCACGCGCGGCTACGTGACGACCGCGTTAGCCAAGGGATTATCGTATTCTCAAGTGATCTTTAAACATGTTTTGCGCAACTGCCTGGTGCCGATTATCAGCCTTCTGGCGCTATCTCTGCCGACCTTAATCGGCGGTTCAGTCTTAATTGAAACGATCTTCGCCTGGCCAGGAACAGGAAGATTAGCGGTTGAGGCTACTTTCGGCCGTAATTTCCCCGTAATGACTACTCTAGTTATGATCTACGGAACCATGGTCGTCCTCTCGAACCTTATCGCAGACATTGTTCAGGGCTTCGCTGATCCAAGAATCGCTCAAGCGATATCAGAGAGTTCGGACAAAATGAACGGTCCGAGGAGCGTGTAGATCGATGACTACAGCTCAGATTGCCACAGGAAAAGAGAGGCGGATATCATCATTCCGCCCGCAATTAGGCTTGTCTACAGCAATCGTTTTAATTGCATTTCTTACTCTATTGCCAATTCTTGCGCCGATCATCCACCCGGTCGTCCCTCCCTTGACGCCATCGCACGTAGACTTGAGCATCGCCAACGTGCCACCGTTCACCGACGGTCATTTCCTGGGCACCGATAGTCTCGGTCGCGACGTGCTGTCGATGGCACTCTGGGGCGCTCGCACTTCCCTTGCACTCGGTCTGGTCGCCGCTATGTTAGCCGTCAGCTTTGGCAGCCTCTGGGGTTCGATCAGTGCGCTGATTGGCGGATTCGTCGATGTGGTTATGATGCGCATCGTAGACGGCATGCTGTCTATTCCACCACTAATCTTATTGTTAGCGCTATCCGCACTGGTTAACGGTCCAACTTTCACAGAAGCGCTGCCACGCGCGGTGCTGTCGATGCTCGATGTGACCTCATACAGTCTCGGTTTTTTGCCGTTCGTCACAGTGATCTCGGTAATTGCCGCGACATCATGGCTCGAGGCAGCGAGGATTTCACACGCCCGCATATCGTCAATACTCACAGAAGAATATATAGAGTCAGCTCGAGCACTCGGTGCGGGCACTTTCCATACACTCTTCCGCCATTTGGTTCCCAATGCATCGCGAATAATAATGATTCAAGCGACCCTGCTGATTTCCGATGCAATTGTCATGGAGGCCGGTTTGAGCTTCCTTGGTCTCGGTCTCAGTCCCGATACTCCGAGCTGGGGAACTATGCTGCGCCAAGCTTCCAGCGATCTGTTTCTGGGCAATTGGTGGGCGCCACTTGTGCCTGCGGCGCTGATTTCGTTAACTGTCCTCGCGGTTGAATTATTGGGAGAGAGTTTACTTAAACTGATGGGATACGACGACAGATTGCGCTAGGCTTTGGTTATCGAAATCACATCTCATGCCGACGAGGCTTAAGTGTTTTATACTCTGTGATACAGACTGACGTGATGGAACACTGAATGCTGATTCATCGACCGGGAGAATTCACTTTGACTCATTTCAAAAGCATATCGATGCGCCGCTCTAGCGTGATACTATCCGCGGTGCTACTGCTTGGTGCCCTTTCAATATCCGGTTGCGGCAACGACAAGTCCGTCACATTCGAGTCAGCTGGCATGACTCATACCTTCACTGAAGGTCAAGACAGTTTGCCTAAAGATTTGCAGCCTCTGATTTACCCAGGCTCCCAAATTGCTGGCTCTACCTCTGCACAAGATAAAGACGGTGAGCACGCCGCATTCATGTCGCTATCGACTTCAGATAGCCTCGAACAAGTTTCTAGTTGGTATGAAGCAACACTACCCAAAAGTGGTTGGACCGTCGACACCTCAGACACCAGCCAACCAGCAATAGTAAGCGTTTCCGGTCACATGAAAGATGTCGAATTGAACGTACTGATGGCCCAAGATGCCAATAAAACAACCATCAGTATTTCTGAAGGAAAAGCTGGCGACGGCGAGGACGTCAACGAAGAAGAGATCGAAAATTTCACACCGAATGCGGTGACACCACCCACCGAGTAGAGGGGCGACTGGTGAAGAAAACCCTGACCTCGCCGATTGCCGAAGTTACTTCGTCCACGATTACCGGCTTCATGGCCGAATGCCTGCCGCTAGAACGCGCTTTCAATGACCTGCCGCCTAAACCTCGGTTCGGTAGTTTTTTAAAAACCGATTCTCAAGACATAGCGATTTTCGCAGTCGCTTACAATGTCGTAACCGGACCTCAAGATTCAATACACAAGCCCTCCGCTCTTGGTCTAACAAGAGAAGAGTTGCGCCTGGAACAGCCTCATGTCTTTTCATTGTTGAGGACTGAAGTCCACGCTCTCATTGTCGGATACGGCAAAGGCGAAAGAATATTTCAACACTTGCCACCACATCCGCCAGACGTTCACGACTTCGTGCACCAGGCCAGCGGGGAAGAAATCCGACAAATAATCAACGACTTCGAGTTTCTCCGATTGCTCTCAAACGTATCAGCGATTCCATCGGATGAACTAATTGCGGCCACTATCCGCGAAGCCCACGTGGCCTTAGGCTCGAACGATGAGTTTTTACTGGAAGCCGGGAAGGCGCTCTCGAGTATTCTAAGATCGGACTACGACAGACTTTTAACAATCTTGAGAAAAATCAAACCGTAGACAGCTGCTAAATCAGCCGTAATGCATGGTTAAAATTTCCGTCTACGGCATACCCATCACATCAAGCATGATCAAAGCGATTAACCATAAGCAAGAATTAAAAATAGAGACCTCTCAGCGCTTTCGATTTCACCCTTTCGTGAAACGGACTGCTGGAGGGCTTCTTGCATTAACGCTTATCTCTCTTGTGCCATCACCTACGACACCACAGAAGCTGGCCGCCAACTGGTTAATCAACTCATTATTTTGCAAGGTACAATCAGAACTTACAGTGGCTGAGACCATAAAGCTCTATGGAAAAGAGGCGAGGAAGAGACTTACACCTCATTTCAAGAATGCGCGAATAAAATATCCACCGACAAAATTGACAATGCTCTGTTTGAAGAAAGAAGAATTACTCATTCTCTTCGCCCCAGATTCAAACGGTGATTTGAAACAAATTACGGGATATCCAATAATCGGAACCAGCGGGAAAGCCGGTCCCAAGCTTAAAGAAGGAGATCTGCAAATCCCGGAAGGCTTTTATCAGGTGCCCGGTTTATATCCCAATTCGATCGCGCACTTGGGAATTCGAGTCAACTATCCGAACATACAGGATCGAAAACGAGCGAAGATCGACCACCGCACCAAACTCGGTGGCGATATCCTAATTCATGGAAGTTACTGGTCGACCGGATGCCTGGCCATGGGAAACAGCGCTATCGAAGAGCTTTACGTCTTGGTTAATGACGTCGGTTGCAAAAATATAGACCTGACTTTCGCACCATGCGATCTCAGAAAAGTGAAGCCGGATATCGATTTTAAGAGTCAACCGAAGTGGCTGCCGGACTTATACAAAGAAATAAACGAAAAACTGAGAACTTATCCGATAGCAATCGATCCGGCATGGAAAGCAAATGCAGAAAACAAGCCATCCAGCGACGAATAGGGTGATGGCGTAAATCCCGGTGGACTCATGCAATCCACCGAGATCTACGACTGCTAGCTGTTGGTACTCACACGGGGAACGCTTTGAGCACCGATTCAGCTATAGCTAAATAGAGAGGGATACCGATTGTGACGTTGTAGGTGAACGTCACACCCAGTGAAGCCGCCAGAGGCAGTGTTGGACTGGCTTCCGGAATAGCGAGCCGTTGAATTGCAGGCACAGCGATGTAAGATGCAGCAGCGCAGAGCACGGCGAAAAGAACATAAGTTCCAAGCTCCAGAGGCTGTCCGATGGCATGGCTGAAGAGACTGGCCACAGTGATACCAATTAAGGCAAAGACGTTTGGCGCAATAAGAGCGAAGAAGATAAACCGTTTACCTGCGGTCTTCAGGTCCCGAACACGCTTGGCAGCAGTCATTCCCATCTCCAGGAGGAACAAACAGAGCATGCCTTGGAACAATCCGACGAAGAGATTATCATCCGGTGCAGTGACTGTTGTTCCTTGAAGTCTGCTGACGTATCCGATGAAGATCCCACCCAGAAGAAGGAAAATACCAGGGTTCAAGAAAATCTCGCGAAGCAGATGCGGGTCGAGCATACTGCTCTTCTTCCGTGCAGACGGAATAGTAATTCGTTTGACGCTGCCGGTCGCAGTTTGCATATCGACCGTGGTCGTCGGGTGCAGTTCTTCAGCAGACATAGCCGACTCGGCCAAAATTCTCTCATCGATAAGGAGCGACTCCGGCTGCCGAGCTTCGAGATCAGAGTCATCATGATAGCCTTGCTCGTTAGGCATGTTGCCGTCGCAGTCCATGCCTCCCTCACGAAGTTTAGAAACCAGGTAAAGTCCAAGCAAGCATCCAGGCATCTCCATGATGGCGAGCATAACCGGCATGTATGCAGCGAATGCAATCGTTGCCATTTGCAGCACACCCAGACAGGTGACAAACGTGCCAGCCGAGTCCGAGCCATAATAGGCAGCAACTGTGGCAGCATCAACAGTTCTGAGTTTAGGAATTATGCGTCGCAGTGAGAAGTATGCAAGCGCACCGATCAATAGATTGGTGAAAAAACCGACAAGCATAAATTGCATTGCTTGAATGAGAGACGCGCCGCTCAGCGCGGCAAGCTCTTCGCCGCCATGCCAGCCGATCGCCAATAACAAGTAAATTGTCAGCCCTTGATATACCGCTTGCGGAAATTCAAATGGTACTCGCAACATCGTGATCGCGAAGCCGAAGTAGAAAAACAAAAGTAGCGGTTTAAAGAGGTTCTTGGTGAAGTTATGCCAGAAGGTATCAAAAATTCCATGGTCGATCGAATTGTAAGCGTGCGCAAGCGCGCCGCTCTCGACAAAAGCGACTGCTGCTAAGGCGATGCAAACTGCTGCCGCCACATATGTATAAAGTTTCAATTTTTGTGTTCTGCTAATCGGTTCTATAATGGGCGATTCCGTGGAGAAGGAATCAGTGAGCGGGGAAGATAATGTTTTTGCCATGAGGTTCCGTAAGTCCTGAAGTGTCGTTCGGTACTCGTAGGAATAAAATTAACAGCCCAATGTTTCGAATTTGTGATCGCCAGCTATTGTCAGTTTTGCCGTCACCATTTGGTTTACACAAGTTTTGCAAAATTGTGCTCTCCGCCGTGCCTGTGAGCGTTTACGAACAGCATGAAAGACAGCAGCATGTGATCGTTCGATCACAAAAGTAACGAACAAGTGACCAACGGTCCATTGCGTTCTTTATCCCGGAAGAAAGGCCGACGAAAACTTTCTCTTGGTCATTCCAGGTAGCCACTGCTGCTGGTGCAATATTCGGCACCGCTTGTAGAGGCATCATTACAGTCGAAAAATTGAGTGACCGACACTAGGTTTTGATTACGCCCAACGCCGAAAGGCTTGGTGCATCAATTCAGCATCGAAACACGTATCAGAGGGCTTCGGCGCGCAGCACTTGGCAAGCAGATTGCCACAGTTCGAACATTAGCGGCATCAAAACGCTTTGTTATTCTCCGTTTGCAACGCTTTCCTCGTCGGCAGTCGACATCCGGCACCACCCTTGAAAGACAAAGTCTTGTTTACATTCATGCCCCACAGCCCAATCTTGGTCGACAATTCAGCTAAACTTCTCATTGCTTGTCAGGAGTAAGTTGTTTCGTGCGCATAATTTTTTTAGGTACTCCAGAATTCGCCGTTCCAACCCTGGTGCGACTAATCGAAGAAAATGACTTCGAAGTCGTCGGTGTCGTTTGCCAACCGGACCGTCCCAAAGGTCGTGGCAACAAAATTGTGGCGCCGCCTGTCAAGGAAACCGCTGTCAAACATAGCATTCCTGTTTTACAACCAGAAAAATTATCGCGCTCACCTGACATTGTCGAAGCAATGAGAGAGTTGAAGCCCGACGTCATTGTAATGGTGGCATTCGGCCAGATCCTCAAAGAGGTGGTTCTGCAACTGCCGCCGATGGGTGTTATCAACATTCACGGTTCCCTGCTTCCGCACTATCGTGGTGCCGCGCCGATCAATTGGTCGATTATAAACGGTGACACCGTCACTGGTATCACTACCATGCAAACAGAGGCCGGCGTAGACACCGGTCCAATGTTGCTGAAAGGTGAAACCGAGATCGGCGAGAACATGACTGCGCCTGAGCTAGCCGATACCTTGTCAAAAATTGGCGCCGATCTTATTGTCAAAACGCTTCGAGGTCTCAAAGATGGATCGGTCAAGCCCGAGCGCCAAAACGACGACGAAGCAACCTTTGCTCCAATAATGACAAAAGAGATGGGTGAGCTGGATTGGAGCAAACCGGCCCGAGAGATCCATAATCTTGTCCGCGGTCTAGTTCCATGGCCTGGCACCTCGACAATCTTCAGAGGCACGCCTTTGAAAATTGTGACGACAGAATTGCTCAAAGACGGCACGGAAATTCAACAAGCCAGCAAAGCACCCGGCACTGTATTGTCGGTAAACAAAGATGTACTAATCGCCTGTGGAGCCGAAGGCAATGAACGTCTCAGACTGATCACTGTTAAGCCGCAAGGCAAGGGCGATATCCCAGCCCGCAGCTGGATAAATGGAATCCATCTGCAAGATGAAGAGCGGTTTGAACCCTTCCAAAAGGTCGCGAGTAAATCGTGATTGGTAACAAAAAAATGGCAGAAAGAAAAAAACAATATGTCCCGCTTCAAGGCGACGCCGCCCTCCGAGGCGTACAATCCAGGCGGGTCGCGCTTCAGGTTTTAATGCAAGTGCACGGCGGAGCGTTCTCGAATTTGGCCCTGCCCGAAGCTCTGAAAAAATGTCAGCTGTCTAAACGGGACAAAGCGTTCGTCACTCTGCTAGTACAG
>CAZRMH010000429.1:0-7050 GCA_964600935.1 uncultured Candidatus Obscuribacterales bacterium
AGCCTACAGCACCAGGACTTCGATTTCCTCCGGTATATCTTTATCCGGTTGCACTTCCACCATTGGCGGTGGCGCTTGGTGGGCATGGAGGGAGAGTGTTTGAATCGCCGTTTCACCTTGAAACGGTGGACTTCCTGTCAATGCTTCGAACATAACACAGCCAAGCGAATAGACTTCGGATCTGCTGTCGTACTGCACTCCCAGACCCGAGTCCGGGCTCATGTAGAGAGGGGCTCCGACTACCGTCGTCGCTTGTTTTCCAAATTCAGAGGCTCCAGAGCCTTCCATTTTTGCAATTCCAAAGTCGATGATCTTCACATCGACTTTGCCGTTCTCCTGCATAGACAGCAGTATGTTGCTGGGTTTTATGTCGCGATGGAAAACACCGTTGTTGTGAGCATACTCCAGCGCGCCGCAGACCTGGTCGAAAATTTGTTGAGCGAGCGGCCAGTCGAGAGAACCCTCTTTCTCGATCAGATCATCCAGGGGCCTTCCTTGAAAATAGTCGAGCACCATATACGGTATTTCATTTTTTGTGAGACCGAAGTCGATTAAACCGACGATATTGGGATGGTTCAGCTTACTTGTTGCCCTTGCTTCGTCTTGAAACGCGACCAATAGTTTTTGTTCGAGCATATGCAGCATCTTGACCGCCACTCGTTTATTGAGCATTATGTCGCGCGCCAGATAGACGGAACCACCTCCGCCCGTGCCAAGTTGTGACAATGGTTTATAACGTTCGCTCGGAAAGCTGTCATTCCCCAGGTCGAGTGCAATCTCGTCGGAATCTTCGGTGGTGTAGTCGGACTCTTCGATTATCGGCGCAGCATCCAGTGCGTTTTTCAGAACTCTGGGAACTTTGCAGCGACAGACGTCAGAGCGAAAAATAAATTGCGTGAACGAACCGGCGCGCCCCTCACCCAATCGTTTGCCACAATCTCTGCAGATTGTGATTGAGACTTCGTCTTCGTCCGGTAAATCGGCATCACGTAAGTCGCAGTTGCAAGCCACAATCCACTGTGTCAGGCTACCGAAGCTGCTGCTTCGTTTCGGATTCTTGCAGATTGGACAAAGGTCAGTTTCCGTCATAAACCACCATCACCACCATATTACATCGCGGTTTAGGGTCGGGCAATCTCGTCATCATTCAGGCGAAAGCGGTATGGTGAAGCAGAAGTTGCTGCCTTTGCCGGGTTCGCTTTCTACCCAGATGCGACCGCCATGTTTTTCGACGAGAGCTTTGCAAATCGCTAATCCAAGACCAAAGCCTTTTCGCTTGACTGATTTATGTTGTTCCAATTGGCGATATCTTTCGAAAACCAGATGTTGCATCTCTTTGGGAACTCCAGGACCCGAGTCGATTACTTGAAATTTTGCCGACACGCCATCCATGCCGGCCACTACACGGACGACGGAATTATCGGGAGCGTATTTTAGTGCATTGGAAATCAAGTTTATCAATACCTGGACGATCCGATCTTCGTCGGCAATCAAAACATCGTTGGTGATGTCGGTTTCAATTTTTATAGAGGGGCGATCTTTGGCACCGTCTGCGGTGATGACTGCTTTGTTGACTATGGCGCCGACAGTTGTTTCCGCTGGTTCGATTTCGATCGTTCCACTTTCGGTTTTATCAGCATCCAGGAGGTTCTTGACCAGTGCGATTAGATAGTCAATCGAGGAGTGACCGTTTTTAATTATGTTGATGCCTCTGGAGTTGAGTTCACCATAAACTCCACTAGCCACCATATCCAGTATCACCCGAACTGCCGTCAACGGACCGCGGATATCGTGGCTCACCATGGCAATCAGGTCTCTTCTCAATTGTTCGAGGCGTTGCCGTTCGGTGATGTCCTGAACGTTGACGAAGAATCGTTCTACATCACGATGTTTGAGCAGGTTTACGACGATCTCGGCGGAGAACATTTCGCCGCTTTTTCGTTTTCCGTCAATGCGGATCGCTTGCGAGTTTATTTTTAGTTCTCTGGTTTCTGGAAAAATGAATTCAATTGGCTTCTGTGCTAGTTCTTCGGATTCGAATTCGAAGATGGCGCGCGCGCGACGGTTGACTGCTTCTATGCGATTGGATTCGTCGACGACAATCAAACCCATAGGAAAGTTTGTGATCACGTCTTGCATGCGCACTTGAAGTTCGACGTAAGCCTTGTTTAGAACTTCGACTTCTCGGTTTTTTTCCTCGAGCCTCTGAACGAGCTCGCTATAAGTTGGAGGTTGATTGTCGGGCTTCTTCCCGGTATTCAAGTGAAAACGCTCCCTGTCCTTTGCGCGCCTGGCGTCCCAGTTGCCGTACGAAGCCCAAGAGAGCCAATCGGCAAGTCTTCAGGGGATGCCATCTGCGTGCGACAATTAAATTATAGCGTGCTCCAGGAAGACCTGGAGTTTTGATGGCCCAAGGATGAAATGCTCGACGCTTAGGCTCTACATGTGAAACCGAATGTTATTCGACATCTTGTGGTCGTAGAAGCGCGCTTGGTCAAGGTCTTGTTGGGCAATTGCTTTCTTGCCCATCTTGAAATTGACGTACGCTCGGCCAAGATAATACTGGGCGCGGTTAGGACTCATTTGAATCGCTTCTGACAATGATGCGATAGCGCTATGCCAGTCTTCCAGCTGAATCAGCGCTTTGGCTCTCATGAAGTAGAGTTCTGGATCGCTAGGATTGTTTTTAATCGCATCGTAGAGTTCTTTCGCCAATGTGCGAGGATCGCCTTTCACGCTGAAGAATTGCGAGTCCAGATAAATCACACCGCTTCGAGGGGCAGCATCATTCGACGGTTTGCTGTTGTAAGAATCATCATCATCGTTGGCTTGCGGTGCGCTTGTCGAGCGTGGTGCCGAAGCCAGCAATGCGGTGCGACTGTCGGTACCGAGGCTGGCTGCAACTGAGCTCGGTATCATCTGTGGTGCGTAGGCCGGTGTGGCCACTACGAGATCGTTGCCGTCCCATTTCCCTTTGAGAATCGGAGTTTGTTTTGCGCCCGGGCGGTCTTCTTTGATTTCATTGCCGACGGCATCCCGAGCGAAGGTGTATGCCTCAACCAGGCTTGTGGCGCTGCCTTTCGAACGCAGACCATCGAGCAATTTTCGAGTGAATACACCGTTTTGATAACGAGTGGATTCCCAGGCTCGCTCATCGGCCAAACTCGAGCAGATAACCAGTTGACCGGAGCCCTGGACGAGATCCTCCGCTTTAAAGTTGCCCAGTCTCGACATACCTTTCGAGTCCGGCGCCGCGAAGCCACTGTGGCAGGCGTCCATGACCAGTAGTACTCGATCTGTGAGGACGCGACCCTGAATTGAATCTAAGAGTTTCTGCATCTCGATGCCGGTGGCAAACAGGTCATCAGAATCGGAATCGCTGGCGACCAGGTAGTTTTTTCCGCGTGGGTCGAGTTGTGATGGACTACCGTGAGTCGAGAAGTAGAGCACGACCAGATCGTCCGGCTTGACGACTCTGGCGAGGAACTTCGAGCCCAGCTCCGATAGTACTCGGCGTTGGGTGGCTTGTTCGTTGAGGAGCAGGCGGACATGATCTGGTTGAAAATTGGCTTCTTTGGTGAGGTAGTTGTAGAAGTCAGTGGCATCTTTGGCGGAGTACTGTAAATCCGGAATGTCCGGATCTTGGAAGTCGGTGATTCCGACCACCAATGCCCATTTGTCGCGAATCGGACGATTTGCGCCTCTGTCTATGAGAACCTCTGATTTCTTCGGCGCACTGCTTGTGGTGGCAGGACCGGCTGGTTTGCTAGCTACGGCCGCTGGCTTACTGTCGGTCTTCGGCGCTGTTGCCGTTACCGGTTTCGTCTCAACTTTAACTGGCGCTTTGGGCGCTATCACTGGCGTATCCAGCGCAGATTTTTTCTGTTCAGCCGGCTTAACTGTGTCTTTCTCACTAGACAGTGCGGGCTTTGCCGGTTGTTCAACTTTCTGTGTGATTGCGGCGACGACCGGTTTTTCTTCTTTCTTGGTCGCCGGACTTTCTTCTTTTTTCACCTCTGCTGGAGGGCTGTTGGTCAATGCCCCTGTGTCGGCGGTGGTGAGCAAAGCTACTGGCTTTTCTGCAGGCTCGGCTTTCTTTTCAGCAATGGCTTCCTTAGCTTTGCGCTTGGCTTGCTTCTCTTTTTCCTTGGCGGCTTTCTCCGCTTTCTTGGAAGACTCTGGCTTTTCCGCTAGTTTCAGCTCTTCAGTTTTAACTGAAGATGGCTTCGCCTCAACAATTTTTTCCGGTTCCTGGGCTGTTGTCTTTGCAGATTCTGCGACTTTTTGCTCTGGTACAGGAGCTGACGAGTCCAGGCTGGTGCCCTTGCTCAGGCGGTTAAGAATCGCCGTGAGTGTTGGTGTGCCAGCCGAAAGTCCTGATTCCGCCGTTTTCACTTCCGCTGCGACTGATGGGGCGGCAGTTTCTGGCACTGCCGTTTTCTCAGGTGCCTTGACTATAACGGCAGGAGATGGTTTGCCATTTTTGTCTTTCGCGGCTGTCGATGCGCCTTGTGCTGACATGGCTTTCGCTGCCGCTGATGCTTTCGACTTGGCAATCAAATTGTTTAAGACCAAATCGTTCGGCGAAACTGGTTTTGCCGCTTCGACCTTAGTCACCACTGGTGGTGCTGCTTTTGCAGTTTCAGCCTGCGCTGCAACTTTTGCTGTTGGGGCATTATCAGGTTTAGCTGCTTCTACTTTTTGAGCAACAGGTGTTCCTTCGTTGCGGAACAGAGCCGTGGTCGGATTGTAAGTCATTGTTTTTTGTTGCGCCGGCATTTGCTGTGCCACCGGAACTTTCTTCGCGTTCTTATCTACTGGAGCCGGCTGTGCTGCGCCTTTGCTGATTTCGATTCCTTTGAGTTTATATTTGCCTTCCCGTTCAAACTCAATGCCGTAAACGTTTTGACGAGCAATTCTATTTCCTAGTTCTGATGACTTTTGATACAGCTTCAGGGCTTCGTTTTCGTCAGCTGGAACGCCTCTGCCATGCTCGTACATATTTCCGAGATTACACAAGGCGCTTGGATTGTTGAAGTCAGCGGCTTTCCTGTACCAGGTCAATGCTTGCTTCAAATCTTTCTTGGTGCCGATTCCCTCTTCGAAAAGAAAACCAAGGTTGTTTTGAGAGTTGGAGTGTCCTCGATTCGCTGCGGCTTTGAACAATTCGAAAGCGGCTGGTTGGTTCTTCTCAACGCCCTTGCCATGCATGTTCATGCAAGCGAGGATAAATACGTGGTCGAGACTGCCCTCTTCAGCGCTCTTAATGACGCGCTCCTTCAGTGCTTCGTCGCCTTCGATTTTGCAAAGCAATTCCCAGTCATGTACCGGACCGACCTTCTTTCCACCTTCATACGGCTCGATCTCAGCCTCTTCTCTGATGTTGCCCTGAATCGAGCTGTAGGCTTGCCTCGCATCCACTCCAGGAGATGAAAAACAGGACACGCCAAAGCTTACGGCCAAAGCCAAAGAAATGCCCCGCTTGGTTCGGGGACGATACGCCATTTTCATCAAATCACCACGGCTTGGGGCTGATAAATTGCCAGGAATGTACTTATAGTATGGGTGATGGAAGGGACATGCAAGCGGGTTGACAAGAGGATTGGCTAAATAATCTCTAAGAAACTGTTATTTTATGGTAGGACTACGAAGGCAGGAACCTGTTTGTGTTTTGAGAAAGAGATGCCTGCACCGAATCACAGCGATAATTTTGTTAGTGGGTTTGGGGTGTGACGCAAATTCGCCGCAATTATTCACTTAACCATTGAATTCTAAAACTTCATATATATGGATATATGACCGTCTTTGCGCTCGAGCTCAATTGCTCAACGCATCAACAGATTCGTGCTGCAATCTGTTGGCACATTCAGTCTGCCGTAGTTATTCGGTTTGGTTTTGAGCTTTAGACTTCCATCTTCGACGAGGATGCCCCTGTTCCGGCCAACTTTCGTCGTTTCACCCGGGCGCGGGCAGCTGAATGCGCTTTTGATGCTGCTTCCCGGGACTCGTCATCGGGGGAGACGCCTCTGCTGTTATAGGATTGCGCAAGGTCTAAATCTTCTTGCCTGTGGCTGATTGATTCGTTGATTGAGTAAACCAAACCGATTTTCTGCAGACATTTGAGCACGAACCAGGATGCATCGAATTCATGCTTCTTCGCGCCCATTTGACTTGAACCCGGGAAGGCATGGTGGTTGTTGTGCCAGCCGTCGCCCATCGCCAGAACTGCGAAAAGATAGTTGTTTACGCTGTCATCATTGATCTGGAAATTCTTGTAGCCCAGTTTAGGAATGTGGCAGACGATGTTTAGAATCAATGGAACATTCCAGGCGAGGAAACCAGCAAGAAAACTGGCGAGCATGCATTCCCATCCGAAGAAGTAGAACAGCAGGGAGCGGAACAAGAGGTTGATGGACACACATTTCGCATAACCGAGCTTCCAATCTTTTCCCTGTTCGAGCCAGACATAAATCGGGTCCTTCATAAGATCCGGACATTGTTTTTCCGGCGACATATGCGCTGGATATTTAAAATCTCTGTAGAAGAAAAATGCGTGGGCTATACCCTGTCTCGGGGAGTGCGGGTCAAGTGGTGTGTCGACGTAGCGATGGTGCGTACGATGGATTGTGGCCCACCAGATCGGCGCTCCTTCGTATGCCAGGTAAGCACCGAAGACGAAGAAATACTCGACTAATTTATGGCATTTAAAAGCTCTGTGCGAGAGCAATCTATGCAGACCGATGGTCACTCCGAGGATGTGCCAGCAGTAAAAGACGACTGTGAGGCACCAGAAAAGTGTGTAGTCCATTGATAAGAGTTCCGATCGGGGTTGTCAAAAACCGGTTGAAACCAGCACTCGCAAGCCCTCTGGCTGCGTACGACCATTGGTCTCAGCTTTGTTGCATTATGGCATAGATTGTCGAGAGGAAACATGCACTTTTGGGGACGATTACGCACGATTACGAAAACACGCACAGGCGCGTTATATAAAAAACCACTCACTTCTTGTCGTCGCAACATATCGAAAGGTAATCCGAAGACGCGCCAAGT
>CAZRMH010000430.1:0-7028 GCA_964600935.1 uncultured Candidatus Obscuribacterales bacterium
CATGCTCCTGGACAAACGCTCGGTAACGGGTCAAAAGCGCTTCCTGGTCAGAACTCAAGAAAGTATTCACGGTCGCCTCCTGCGGGTGCGGATCTTATCGCTGCTAAAGTCCTACATTTTAGCAATATGACAGCAGATTTCTATTACCGTCTGCTATCCTACAAAGCTGTAATCAAGCAGGTTTTCCTTGATCCAGATTAGCTGGATTTCGACAGCCGCACCGGGACGAGACGGTAATTATGCCAGTATTTGCAAAGTTCATTAAAAAACTTACTTCTATTTTTGCAGAGAAGACACAGATCAAACCTGACGATTTCGAGCTTGAACATTTTCTTCTGTATCACGGATTGGTTGGCACAAGCCCCGAAAACCAGAGGAAATTCAAAGACGTGCGAGCCGACATTCGCATGGCCGTGGAGAATCAAAGTAGCCAACAATTGGCTTCCACTCTTAAACTCTCACCCCTGTGGTGGGAAGAAAAGTTAAAAGCAATTTTTGCAGAGATTGACGATCGCAACATTTCAATAGCGACTTTAGCACCCGATGTGGAAGATGACGCTCTCACCTTCGACCACATTCCTCTATTGAATTCCGATTGGCAAAGCAGAGCTTGCGCCGCGCTCGTTCTTGCACAATTAAACGCAATCGAGGCGAACGACAAACTAATCCATTCTTTGCATGACACTGCCAGTAGTGCGCGAACAGCGTTTTGCCACATCGCGAACGCCCTGGGTCGCCTCGGACAACCGGAAAGTGAAGCTGCTCTTGCGCAGTACCTGGCGCATGAGGAACCCTGGATTCGTGTCGATGCAATTTCAGCCCTGGCAGAACTTACAAAAGATCCCAAGACGATCATTAACGCTCTTCTGGAGCGACATCCGATGTCGGATTACGCAGCAATCGCAGTAGCCAAGGTAATCGAGCCTCGGCAATTCTTCGAATCAGACGACGCTGTTTCGATAGCTGCAGGATGCCAAATCGTTCAGGATGTTCTCAACGCATCGACTCAAACTTTCACCGACGACATCATTGTAGACACTGGAATTCCTCAATGCATGTCGGCTTTAGCTACCCTACTGAGCAAACCGAGCTGTACAATCGCACTGACGGCTATCAGGCTTGCAGAGTGGCTGGATTCCCACCACAGTTACACACTTCTCGATCCGCCTTCTCAGGACGATCTGCAGAAGGCTCTGACTTTCGGTAAGTCCTCCGAATGTCGAGCGCTAGTTCAAAAACAATTGGAACTAATCGACTCTGATTCTATTAACGACCCTTTGAAACTTTCCGACCTCCGATGCGCGATTATTCTCTGTGGAAAACTCGAAGACCGCGATTCAGTCAAGTTTCTCATCTCCGCTCTCAAAGCCGATCATCCACTTCTAGACGACTCGATAAAAACACTGACCGAACTTCGAGCGATCGAAGCCTCTGAAAGCCTGGTTCAACTGGCTAGCAAACTGGTCGATATCGAAGACCGCAAATTAAGGCCACGACAATTGCACCCGGTTCACGAAGCGAACAAAAGTGAATCGAAGACTTACTGGCTTATTCTCAAAGCGCTCGGCAACATGCCTACGCAAAAGAGTGTGGATTTTCTATTACAAGCTGCTCAAGACTATGCACCGGACATCCGCTCCCAGGCGCTGATTTCATTAATCGACGCTACTGAGTTGATGAAAGATGGAGCGCTAAAGACCGAGTTCAAAGTTCGACTCAGTGATGCATTGTCGGATCCGTCACCTGACGTGAGGAAGGCAGCCTTACGAGGAGTTGCCATATTCGAGACCGTCGGCGACCTGAAGAAAGTAGTCGGCCTTACTCGAGCACCCGAAGTGTCGACTCAGCGAGAAGCCTACGAGACATTATCGGAACTTGCTAAGAAAGGTCACAAGAAAAACGTCGTCGAAACTCTTGCCCAGGCCTTGAAAACAGAGCCTGATGCCCACAAGCGACAAAAACTTCGGGACTTTATTGATACTACTGACCGACAAACTCCTGTCAACCGACTTGAGCCATGATAATCTAGAGGTTATCGGAGAGCCCAACGGCAACGGGATCCGGGCGTCAGCAACACCTCTACTTGAAGTATCTCGGGGGTTGGACGGTGGAAACAGAATCCAAACCGGTCAACAACGACGAAGCAGGCAAAATCGAGTCCGGCGTAAATGGCGATTCCGACGAAACGGGATCGATTTCGAACGGTGAAATATTCGACGCCGCCCCCAGTGGATTAGTCCTGGATCCGGTAGAACTCGAAAAAATCGAAGAACGCAAGAAACAAGCAATCTCAATCGCCGGAAAACTGGAATCGGTTGCCACCGAAGGTGGTGCAGTTACTCAACCGCCTCTCCGGATAGCAGACCTGGACCCGGATCCAGTTATGCGAACATTCAAACAGCCGATGTTGTTCGATGTCGTCTTAGCCATCGGACTTCTCGTAGCCGGGTTCACGACCGGCTTGATGCGCATATACATTACGCACATGGCTAAACAGAGCATCAATCAGCATAACTACAAAGCTGCAATCACTATTTTGAAGCGAAATCCAGTGCCGGAGTTCTTCTCCGGTTTCGGCTCGGACCCAAACGATCTGCTAAACCAGGCACTGTACCTGGACGCGATGACCAAGCTAGAAGCCAACAACGAAGATCAGTCCGCATTGTCGCAATTAAGCAAGATCACCTCGGGCTCACGTTTTTTCCATCTGGCTCAGGACATTCTGAACGCCAACGGAAAACCAGCGGAAGAAGATGAGAGCACCAAGCCCGGCGATGCTCCGAAAGACCCGCTATTCACGCCTGACCAAGAACCGTAAACTGAGACCTGATTGTCAAAATGTCAGAAAAACTGTCCGTTTTTCTGACATTTCTAAATACACGAGTTTCGAGATGCAGTTACCGGACAGCTGCAGGCAGCCTGGTTCCGCAGATTTGCACCATATCCCTTTTCGCCTTGTCCAGCTTCTTCGTGACGCTACTGTCAACTTTACTGGTCGAACGCTCATTTTCGTTAACACGCACCTCTGCACTGAATTCCGTTGGCCGGAATGTCTTTGTACTATCGTCATCGCCCATCGCGATGATCGAACTAGGCGCTTCTGCAACAGCAGGCGTCTTCAAACAAGCGAGAAATAACGAGGATGAGAGCCAGACAGCAGTCGTAAACAACGCCATTGCCAACACTATCTTTTTCATGCCCAGAAACCTCCAACCGACCTGGGCATTGTATGCCGGAACTGGATGGCTCTTTGGGAATTTAATACTTCGTTCGTTTTATCATTAAGCTGATGCTTAACGGGTTTACTCAACTACGAATTCTTTGTATTGATCTGCAGTCAAGGCTGCGTCTAGTTCTGCAGCATCTGACAGTTTAACCTTGATCATCCAACCTTCGCCGTAACAGTCATGGTTGACGAGTTCTGGCTCCGATTCGAGCCGCTCGTTAATCGCAGTAATCTCACCTGAAATTGGCATAAACAGGTCAGATACTGACTTTACGGATTCAATGACGCCAAACTTCTGGTCTAGTTTGAACTTATCACCGACCTTGGGAAGCTCTACGAATGTGACATCGCCCAACTGATCCGCGGCAAAGGCGGTAATGCCAACGGTGGCAATGTCGCCCTCAGTGCGCACGTATTCATGGGACTTTACGTATTTCAATTGGGCCGGATACGCAAGGGTCATGATTCCTAGCTCCTCTAATGGTGCGTGGCAGAAACCGACCTTAGACAAATGTCGGGCCGGATGAAACACAGATCTTAGCAAGAGCGATCGCCGATCACTCTACTTTGATTCCTCATATTGAGCCCAGATTTTCGAGAGCTCACACTCTTGACTTCCGCCTAAGATCTAAAACCCTTTCGTAGTCACCCTTACTTAAAAAATCTCGGGAACACAAATGGATCTTTTGGCATCAAATTAGAAACAAAACGAAAAGGATGGAATCAAATGTTAAACACAATGAGACGACGAGCACGAGTTTTGGACACACTGGCGGTTGGTGGAGCTTTTGCAGCGACCGTTC
Source organism: uncultured Candidatus Obscuribacterales bacterium (assembly GCA_964600935.1). Taxonomy (GTDB): domain Bacteria; phylum Cyanobacteriota; class Vampirovibrionia; order Obscuribacterales; family Obscuribacteraceae; genus JADYXR01. The sequence continues at coordinate 4,030 of CAZRMH010000430.1, forward strand.
TATTTGTTTGTTGCGCCTGGTTCTAAGATTCGCCCGCAAGCAACTTCAATGCATGTACGTTTCCTATAAAATTCCGGCGCCTATGGCAATCGGAAATTCGATAAAGTTATCGGATCCGAAAACGAGCCAACGATATTTCCAGACGAGTCGACCGCCGCAATTCTGAATTGATAATAAGCAGCCTTCTTCACTACCTGTGGTGGCAATACAAATCGGCTGGTCAGGTCCTTAAACTCTTGTGTGTATGAAGCGTACTTACTGCGCGCACTTTGCCGGTAGGAATGTGGTTGAACATGAAACTCATAGTATGGATTTGAAACTTCCAACAGCGCAGATTTCGCTCCGGGAATTTTCGACACATCATACGAAAAGGCGAGCTTGCCGTCTTTTATCTCGATTAAACCACTGCTATTCAGCTCACCTTGACCATTAAACGAAAGCAATGGGATGTAATCAGTCGACGATTTGAACAACGCAGATACTAACTTAATGTCACCCCCTCCCGGCAGATCGATTCGAAACGCGCGAGAAGACCCCGAACACAACCAAGATTTGTATTGCGTCAAATGGATGCGATAGGTCTTTGTGCCATCATCGAAAAACACTGGGAAGTGTATGGGCAGCCCATTTGTTCCCTCACTATCAGCCTGCCCGGGCCACGAAAGGAAACCATAGCGACCGCGTCGAATATCGAGCACCTGATTGGTTGAATCCGGCAGAACGACATCGTCCCCGTTCATAGCCGAAAAGAATTCGGATGCTTCTCTGCTGCTCGGAGCCGAAGCCCGCGCCGTTTCTGAAAGATATGTGTTGGTCGGAGGCGGGATCAACGTCACCGGGTCCGGATTGAATTTCTTAGCGAATTCCGCATCGGTAAGTGGTTCGAAATATCTTGCCGATACACGTGCGAACGGATGACGTTCAGGCGCGAGCAGATCCTCGCTAACACTCGAGCTGACGTTTTTCTGAGGCAAAGTAGAAACAGCAGAACTACCGCAGGAAATTTTTAATTCGAGCAAATCGAAATCGAGCGGCGCAATCGGCTCACTGACAGTGAGCATGTAACTGACGATATCGTTACCCGAACGTCGATTCTCGAAAAACTCATGCCCACTTGTAATTGATTGGTACCTGGCAAAATTCCCAAGGGCTTCAATCACAGGCTCTTCGAACGGACGCTGGGTTTCAAGGGACGGAAAACCTATCACGACAAATTTCTTCTCGAGTTCCCGCCACAATATGAACTCATACTTGTCACTATGATTAGCTAAATCCTTTAAGAGCGAGATGTTGATGACACGGTCATTTGTGGGCGTGCCATCGACGCAAATTACTCGCTGATTTATATCCGACTTCGACAGTGGTGGCATCAGCAATCCTGGCAAAAAATCGATCGTGTAGAACGCACAGAAGCCGCTAACGCCAGTCGGCAAGCCAAGTACAACCAGCTTTTTCTCAGCTGGCAGATAAGCCACATGCTCTTCGATCTGCGCACGAATTGTGTTCATCTCCGACGTCGCGTCTCTCCAGGTCCGAGCATATTGCATCGACATGAGAAAGAATAAGACGAATGTCGCCCACAGCAACCCACTGGCACAGCCTCTCAGAATTCTGACCAGACGTGAATTGTCCGCACTAATTGGATAAATCAGAACAACAACGGCAAGGAGAAACGGTACACATAACGTGTACGCAAGCCGCGCACCAATCAGTCCTTCAGTTACGCCCCAGATTTGCAGACAGGGCAAAATCAAAATCAGCAGCATAAATAGATACTTTCCGGCTGCCGCCAACCTGGCTTTCGCGCACGGAGTTTTCTGGTTGAACAAAACCAGGACGGCGATCAAAAAATAAATTGCTCGAATTATCAGATCTTGTATCGAGTCCGTTCCCAGCACGCTGAAATTGATTGGATGAAGTAAGCGCCAGTATGCGTCAACACTAAACAGGCGCGTAAAGAACGACCCGTTGAGACCGGCACCGATCGTTCCTTGATAGCCACCAAGAAGTGAACCCAGTGCGATTCCACGCAGCGCTATATAAATCACGAGAATAGCAAACATCGGCCAGCATAAAACAAACCCGCTCCAGATCCGTCGAAACAGCGCTAACAGCGGGGGATCTTGTTTGCGTCCGCTGCCCGGCGCCGCAATCAAATAGAGGGCGATCACTACCAATGGTATCGCCGCGCACATCTCCTTGATCGTCAAACCGAACACCAACGCGACGCAAGCGGCGATAAACCAGCGCTTATCGCGTTTATCAAAATATTCGAGCGAACATATAAAAGAAGCGAATGTAAACGCCCCACCAATCGAGTCAATTCGCGGGAGTGCCCAGCAAATAGGTTCAGCATGACCAGGGTAAACCGCAAATATCAGCGATACTATCAACGGTATCACCCATAACACATTGGGGCTGTATTCTTCTTTCGGAATATCGCGAAGAAGAACATTACTGAGCAGTGATCTGCTTAACGCGAATACGAGGCAAGTCGAGATGGCATGCCAAATGACATTAGTAAGGTGATAACCCCAGGCGTTTCCTTTCCAGAATAAACAGTCCAGTGCGAAACTGATGTCGGTCAACGGTCTATACATCAAGTAGAGGCATTCGTGAAACGAATATGGCGACAAAAATTGCCGCCATATCAACGATGGCTCACCGTTCAAAGCCCTGTAGACGAGAGGCACATGCCAGACATCATCAGCAATGAAATAGCCTTTCAGCGATTCCCCCCAGGCGAAAAAAACTACAATGATTAGAGCAGCGAGCGCAAAAACCATTGCTTAAAGCTCAAGGAGTAGCGACTCAATTATTTTTCCCGCTTGTAGAATGGTCGTGGCACGATGTGCGCCGGTACTTTCTTGCCGCGGATATCGATGAACAACTCTTTGCCCATTTCAGTCGATGCAGCATCGACAAGAGCAAAGGCAATCGGATAACCCACAAAAATTCCCTGACTGCCACTGGTTATTTTGCCAACATGTTTATCGCCG
>CAZRMH010000431.1:0-7005 GCA_964600935.1 uncultured Candidatus Obscuribacterales bacterium
ACCGCAAGCAGCACAGTTCTAAGGGGCTATACGTCAGAATCACAAGAAATAGATCAAATTGATAACAACATTCTTAAAGCGGAAGTTGACCTTCTTAAACTAAACGCTGAGTTTCGGACGCATTACACTGCAGGCGACAAGTGGAAAGCGCGGCGTATGAAAGTCTATGACCTCGCCGGTGGTGGCATTGCCAATGCGGGAGACATCGCTCTTCTAAGTCAGTTTTGGCGCTACTATCGCAACCCTGGAGATGGACTTGCGCACAAAGGCAGATTGGAATCAGGCCCGCTTGTGGTAATGATTGCGTATTGCACTTTGGGCGGTCTCTATGCATTAGAAGGCGGCTACGACCTGGTGAAGGATTACAGGGGTAAGAGAAAGGGTTTTGATGCCAAAACGGTATTCAAGAAAGCGTTGGCAGTAAAGACTGATCTGGATAAACTATTTGCTACTCGTGATCAGCGACTTCAGTGCACGCCAGTAGAAAATCGCGCGCTGCTTACGGCTCAGGGACAAGTTCTAAGAGATGTGCGCGACTTGTCACTGATCGAATTCTCGAGGGTATATGTTGATTCTCGTGAGAGAAAAGCGGCTCGTGATTTGACCACTTTAGGCACAATCGCGGTGTGCGCGACTGGTGCCTGGCCCGGAGCCTATGCCGTGCTACGCGGTGTCAAGGATGTTAACCTGAAAAAAGTTGGAAGTGGTGGTATCGGTTTTTTGATCTCCGGTTCTACTCTAACGGCGGCTCCTGTCCTTATACACGGAGGCGCGGCCATTGCTGGCAAAGTGTCTGCGTCCAAAATGGAAGACTCGTTGGTCAGCGCACAAGCGAAAACAATCAACGCACTCGAAGTGGATCTTTCGAGTTACCGAGAACTCACGGCGCAGGCGCATCCGTCGTCAGATCATTCTCAGCACTTTGGGGTCGTAGCGAAACTTCTCAAGGATCGTCACGAGTTTCTTGAGCGAGAGCGTCGGCGGCATAAACGAGAAGTAATTGAGAGCTTCCTGGCCTACGCCGCGAAAGGTGGTCCACAGATCGCTTTTGGTGCGATGCTGACTCGAGCGGGCTATAAGTACAACACCAACCCGGTGAAGGCTTTCAAGGGCGTCGCTCAGGCAGCTACAGTCAACGAGGTGAGCTGGGGCAATTGGTTGCTAGATGTCGTTCAGAAGGGGACACGCAACGAGATCGAATTTCACAAACAAGGAAAAATCGCATTGGAAGACGTCCCGTTCGGCGTGGCCAACTCAGAACTTACATCGCTTGAAGGGGGCGTGAAATAGCCTTAGGATAGGATTTTCCAAAGGTTGAGACACTTCAGGGCTGACGAAATTTTTGAAAACTAATGTCAGTTTTGAATTGCGCTGCAGCAGATTCAAATTCCGTCCTTTCGCGTTGCAGCGTTTCATTTCCCGACTCAATAAAAGCTCGATCGGTCAAAGACCCCATGCTCTTTCCGTCTCAAGGATACGGCGGCGGTTTCCTTCGGTGTTAGGAATGAGATGTCCGTTCAGATCTCGAATTTCCTTCGCGGCGCCGCCATGCTTGCGATCAATGGCTTCCTGATCGAACTGTTTGATCACTTTATACAGTTCCGGACTCGTCTGCGCGAGCGTTTGACGATCACCAGCTTTCGGATCTTCGCCCACTCCCATTCTGAACATCGCCAAACCTTCAGCGTGGTGTTCATAGGGATATGGGAAGTAGTCACTGATTGGTTTTACTAGAGCACGCTCTCGCATTTGTTGGTTGGTCAGACGTTCGGAGGTATTGGCGCCTTGATGCTTGAACCAATTGTCTTTGTTTTCATCGTATCTCCACTGACCACCGTTCTGATCTCGAAGGAGATGTTCATTTAATGTGGGATTATAGACCCAACCAAGCCGACCGGCGAATTCACGGGCTTCCGGAGTACTGTTCTTCCCTCCCCACTCAGTTTGGTGACCGTAACGTTGTCCCTGTTCGTGGTGCACAAACTCGTGAAGCAGTGTGCCTTCGAGACCTTCGGTACCTCGAGGTTCCTGTCTGGCCTTTGGCAAAACTACCATGTCACCACCGGCGGTTCTAGCTGCGCCATTAGCATGAGCGCAGCCGCCGGAGCAAGAGTGGCTTCCTCTGCCATTGTTTGATTCATTGCCATAATAACCGAAGTAGTTCTCCTTGTTCTCGTTGGGACGAACAAACCAGACCTTCATGCCTTGATAATTTTCGTGATTCGTTTTTTTAAGAACATCGTCGAGTACTTTCAGCTCAGCTTCCGTTGGAACTCCATTTACAGCGCCTTCTCCGTCTGGAATTCGCTCACCGGCCCTGCCGAACTTGATACCATACTTTTGAGAGATCTCACTCTCGAGACTTTTGATTCGCTCGAGCTGAGCCGATTGAGCGGTTGTTTTTTCCGTCTTTGATTCGAATCTAAACTCTCCATGCTCCGTTAAGGTCACAGTACCTGCACGTCTTTCACCAGTCGCTGTATTGATCCAATTCGCTCCGTCACCACGCCAATTACCGCGGGGATCAGAAAATGAAATCGGCACTCCTTGCTGATTACGCTGCACAGAGTAAGTTTCGCCGGACGGCGTTTGGATCTGACGGCTTGATGTGCCGTCTGGTAAGAATTTTGACTGAACACCATAGTCATCGTTGTTGAATGTATAAGCACCTTTGCTGTCGATAGAAACTTCGCCTCTTCGGACTCTAAAGTTGGGTTCGCCGGTTTTCCAGGTTTTGCCACCATCCTTACTCTTCCATTCGCCGAGGTGATCGCGCACCGCAAAGGGCTTTCCATCAGCATCATATTGAATTTTTACGTTGGTGTCGCTTGCAGCTCCTGTGCCTTTAACTCTTGTTCGCCGCTCACTATTTGATTCAGCTGACGGAGCAGTACTATTTTCTTCTGGTCGCTGTTTCGCAGCCGCCGGTTCTTGCCTGTCACCCGACGCAGGTACACGCTGGTTCTGGTCGAAGAGAAGAGTAAGCGCTCCGAATTGCTCAGGTACAGTCAATCGTTTGTTGTCTAAACTGATCTGCCTTATCGCATCGAGCGTCTCTCCAGGTTCCTTGCCTGGAAGAGTCAATTCAAGAGGGCGCGAACTGACGCGCTCTATGACGTCGCGAGATTCAGGATGATTGGATTTCTCTACACTGGCTTCTGCCATGGATAGTCTCCAAGCTGCTTCCATCAATTGGAATCGACTTAAGCATCAGCTATTTTTCGCAGATGGAACTGCGACGTCAACCGTATATTCGTGTGGAACGCGAGCATTAGTAACAGTCACATTCTAGTGAACATCTGTAACGGCATCGTGACTTCGCGTTATTGCTGCGACAGAAGCCTGAACTATCGCGATAATACTAAAGACCGTCATGCCGGTGCTGATGTTTAACCGCAGAATGAGTTTCAACAATTGCAATTCTCAACTGATAAAATTTGGCAGCGTGCTGAAATTGAGAATTGATAGCAAGTCAAACGTTCCCGTTAAATGTGCGTGAGAGGCAAAGTGAGGTGCACTGTTGAAGCCGGCATGGTATATGCGTTTTTCAGAGGGCGAGGACGATTGCCTGGACAAAATCGGAGGACTTCCAACCCATCTTCCTGAAATCCTTCCCAGCGAGGACTTGAGCTTTATTGCCCAAATTTACTGTACGCCCGAGCGGCTAGCAATTCCGGATTCGCTTTGTGTTCAGTTGTACCAGGAAGAAGATGGCGATCCGCTTCCCGTTGCAATTCGACTACCGATCGGTGCCCGAGAAAATCGCGAGAAGTGGGGACGGGCTCACTCAGAAATTCGGCAATTCAGGATCGATTGGGATTTGAGGGACGACCCTGACGATATTCCAGATAGCATCGACGATATCGTCGATGAGTGCAAGTTGATGGAATCTAAGGTCGGCGGTACTCCCTACTACACTGATGACGAGCTGCCCTTTCAACATGTCTATCTGTTTCAATTGAGTGAGCATCCGGCTGGTCTCAACTTCGCAGATCGGATAGCAATAGTGACAATGGACCCAGATGGTTTCTTGGATGTACGATTACAATGATCATCGAACTTTCTGCCAATCGTGACCAATTAGATTGTGGTTGGCGAGGTATGATTGGTTTCGCTTAGTCGAAATTGAGATTGTCTACGAAATCTCTAGACCAAAGATTCGCGGTTGGAAAAACGTTCGAAGAGCGCAGCCAACGAAGCGCTAGTAGATCCAATTACAAGTAATTCAGAGCCGTTGCATCCTGAGAATGAATTTTGGCAAACCAAGAGCGTTCAGACAATTTAGAAAGAACTGATTCTTCAATAATCAAATTGCGCTGCGAGGTCAACGAAATATCGGTTGAGAAGGGCATTCTAGTCGAACTCCCGGAGTCAGCTGTTCCTGGAATACTATTCGGCACTCAGGCGCGGAAACCAGGAGAAAAGCTGGATGCCATCGTCTACTACCAGGACGACACGCGTGCGCTCCTTTTCGATATCGACGCGACTCTTGATATAAAGTCTCCTCAGCTGATTTATCCATCTGGAATAGTAAAATCGTTACTATGGATTGGCTCTTTGGGCTTGTTTACGGTTCTTGCCGGTTTGGCTCTGAGTCACGATCCCACTGTTAAATCAATCCTTCTTGGACTTAGTGTCTTTTTCGTCATCGTGGTGCTTTCTTGCCGCCTGCAATGTCGCACACAACCGTTGATTTCATTAAGTCAGTACATGAGCGGCGCCTCAGTCCCTGAAATTCGAACTGTCCTTTTGGAGAAGGTTGGGCGCGGTGAAAGTGCTCAGGTCTGGTGTTACTTGTCTGGAAAAGAAGGTGATCATGCCAGTTATGCGCAGGTCACCACATATGGTAGCGCAGAATCTCCGTGGCCGTTAATCGCCCTCTTCGGTGATTCCAAAGCAAGCCAATTGCTTAGCGAGGCGGAATCATCTGACGTCAAGCAACTACGCAACGGAAAGATTGTTTTGAAGAACACGATTGTAGTTAGGAACCCGAAATTTAAGTCACAGATTTTGCTGGCTTGGCAAAACCATATGTTTACGGTTCATAGCACTTCTGCGCGATTCTGATTTGTGCCTGAACATTTTTGAATAGCGATAAGAAATCTGTAGACGAAACTAAAATTACTTTCGCGAACAATCTCGTTGACGGGCGCTCTAAATGTTGTGGACGAACTGTTTGTATAATGATCGAGTGATGAGACGATCGAATACATTTGCAAGCCTTTCTATGGTGTATGAGACTTACCGCTTCCCAAATCGCGATTCACTTATTCCTTGGCGAAGTTCTACCGTTTGTAGATGAAAGCGCCCAGGACTTGAAAGGGCGGATTGCCTCTGGTCACAGAGAACTGGTAAATATTACTGGAAAAGACTTTGGGTTCGAACCGCAAGCTTGGAATGATTATCTATCTCAGAATTGCGCTGAGTATCGCTGGAGTAACAAGCACCTCGGAATACCGAAACTTGTTAGTAAAGCCTTAAGCAGTCAAGAATGGCAGCAAGCAGTTCAAGAGCTGTCCAGGCAACAGAAATAAATTTGCTTCTTACAAATCTTCGCGGAGTTTCGATGAAAGACCCAGCGTTTCGGACGCAACTCTCAATCGATTTTTAGACTTGAGCGTGGTTCCAAATTTGGGTTTGGAAATTAAGTTGGCGCTGTTGGTCATCTTGAAAGAGCTGCTTTTTTAGGCGTTGATGATTTCGAATGTGCTTTCTTGTGTTTTGTTGATTCGTGCGAGGTCTTTTTTGTAGTAGCCAGCGTTGGCGCGTCTTTCGACCTTGCCAAACGCTCAGCCTCGCACTTCCTGACGGAATCATTGGCTCGCTTGTACTCGATTGCTCTGCTTGTATTCGAATATAGTGCCTGCCCGGCTATGAAAAGGATGATTAAGCCTCCGATCAACCATTCCGCGAAGTTGTCGGCCTTGAACCAACCAAATATCATGAACTGACCAAAGTCGGTTGAATGCGGTGAAGTGTTCATCAAAAGCCAGATCATCAATGATACTATCAAGATACCGCCGACGATACCGCCGACGCTAAAGAGTAGTTCGCCGCTGTAGCTACAGCCCAATTCCTCATAAGCCCATGCCGCCGGAGCGGCGACAAATGCAGAAAGCACTCCGACGATTAATCCGAATTTGTTGCTCTCTGCGCCTCCACGCCCAAGAGCGCAAAGAATAAGAATGACCCCAAAAACGACAAAACCAAGAGATAGATAAGTCATATAACAAAATCAGTTCGAGAAACGCATCACGCTGGCATTATAGAGTGGCTGGAACTTCTGCTTGACAACTTGAAGCATCTCTTAATCTTCCGCGCCGATTTCGAGCGACATTAGCTGCAGACTTTTGCCTCGAGTGATTACAGCCATCAGTTGCTGGAACCAATCAATCTGGAAGCGGATTGTAGCACCGGCGGCAGTACCACTGCCAAAAATCCTTTGGGATTTAAAACGGACGGCCTATTCGTTTATCCAAGGTTCACGATCTAGTTTGAAATTGTTGATGTTGGTGATTCGCTCATCTAGACCTTTCTCTCCGAGATAGTGGGCAAGCTGTTTCGCTTTTACTCTCTTCAATGATTCTCTTAGGTTTTTTAACATCGCTTTTTTCGCAACGACGAAAGCTTTTTTCAGGTCTCTATTTTTTTTTGCGTATGCTTTGGCAATCGCAAGCGCACTGTTCGTGGCACCAGAGGCGGCGCATTTTACGATCGCGTCGACGCTGGGCTCTGCGCCACTCTCCATCAGCGCGATTATAACTGAGACCGGAGGGCTCTCATTGATACTAATATTTTGCAGCGCGTTAGAATCGATCTTTGCTCCAGCATTAATCAAAGTCTGTGTTACTTTCCATGCCGAAGCTCGCATGGCGCTGTCAGTTGGTAACGCACTTCCCTGCAGTGGCTGAACGAAGGTCACACCCGCATTGACCAACGATACAACTAAGTCGGCGTCGTCAGTTTCAATCGCGTGTAGCAAAGCAAGGTTTGCTAACTTAGGAC
>CAZRMH010000432.1:0-6976 GCA_964600935.1 uncultured Candidatus Obscuribacterales bacterium
GCGATTGCGCGAGAGAGGCGAGTTCAACAAAGGCAGTGCATACTTTGATGCCGCATTACATGATGATGGCAAAAAAATCGTACTTGGTGAAGTTATCACCGCAGGTGGTGGCGAGCAAGATGTAGATCGTCTAATCGACATCGTAACGAAACATCCGTCGACGGCAAAGTATGTTTGTACTAAGCTTGTGCGATTTTTCGTTTCTGATGAACCTCAACCGGCTCTCGTCGAAAAAACTGCCAAGATTTTTACTGCGGAAAAGGGCGAAATCAAACCGGTAGTCAAAGCAATTTTGACCTCGAAAGAGTTCCATGAAGAACGTGGGACTAAGTTTAAACGTCCGTTTCGATTTGTCGTATCGGCGCTGCGGGGACTCGGTGCGGATACTCACGCGAAGTCCGGGTTAACAGAATATCTAACCCGGATGGGGCACGGACCGTTTCAATATCCTACACCGGACGGCTACACCGAAGAGATGTTGCCATGGCTTGGGACTTTGTTGTGGCGATGGAACTTCGCATTGGCTCTGGCATTTAACGATCTTCCATCAGTGTCAGTTTCAATCGATGATCTCGCTTCTGCGATTTCGTCGGAAAAGGAACCAAAGGCGAATGCTGACTTATTGACGAGGCACTTCGTAGGCAGGAAAGCTACTTCCGAAGAGCTGGCGATTTTGAATTCGTTTCGCGACACTAAAAATAAAGAAAACCATCTGGCAGAACTGATTGGTCTAATCGTCTCATCTCCTGCATTTCAAAGGTTTTAGCGAGTATGAAAACGATTTCGCGACGAGGTTTTTTACGAAGATTAGCATTTGCCACTGATACTGCAAGTGGTGCTAAGGAGCCGCACACGTTGGTTTGCGTCTTTCTTCGGGGTGGCGCGGATACGCTGAATATGATCGTTCCATATGGCGACGACAAGTACTATGAAGTACGTCCGACACTGGCAATTGCGAAACCAGGAAAAGCCGGTCATTTGAGTTCGTTGAAGTTAAACGATTTCTACGCATTCCATCCTGCAATGGCTGCGCTCCTCCCTGCGTTTCACGATGGACATTTGGGCATCGTGCAAGGCGTCGGTTCTGACAATCTTTCTGGTTCTCACTTTGAAGCGCAGGATCAACTCGAGCACGGCGAAGCGTTTGGCAAGAAGTTAAACGGCGGTTGGTTGGGTCGGCATCTGCACAGTCGCCCGGGGGCGATGACACCACTATCGGCGGTTGCTATCGGTAAGTCCATGCCTGAGGTGCTTCGCGGTGCACCATCTTCCAGTGCTCTCACTTCAGTGGATGAGGTCAAGCTCAATCTTCCTAAGGGCAACAAAAAGGACGTCGCTAACGCGCTTTCTCAGTTGTATTCGGCTGACGTCGATGTCTTGGGACAGGCCGGAAAAGTCACTCTCGACTTGCTTGACCGTATCGATAAATTGAAAAAGAGCAGTTCTAAGCTCGGTAGTAATGTCGCTTACTCTGACACCTCATTTGGTGCTTCATTGCGGGAGGTTGGGAAGCTCGTGAAAGCCGATGTTGGCTTAGAAGTTGTGTGTGTTGATCACGATAACTGGGATACACACTTCTTTCAGGGTGGTGCCGAAGGGCAGCAAGCTACAAACATCGAAGACCTATCGAACGGCCTGGGAGCCCTCTACAAAGATTTAAAACATCAGATGCATCGCACCACCATTCTTGTCATGACCGAATTCGGTCGTCGAAGTTATGAAAACAGTTCGATGGGAACCGACCATGGCAGAGGTTTCGCGATGATCGCAATCGGCGAAAAGGTTAAAGGAGGTCGCGTCATCGGCGGCTGGCCAGGTTTAAAAGAACCTGGTATCACCGAAGATCCTCTGGCGATTTTGGCTCCCAGTGGCTTGCACGTTGAGCTTGATTACCGCTCGGTTCTCTCTGAAATCGTGCGCGATTTGCTCGGTAATCAGAACCTTGAAGCTGTCTTTCCAGGCTTCTCTCCGAAGCCTGTTGGTCTGTTTGTGTAAGCGCATTTTGTTTTGGATTTGAACCATTACCGATGAACCCCGAATCAGTAGCTGAAGTAACCGAAATCAATCGCGATACCGATCGTTTTTTTCACTATGGTTTGTATCGGCAAATCAAGTTTATCGAAGAGGGAATCCTGATCGTCAGCGCCGTATCGCATTTGCTTATGCTTCGTCTCATTCCGCAACCGGATATGTTTGTAAACCGGTGGACTGCTACTGTGACTTTTCTCGTCGTGTATTTTCTACTTACTCGGATTGACTTGATTGAACGACCTATTCGGACTCGCATAATTGTTCTCAGCCTATGCGCGATCGCGGCTAATGGAGCTTATCTCCTCGGCAATCCAACCCTCGTCAATCCGTTATTTGCAATTCTGGTGGCACGTGCCGTTCTATTTTTTGAAGATAGAACGGCTCGGTTAACCTCCTGGGTTGTGTTTTTATCCATGTGTGTTTCGTCGTTTGTACGATATTCTAATGCCGACCATGGACAACCGCTGGAAATCGGTTCTGCTGTCATCATTTTGCTGCCGACGTTCTTCTACGGTACGCTTTGGCAAGGAATTGTCATGGCAATCGTCGCGCTTCTAGTTCGAACCATCATTGATAGCAAAAAGCAGAATTTGCAGATGGAGCGCCTCAATAGAGAGGTCGCGTCGATGGCCGCGGATCTTGAACGCTCCCGAATTGCTCGCGATATCCACGACGGTGTCGGACATTCATTGACCGCGTTAAGTGTTCAATTGGAAGTAGCGAGAAAGCTTTTGTCCCGGGACCCGAGGAAATCAGAACTGGCCTTGGGCGAGGCTGAACAGATGGCAAAGCGTTGTCTTCGTGACGTTCGTAATTCCGTAGTTTTGATGAGACATGATGAAGAGTTTGACTTCCTCGAGTCACTTTCCACATTGATTAATGGTATCGAAAGCAGTGGCAGTATCAGCATTGAGAAGAAAGTCGATTTTCCAGAGGTGCCAACGCCAACCGCATACCAGATCTTTCGAATCATTCAAGAATCATGCACAAACTGTTTGCGTCACAGCGAAGCCAATCTGATTGAAGTAAGCATTGAACCTGTCGAGCAAGGGTTGCGCATCGTTGTTCGTGATAACGGAAAAGGTTTCGATTTGGACGCGAAGTTTGATAGTTTCGGACTAACTGGTATCAGAGAACGAGTAAGTGATTTAAACGGACGTCTTGCGATCGATTCCGGCAATGGAAGCGGCACTACTGTCACGGTTGTTATTCCATTGTCGGCACAGAGCGATGAGCGAATTGGGTATAATGTGGACGCAAACGGGATGAAGGCATAAACATATGATCAAGGTTTTGCTAGTCGACGATCAGGCTCTCATTCGCCAGGGATTGGCTACGCTGTTGGGAATGGAAGAAGGCATTCAGATTGTCGGCGAGGCTGGTGATGGAGATGAAGCCATTTCGCAAGTTGGATTTCTGCAACCGGATGTGGTGCTGATGGACATTCGGATGCCGAAGAAGACTGGCGTCGAAGCGACTCATGAAATTCATAAGCGTTATCCGGCGGTAAAGGTTCTCATTCTCACAACTTACGATGAAGACGAACTTATTGTAGGCGCGCTCAAAGCCGGCGCATCTGGTTATCTTTTAAAAGACAGTCCGTCGGAGAAACTCGCCACTGCTATCCGCGCTGTTCAACAAGGTTACACACAGTTGAGTCCGTCAGTAACTCCGAAAGTCGTGTCACTGATGCACGGCTCAGATAAAGGTAAACAGACTCAATTGCGCGAACAGTTTTCTGACCGCGAAGCGGAGATTATTGAACATATTGCGCGCGGATTGAGCAACAAAGAAATCGCGGAATCGCTATACATAACTCAGGGCACAGTGAAAAACTATGTCACCAAGATATTGGGGCAATTAAACTTGCGTGACCGAACGCAGCTTGCAGTCTGGGTGAAGGATAATTTGTAGCGCGTGAACACTTGCTCTACCGGTTCTCCGGACTACTAAATTTCGCCAGCGAGTCGCTCATATTCTGACGAGCCAATCACCCAGAGAAATGTTTGAATGTCATGGTAATCCTTTGGCTTCAAATCTGCGATACCATCTTTAGTTTGATTGGCAAGTCTCATCAGATCTTCGTAAGTGTTCCAAGATGGTTTTGATGAATATTCAAAGTCGTAGTGCAGTTCTCTCGCTGCCGTTTGCATTGCCGTCGGTTTCAAAATCATATGTTTCGATGGCTGTGCGAGGTAAGGGAAAACAGTAAGCACCGGCCAGGAAAGCACGCGCGATTTTTTGCGCGGAAGGTCTGCTACAGCCATGATCCATTCGATGAATTTTGTTTTGGCTGGACCTCGCTCGTAGAGGAAATCGTAGATTCCCTGCGCGAAAATACTGGCACCATCGCCGGTGTGCACAGCGTCTCTTAAAGCCATCTTTTCAAAGGAGAAAAGGAAGGTTGTGCGTGATTCTACCCTCAAAGCACGATTGGCAATTTCAACGTATTCCCGCGCCCGCAGCAAGTCTCGGAAGTCTTCCTGATTTAACAGTTCCTTCCAGAGTTTATGCGCTTCCCATTTGTACGTGCGCTCCCATTCAATGTACCTTTGATCCTGAAAAGACTTTGGGAAGAAACGTAAAAATCGTTTCTTATGCTTCGCCAGAGCCTTTGGATCGATCTGCTTTCGCAGCGGTCTATCCGTGATCGGGAGTTGAGGTGTCATGCTAGTTTCTTAGCGCACCGCCGCTGTTGATTTGCCGCAAGATTTGAGAACTCGATTGAACGCATCTCCGACTTGGTCGATATCTTTTTGAGTGATTCCGTAGTGCGTCACGCAACGAATCGATCGTGGTCCAAGCGAGAGAACTTTGACGCCCTCTTTGCCGAGCAGACTTACGAAATCATCTGCAGAAACGCCCTTGATGTCAACGTCAAACCAGACCATGTTAGATTTTGCGCGCGCCCAATCTACTTTTATGCCGTCGAGATTTCTCAGTTTTTCCGCAAGAGATTTTGCAGTTTCATGGTCTTCTGCGAGGCGCTCAACCATGTTATCCAGCGCGTATTCGCAGGCTGCAGCGATTACACCGATCTGGCGCATGCCACCGCCAAGTGCTTTTCTCCAGCGCAAAGCTTCTTTGATGAATTCTTTGCTGCTGCAAATCATCGAGCCCGCCGGAGCACAAAGACCTTTTGAGAAGCAGAATTGGATCGAGTCGAAGCCCTTCGTTAACTCTTTAACGTCGCAGCCGTTGACGATCGCTGCGTTGAAGAGTCGCGCACCATCAAGGTGCGTCTTCAGTCCATGTTTCTTTGCAAGCGCTGTGAAGTCTTTCACATAAGCGGGCGGAATCACGCTTCCGTGAAATGTGTTTTCCAGACAAATCAGTTTTGTTCTTGCTAAATGAACATCATCTGGAGAAATTGCATACTCGACATCTTCGAGGTTATAGGTGCCGTCTGGCTGATTATGGATCGGCTTGAGATGCACACCGCCGAGCGTTGATGCGTTTCCTTGTTCATCCAAAAATATATGCGATTCTGAACCGACCAGAGCCTCTTCGCCGCGCGCCACGTGGGTGATGACAGAGATCAAATTGCCCATGGTTCCAGTCGGAACGAACAAGGCCGCTTCGGTGCCAAGCTTCTCTGCGCAGCGTTCTTGCAGTCGATTGACTGTAGGATCTTCGCCGTAGACATCATCGCCAAGCTCAGCTTCGTGCATCGCTTTGCGCATCTCGGCTGGAGGAAGGGTAAAGGTGTCGCTGCGCAAATTAATAGTGTTCATCTTCGTCCTCGATCTGACCTGAAACTGTCTATTTTTGCATAACGCGGTCGCCGGAGTCTGACAACATTTTTTACTACAATTTTTGAAACTAAAGCTTCTGCCGCAGCATGATGCTACCAGTGTCGTTATCAAGATTTCAAATTGTGATATAGACGGAGCCCAATCAACTTTTGTTGATTTTCGTCAGACTCGATTTCCGAAGGTTGACGTCCGGCTTTATGAAACAATATCTAAAGGTCTGCTGGGCGAATGACGATAGTGTCGCTGTAGGTGACTGCTACGTAGCGCTGACCTTCATAGAAGAAGGTTTCAGAAACTGGCTCGCCGTGTCCGACTGCGAGGTCTGAGAAGGAGCTCGAAGCCATCAGCGAGTCTTCTTTATTGTAGAGACCAGTGTCAAAGTCTTCAGAATAGAATGCGTCGTTGTTTCCGAAGATCGCATCATTGCCCTGGGAGTAGCGGTAGCGCGAGAAGTCGGCGCTGCTTGGAACTATCGGGTCGCAATGCGAGCATTGTTGCTCTTCGAGTCCGCTGCATAGTGAGCAGATGTAGTATTCGGAGCCGCAATCAGTGGAACCGCAAAGTGAACACGGATCTGCGTCGCAAATCGAGCATCTGGCAGAATCCGCATGTCTAGCCTTGTAGTCGAAGAAATTGCCCGAGTCTCGATAGAAGGGTGAATCGAAGGAGTTTTTGAAACGTGCGCTGATTGGCGTAGGGGAGACGAGATCCGCCCGCGGTCTCACCCTGATGGGATAAAAGACCAGCATTGCCGAGATAACGATAGCGATCAACAGCAGTTCCATATGTTTTTTATGCCCCGACATTTATCTGATCATGCGTCACGGATTCAAGCGGTTGAGAATTTACAATTGGTCTATGATTTGGACATGTTCGAGTGTAGAAAATCGCTATCCTCCTATATGATTCGAGCGGGCATTTTGTTCGTTCTATTTTCAATGAACCCGCAGCCCGGGCTAGCTGAGCCTGATGATTTTCCGAACGGACAGGTCAATAAACTTATGTCGGCATCGCCGAGTGAGTCTGCCGAATCGACCGTTCTAGATACAAAACCTGCCATCGCCACACCGGCTGAGCTGGCAAAGGGTTCTAGCCTCGGGCAGTCAGATCCAGTTGTTGCAGCGTTGCGTGCCAAAAACTTCGAGCTTGCTGAACGCACTGCACGTTCGCAACTCGACCAGGGTTCGGTT
>CAZRMH010000433.1:0-4090 GCA_964600935.1 uncultured Candidatus Obscuribacterales bacterium
GCTCCAATGCAACTTTTTTTTGATCAAAATCATGCGATTTTTCCTCTAGAGAACACCATTGAGTTTTATCCAGAGAAACTTAGCAAACTGTCTCCAATACTAGCCGCCTCCAATATATTCGCGGGCATATTTCCTTCGGATGATGGACATCTTTACGTCTGGGGCTTCATTCAGGTATTTGGAGGAAGAGAGTTTTCGATCGTGATTGAGGCAGTTAGTCCTGGCATTGTCGTCTTAAGACAAAAAGGTAAGGATTCTCTGAGATTTAGCCTCTCCGGCTCAACATTCTTTGGCGACTGGAAAGATGACTTAAAGGTCCTTGGCAAGATAGAAACAGTCTTTCCTCATCCAGATTTTGAAGAGCGTCGAGCGATGCTTATAGTATTTCGGCACTTGTGTTCGATAATCGGAGAGCTTGGCCACGGAGGAACTCTACTGATTTCACCTAATACCGAACCACAAGGCATCGTGCAGTTGGGCTACAAAATGTCTGAACCGAACCATGTGATTCCAAAAGCGATTGAGACTATTAGACATGGTCAAGAAAGGGAATTAACGAGACTTCTTGCTTCTCAAAATAACAACTTTGAATTTATGGAACGCATGCAAGAGCAAGCTGCATTTGATGGATTAGGGGCAGTAGCTCGCTTCACACAGATTGATGGCGCGACTCTTGTTAATTGCGAGTTGGAATTGATTGCATTTGGGACCAAGCTTGAAATCTCAAAGGATGAATTCGAAGTCTCAGTGTTTAAGCCGACAGAGTTAGATGGCACACCGCAATCAATTTCGTTTTCTAAGTTCCCTGGAGGAACTCGACACAGATCAGCAGTATCTTTTTGTAGACGAAACCCAGGTGCGGCCGCCTTCATCGCCTCTCAAGACAGAGTAGGGACGATCGTCAAATCCGAAGCTAGCGGCGATGTATTTGCGATCAAACCGTTCTACCCTGGAGCTACGTTCCTTAGATCTGGACTCGCGATACATCCCTGACATACAACAATTTGAATTGTCAGGACAGTGAATCATTTTCTCAAAAGGATTTGTGTTCTTGATGGACTTGAGGAAGTGGTGCCTTTTTTACTTCTGAGGCCGGTTGAGAGTTTTTCTCGTTTCTGCTTCGTACTCAATAGTTTTGCGTTTCAAAACAGGCTCAAAATATTTTCGAATGACTTTTCGAAGCTCTTCATCAGTAACTGACTCGTACTTGGATTCAAGCAACTGAGTCTTGTCGCCGTCTAAATTGCCTGATAGTACGACCTTGTCCAGTTCGAGGGAGAAAGTGAAAGTTGGAATCATATTTAGCTTCTCAACTGTTTTGTGTTGAAGTCCTACCGTCATTACATACCTGGCCGGATCGTATTGAAAGCCGTGAACTTCGGAACTCGTGCCTCCACCCCATTGTAAAGAAAATCCGTCTAGCTCTTCAAAGCAAAATTTTTGAATCGCTTCGTGAAAGGAGTCTCGTAATCTCTCTAACTGACTGGTTTGCTTTTTTCGCAAAGCGACCGCAGGAATTTTCTCCAAACCAAGCAACCACTCAGGACGGGGCGCTTTCGGTTGAGCCCCCGCGGCTTCCGGCACACTGTCCGATTTAGCGAGTGGGATGAAAAAGAAGTCGCTACCAGGTTCGTCACTTCCGAAGTCTCCGTGACCAGGACCAGGTTTAATCCTTTCGACAGCGTGCACGATGGCAGCAAAGTCCAGAAAGTTTTCTTGACCGCTGGAACGTCTTAGAAGTTCCAAAATGCCCGCGGCAAATGGAGAGTGTTGCCCGGGATAACCATCGTTCACAGCTTCAGTTTCACTGGCAGCCGTAAGCATTTTTCGGGTTCGAAACTTTCCTCTTTTTTTCCAAATCTCCTGATAGGACATCTTATCGTAAACCGTGGCTGTGGCTCTTTGAGTTCGCAGATTTCTCGCAACTGCATGGTTAAAACTTCCGCTTGCACAAGCATCAATGCACAGGAAGATATGCCTGCATGGAATAGCATCTATTAACTCGGTAAGTTCAGGCGCCGAAATAAACGAAGCCCGAGAATCATCATCGTTCTGGGAGTCGGAAGTTGTAAGATAAGCGATCCGCAAGGTTTCATCAAAGCAGCCATGCCCCGCAAAAAATACGAACAGCTGGTCATCAGGTCCAAATGTTTTTCTGCAATATTTTCTAATCACCGCTGGTACAGTGCTTCTCGATGGATTCTCGATCACCTCCGTTTCGAAGCCATAATCTGCAGATAGCGCATTTGCGATCGCATTTGCATCAACTATCGCATTTTGCAAGTCTGCCAGCGATTTGTCCGCATAACTGGATGTGCCGAAAAACAATCCGTAGTTTCGGCCCATAGTTCTTTGCGTAGCTTGAGGTCCTTCTAACTTCGCCTTCTGTTTTTTTTGTGCTTCCTGAGAAGAATCACCATTCCGTTTGTCGAGATCTCCGGGACTGCTCCTTTGTGCAATTTCCATTGAACGATGAGCACCGAATTCCGAAACTGCAGGAGAAACCGACAAAAGGAAAACATGCACAAAGGTTATATGTTTTTTGATCCCTGGGTCCATCCATTTCTGCTCTTACGTCGACTGAGTTCTGAGTGTTGTATAAGGTTGCGGGAATTATTAGATAAAAATAGTAACACAGTTCTTTCGACCAGCACCGTAATTGGTATCGTTTCAATTGTGTTACTTCAGACTTCTCCTCTACCCTTAAGTGAAAATCCTCCCTCAATGAAACTCGCAACACCGCTCCGTGGAAATACGCAGTCAGCTAAAAGGCTTGTCACGCACTTTTGCGTTGTCCTATTCCTTCTCCAATCACTCGCAGGGCGGGCACTCGGAGCTAGTGAAACGAACGGTGAAGACTTTCAAAAGGCCGAACTAGGTCGAGCGTCCGCCGACGAGCTAATTGAACTGAGCGTTTCCATGGGAGCTCTGCCAGGAGCAACTGAATCTTTTGAACGAGGCAGTCGCAAACTTTGTATTGTCAGGGACGCCCCGAAGATTCCAGTCTTTTGGACAACGGAACTAAAACGTTTCGACCGTTATGGCTTTGCAGAACGAGCAACCGGAGACTACCACGATGCGGTCCGGCTGAGAGATAAAGCATCAATGTTTGCATCAATCAACTCGTACTTGGCGGAAAATCCACGGGCAAAACTGTGCATCTATGTGCATGGATGTTGCCAAGATTTCCCGAGCGCTTTTTCTGCAGCTTCTGAATTAGCGAGAACATCCGGCATGCCGGTTTTGCTTTATTCATGGGCTGCGTCACCGTATAAGGTCGTTGGTCCGGTCACCGCGTACGCTTCCCATGCAGGCTATTGTGAGAATGAGGCCGCTTGCGAAGTATCGCAGTCTGAATTTCGCGACTTCCTGCACGATTTTGATATAAACAACTCGGTGCCTGCGCGAACAATTTTGATCGCGCACAGTATGGGCAATAGATTGTTGAATAGCCAAATGCAATCCAGGGCGCTAATCACACCAACGCAGAAAAAGTATAAGGCTTTAGTTTTTGCCTGCGCTGACCTACCAGTAAGAGCGTTTACAAAGAACAAGCGTACTATCACTTCGAATGCCAGAAAAACCTTTGTTTTAAATAATGACAAAGACACTGCTTTGAATGTATCCGCGAAAATTCATAATGGTAATCGTCTTGGAGCTGCACATTCCGAAATCAATCTCGTTAAAGGAGATGGTGTTGATGTAATCGACATAGAAGAACAGCAAGGAACTGATCATTCAATGCCATTCAAGATAATTTCGAATCTTTTTAAATGACCTGTTCAACTGTGCGGTCTTAACAAATTGGCAGTGCCTCCGGTCGTCCACCACCCGAGATAAGTCTCGCACCAAGCAACTAACACTCGATCCTTTTCCGGGTGGCACGAAGATAATCTATTCAACTACCACCTCCATCGCCATCCCGGCGACGTAGTCGCAGGATAAAGTCGAGCCGCACTTTCTTCGAAAGCGCGCCTCTGACTGGGTTTAGCAGCCGCACACCCTCTTTTTGATACCTGCCACCAGCCGCACATTTCCCGGAACACGCTCCCACATTAGGTTATACCAGCCGCACATTTTCAAAATTTGC
>CAZRMH010000433.1:4100-6953 GCA_964600935.1 uncultured Candidatus Obscuribacterales bacterium
CCACTTTCAATTTGGTACGGTTAGATCGCTCATCGAGATATTGTATGAAGATTACACGCTCCGCTAGCTATGCCACTACATTCGGTTACAACAGCCACGCAAATTCAAATCTTGTGGCAAGCTAGAGCAGTTGCGTTAACAGATGAGTTCTTGTCTCTATGGTTTTCCCAATACGCACATACGGCACGAACCTTTTACCACTATATATGGTGCCTCCCACCGTCAATCTGATTAGACGAAGGTTTAACAAGTGAACTTACGGTTCGTCTTTAACTCGTGTCAAGTATTCCCGAGATCGTGTATCGACCCGAATTCGGTCTCCAACTCTGACGTGAAATGGAACAGTGATTACTGCTCCGGTCTCAAGTTTCGCTTCTTTCCCGCTGCCAGAGTTAGTGTTTCCACGTTCATCAGGCGGTGTTTCCTTGACGACTAAATCAACCGTAATTGGCAAATCAACGCGAATTACTTTCCCACGATGCCTGACGATTGATATGTCTCGCAGCCCTTCCTTGAGCAAATCTAGATTTCGTCCGAAGTGCTTTGCTTCAATCTCAATCGATTCCGTCCCTGTAAGATCCATCAAGTTGTATAGTTCGGTTTTTCGATAAACATAGACCACAGCAATCTTCTCAAGATGTGCGGCTGAAAGGCGTTCTCCAGCGCGGAAGTTCACCGACAACACATCCTCGGTTTCCACATTGCGCAATCTTGTCTTCACGAACGCAGAACCTTTTCCAGGTTTTACGTGCATTGACTCAATTACTTGCCAGACACCGTCTCGATATTCAATTGTCACACCAGGACGAAGATCGCTACTCGAAATCATATAATTACTTCTCAGGTTCAAAAGCAGCCTGAGGGCAATTAAACGAACGAGAAAACTCCGTCCCCCAAGCGAATTATGCGGCCCCGTTTCTAATTGACGTTGGGTGGGCGCAGCGGTCTGGGGGAATCTTTCCGCCGACCGATTTGAGGTTGCTGCATGCCGTACATAATTCAGCTCTGGGTAACAGCTTCTATCATGACAGATCTTGTCAATTCGCGAAAAACTGTTCGAGCCGACCGTTGCGATAGACGATCCTGAGACTTAGGTGTCTGAACAGAATTGCGCCCTGGAGCATATTCCGCGCTTCACCCGACGGTGTTGCTTTTAGCGAGTTCTTCACGAGCGCCAAGAAACAGCAACAGCAGCCCCAGAGCAGAAGCACATGGCAGGACGGGCGTAAACGAAATAGCATCCCTGAATAGAACGAACGCAAGCGTACAGAGATTTGTAAGAAGGTCAGAAATATGCCACCAGGCGAGTCCGGTTATGCCGCAGCAAGTGATGGTGAGGATGTTAGTCTTCATTTCGACGGGTACGGACCAAACCATGTCACGAAAAATTTGAAAGCTTCGATTGGATGTGTCACTACACGCTCGATCTGGGGTGTCCAGGTCAGACCGAGTAAAACGGAACAAGCGAAGATCGTGAATATCAGCTTCATCATTTCAGACTAACGGCTCGTGCCTTAAGTGTCTACCGTGCTTATCCCACTTCCACCAGCGCCCGACGCAACCGACGCCACCGCTTCAACTAGCGGCAACCGCCATAACGAACGGCGTTAGTATCTGACAATCGACAGGCTCTGTGACCGGCTGGCACCAATAAATAGTTAACGATCACGCAGTCTCATTCTTCGGAGGAATTTATCGAATTGCAGACTCAGACCTTGCCGATTATATTGAAATAGACGTGTTTATTGCTTTATCTTTATCGACAGGATAAAGAATGTCGGCGCAGGACCGAACTCTAGGCGCCCCTGCTAGTTTTGGTGTCGACAATTAGTTCGGCTCCGTCGTCAAAAATCCGAAGGCACCGTAAGCGGTGCCGTCTAGCTGTCGACATTTCGATTGATTGGACTTCTTTTTTTGAATTTCCTAAAGAAATCATTTTTCAAAGCTACACCAACGTTTAGATCTGTCTATCACCATATCTGGTGCCTGCCTAACTTTAATAATGTTTTGTGGCTCGATTCTCGAAAGTCGCGCGGTGGTTTTTCGAGAATCGAACCACAAAACATGAGACTCATAAACGCGTCGCGCGCAGTGTAGCTCCTCAAAGGAAATGAATTGTCAAAAATTTCCGTTTTGTAGAATCGATTGCACTTCTGCGGCTTCTTTGGGCTGGTTATTCATTTCGTAGGACTGGCGTAAGGTCTCAAGAATTTGTTGTCGCACTTCCGCTGGCGTGTCCTTATTCATCAGCTCGCGACCACGAGACAAGTATTTGATCGCCTGAGTCGCATGCCCCTTGTTTAGCGCGACGCGACCCGCATAGTTGGCAGTCCGGCAGATGCTCTGCCGGATGGTCTCATCGTGTGGTCTGTATTTGAAAGCATCATCATAGATGGAGAACGCGAGGTCCCATGCACGCAAACGCTCCAGGTCCTTCGCGGCTTGGAGTTGTGAATCGACGTTTGTTACGAGGTATCGAATCTTGTCTTCTTCAGCCTTTAAACGTTCACTAGCCGAAGCTATGTTCGATTTTGCGACATCGATTTTGGGTTTCGCTAATGAGCACTTCGCATCTCGCTGCGCTTCCTTTTGGGTTGCAATAACGACTTCCTGCATGGCACCTAGATCATCAGCGGTCAGTGTTTCTAGCAGTGGATCATGCAATTGAAAAAACATAATCGACTTTTCATTAGGCAGATGGTCCAAACCGAGAGCGTGACCTATCTCATGCAGCGCCACGTTTCGCAAAAACCCCTTACGATACGCGGCAACATGTGGCGCAGTATTTTTATAAAAAACAGTCAGCATTCTGATGCGAGCGTGGACAATCGAAAATGATTTTTCGCAAGTGGA
>CAZRMH010000434.1:0-6909 GCA_964600935.1 uncultured Candidatus Obscuribacterales bacterium
GAAGACAACCACTGAAAAAGAACTTCGTGATCTGTAGCTGCGGAAATATTCTTGTTCGAGGAAGTAGAGAAAGGCAGGATATATGAATAGACCAGTTTCAGCTCTTCTTAGCGACATCATGATGCTTTGAATCGCAGAATTGTCAATCACCCTTGGCGCCAATGTCAGTTCAGATTTGGGCGGGGCGTCGTTGACAATTTTCACTAACTCTCGCGTGATCAGATGAAAGACGATATGCACCATTTGAATGCGCGAGATATGCAGGAATCGACAAAGTTCCTCGAAGGTCCGCTGTCCATCGAGTGAACAGTAAACTCTGGAAATCGTGTCGAGATCGGAAGGACAATGTTCCTGGACCTTTGCGATGAAGTCGGACTGCGAAAGTAAGGTGTTTATTTGCGTCAATGCCGAAGAAGGAACCATGCCGGCTTCTTTTAAAAACTCGATGCGCTCTTTCAATTTCCGACTTTGGGCAACCAGGCTGTCTATGCTCTCGTAGACCGTATGATTGTTTCGCAGAATTCTGGATTCGAATGCGAATGAGCCTTCTTTCCAAGTCAAAATTTCAATCATGGCCTCGTCGCCGACGACATCATTGGCGGTGGCATCGACAGGCTTGCCGTCCTGGATGAACACGATGGCATTCATATCGTTGTAACGGACATCAAGTCGGCCTGTCACTCCGGCGCGGGCAATCTCATGCAGTAATGTCGGGAGGTCGCCTTCTCTCAATTCACCTTCGCGGGGAATAACACTGCCGCTTGCCGAAAGCGATGGTCGCGGTGGGACCGGTGCAAAAGCAGGAGTTTGGTTCGCATGTGAAACCGCAGGCGTCGACTCGGGTTGAGAATTCTGTTCGGGCGGTTGAGTCGGCTCCGACTTGGATGGCTTAGGAGATGAGGATTCGCTGCTCGGGGTGACTGGTTTGACGATCAGTGGTGGGCGAGTGGTCTCCTGACCGGCTATTTGATGCGTATTTCGATAGCTAAAGTCTGACGGCGGCTCCGGATCAGCGTCTTTGCGTCTGATTTTAGGAGGTTCCGGCAAGTATGGCTCCGGAGCCTTCTTAGCCGGGGCCACCGGCGCTGGAACATGCTCGGGCGCTGGCGGTGTAAACGCCGGCATTTTTTGATGTGATTGCGATGTTTCTCGTGAGGCTTGTTGTTGCACTTCAGCGCAGTGCGATGCCACGAGGTTGTACACCAAAAGAACGTCGACGCTGGTGTAGTCAAACAGAGGCACATCTTTGTGTTCGGTAAACAAACGCCATTGCGCAGTTCCATGCTTTAGGTGGCAAACTACTTCCAGCGTGAACGGCGTCAAGTTAGCGCCGCGCCAGGCAAGTTTCACGACCTTGCCGCGCTGCTCCATACATTGAGACAGAAGCTGGTGCAGCTCCGCCAAATCCGGTCCGCGAGGAAGTTTTCTAAGTTGAGCGCCTAGCCCACGTTTCTTGAGCACGGTTACCTGTCGGGTTCTGTATATTTGTATTCTACCAACGTGGCTCTAATAAAACTACTTGGCTACCCGAGGCGAACCCCATCAGGCTTGTCAGGTAAGCCTTTTGGATGCAATCCAGCCCTTCGCGAGCTCAAAATTTCCAACGAGCGCCTGATATTTTATCGAACAAGGTTTCGCGCTGGATTTCGTGTTTGCTTTCGAAGGCTCAATCAGTGTTAGTGCAAAACTGCAACGGAAATATTCGAGTGCCACCGCAATCGGTGCAGGTTAAATGGAGTTGCCGGAGCTTGCCACGACTGGAACAACGATTGAATCTCTAGTCGGACTGACTGCTGGATTTTCTTCTGGCGTGACCAACTTTCTTTTCTTACCTTTGGTCAGTTTGATTAAAACATTGCCTACGTCCGCCGAGGAAACAGAAACATCTACACTGTCCATCCAGAGCTGACCTCTATCGACTCGCTGAAGTCTTCCATCCATTTTGTAGTTTGAAAAACCAATCATCGCCCCTTTGCTGTCCAACACCTGGACACCCATAAAGTAGTCGACTGACTGCGGTTCTAACGCCTGCCATACGGTGTTGACTGCGACTACAGCACGGCCGTTCTGGTTGACTAGATGAGCTGAAGCACTGTTACATTTGATCGACGGCGCAAAAACGATGTTATTGATCTTCGCAGATTTGGCAGCTGATGCGGCTTGTTGCGGAGTGATTCTGTCGATCGTTGGCAGCGCATTGTATACCAGCAGTGCGAAGATGAGAACTTCGGCCGCCAAGATCATTCTGCCGCGAAATACTTTTGCCTTATCCCGAGGCTTTTTATTCTTCGGCGGTTTAGGTGATGGCCACTTCATCTCGAGGACTCGGGTTCCGCCCCGGAGAACTCTGTCACGCAGCGGTTGGATGATGAAATTGTCCATCAGATGCGCGGCGATCAACATGCTGGAGAAGAAACAAACTGCTGCAACAGGTGAGTTCTCATTATGGAAATTGACAGTGAAGTAGGCGATGAATACACCGTGAATCATGTAGAGCGCGAAACTAAGGTCACCCAGGACTCCCATCCACTTGGTACCGAACAGCTTGGATACCCAGCCTCGCTCGGTTGCAAAAACGACGAGCAACAGCGCGATTGGAATGAATATGTCGCCTGAGTTGTGAATCCAGAGTGCGGCAGCCTCAGTGATCACCGGTCGCATAGCCGTGTTCCACTGGTGACTGTTGCAAGTGATAAATGCGATTAACCCGATGATTGTTAGTTCCACCGCGGTGGTGCCAATTGCACCGAGTTTAAATCGGTGAGCGTATTTCTGATACGCGAGGCAAGCGATCATGCCGGTTGTGAACTCGAGTAGCCTGGCGAGCGGATTCATACAGACCATGCCTTTAATGCATGGACCTGCAGCGGATACTAATTCCATGTGGAAAATATTGCAAAGCGAAATCATCAGGACGACCAGACCGGCAGTGAATGCCAAAACCTTGGTCCACGATTTTTTCGCGGTCAAGAACAGAAACGGAAAAGCAAGGTCGAAAAATGCGAGAGTCGAGCTGCTCCAGCTAGGTCCGTTAAAACTAAAGTAATAATTGGGTAGAGGGATCCAGGCGTGGAACATGAACAAATTGCAGAAGAAGACAGGGACGAGTTGTCCCTTGACGGAGAACACCTCGGGAATCAAGAACAGAAGCATTGCCAGACAGAAAACATGTGTGGGCCAGAGCCGAGCCAGGCGAGCCAGAAGGAAATGGAGCGAGGTGCCGACATCCTTCACGTATGTGTAGTTATAAGTCAGGATAAAGCCTGACAGGATGAAGAAGAACGCCACACCATGGTGGTAACTGATGAATTCCGCGAAGCCGTTCATAAAGGTGAAACGGTCGCGCGCATGGTGCCAGACAATCGCAAACAGGGGCAAGAACCTCAGCCCTGTCAGCGCCATGATTACCTTTTTCGGCGGAGCGCTCGCCCTTGGAGGCGAAACAGTGCTGCTCGGTGGCAGGACAGGTGCTGATTGGACGGCGTGCATCTGGGTGAGAGGCTCTTATGAGGGTGCCATTGTAATCGCCGAAATGGCAATTCTGGACTGCCTCGGCAAGGATGCGAAGCATTATACCGTGTCTACTTGGCTTCATTCCGACCGCCAGTTTCAAGCCATTTAATCTAGAAATCTCTCTCAGGTTGACCGGGGATTCCGCAAACAGAGTTAGCGTTCGGACCGTTGTTGGAATCCGATTTCAGTACAGAAGGAAAACCAACCGCCAAGGCACCAGTGGTAATACTGTTTTCCGGTAACGACTTCTGAGGGGACAAACCAGTCTTGCGATTACGTCTGGTGAGCTAACTGTCTCGTTTTCTCTAGTTGCTGAGCCAATTCCTGAAATGCGTCGGATTGCTCAGTTGCACCGGGATTGATCAAACTAACGCAGTGTTTGAGGCTCTCGGTGGCTTCCTTCATTCGGTCTACAGATGCGTAGATTTCGGCTTGCGCCCAATACAACTCCGAGAGCATCTCTCGATCGCGCTTGGCGTGCAGGTTGCCTATGTTGATGGCTTTAGTGGACGCCAATAGACCGAGATCGAAGTCTCCGTTCTCGAAGGCCAGTTCGATCGTTTGCCTGGCGAAACCTAACTCATCATGGAAGTTTTTAAGCTTGCATCCTTCGCGGTTGAGCCATTGCATGAAGTGCTCGTCGTTTTTCAAGCATTCCAAATTTTTGGTTTTGGAAGCCTCTGTAAGCTTTTCGCTGATGTGCTTGATGTTTTTTTGCGGTTCACGTCTCTGTGCCGGTGGGTTAGACGAGCCTTGTTTCGGAACCATGAAACCTGTCTGTCCCCCCATTCGGCCTAACATACCGACCAGGTCTCCAACCATAGCGACGACCTGGTCCTTCTGGACTTCAGTTTCGGTGAGACGCTTCAAGAGAGCCTCTTCTTCCGATTGGACCGCGTCAGGATTCTTTTCGTCGCTCACGGTGTTAACTCCGAGTATGGTGGGGCGCTAGATGGTTTATGCCCAGTCTCTAGCTTGTGATAATAGTTTCCTAGATGAAAATTTCCGGCGGCCGTAAAAACTGCAGAGCAAAGGTAATTTCAGCTTCTTCTGTCTACATCGACGTTTAAGTTTGAGGTCGAAAGGCGGCAAGGGCAAGAATGAAAAATCAACCGGATAAAAGTTCGTCGAGTTCTCTTTCCGTTGGTCGAACAGCGACTTTGTCTTCAACTTTGAACACGGGAACAAGTTTCTGTCTGGTTAGTTTAAACATCTGTCGTAAAGCGGCGTAATCGTCTTCGACATTTAGCTCACCATATGCGATACCACGAGTGTTTAGCCACTGGCGTGCTTCTGCGCATAGTGGACATCCGGAAACGACAAAAAGAGTAACGGTCATATTCGTACCTCTGGCTACCATTGACTGTTTAAAATTGATTGAAAAAATGATCTAACTTTTCCACCAGGCGACTAAATTCTCATCCCCTTTCAGAACCACAGTGCCAATTAATATGTCGTGCAACGTTTGCTTATGCTCGGTGATCAGACAGACTAGATAAGCCATCCCGAAGAGAAAACCAGAGACGAATTTCAGGAAGAAACGAAGCAGCGCACGGCTAAATGAGATGCGACTTCCGTTCATATCGGTGACCTTTAATCCAAACGTTTTTTTGCCGACTGTTGCTTGCCACTTGGAGCTTTCGAATCCGGCGTAATAGAGAATCGGTACGATCGCTCCAACGATGTAGCCGATTAACGATGCCGATGCATCCAGTTTCGCTTTGTCGAAGTGAAAAACAAAACAAGCTGCTGCCAGGGTTATATAAGTTCCCAACGCCGTGACAAGAGTCACAGTCATGACCAGAGCGAAATCGATGAGCGCTGCGAATACGCGCCAGAGAAATCCGGCATATTTCGAAGACTGGACCATTTTTCGACCGTTGTACTAATTAGTTAAGATGATAACTCAAGCCGTCTGAGGATTGCCATTTTTGGGCAGGAGCAGTATCTGAGGAATTCCGGGTCGATCGTAGCGCTGTGGCGGAGGTCTCTTAATGGGCACCAGGGAAAAGATCGCAATTGTCCTTGTCACGATTGTAGCCATCATGGCGATTCCTGAGCTGATTCAAGCGAGCAATCAGCGCATCTCTTGGGATAAGTACAGTACAGAAGGGCGACGCCTGTTGCTCTTCGGCGACAAAGAGAAAGCCGTCGAGTTCTACAAAGCCGACGTCAGTAAAGTGATTCAGACTGAAGGTGTTCGAAGTCCCTCTTACATAGCCAGTCTTGAGGGTCTGGCAATGGCTTATCAGCGGCTCGACATGTTCGTGTCCGCCGAAGATCAATTCAAAGAAGCGCTTAAACAGCTAAACAAAGCATACATTCCCGATCGAACTCGTATTCGAGAAACGATGGGATTGCTTGGGCAGATGTATGAGAAGCGTGGTGAAAAGGATAAACTCAAGGAATTGCAAGCGCAGGAGCAGAGACTCAATCCATGGTGGCAGTGGTTCTGCTCGTGTTTCATCGTCACCTTCGCTGCTGAAGCTTTATACATGGCTATCGTTTTAGGTCGACCTGATGAAATCGAGTTCTCTCACTTTAAAGTACAAAACGGTTGGCTATTTGCTTTTGCGTCGTTGGTCGGTACTGTAGGAATGTTCAGAGGTCTTATTCTAAGTGGTGCCGATCCGCTGCAATCGTTTTTCTGGGCGCTCGGTATCACGCTCGCGTTGTTCCCATTTGTCTTTGGTGCGGTCCTGGTGTTCGCTCGTAACTTCGGTCAGCCTGAAGCTAACAAACATATTGAAGTTCCGAGCGCATCGAAGAAGAGCTCATCGACTGCGCCTTCGTTTCACAGCATCTAGACAGGAAAGTTCTTAGGGTTCACCACTGGTACTGAATAAGATACCGGAGATCGAACACCATCGCTAAAGAAAGCACCAAGTTTCTTTTCTTTGCGATACTACAGATGGTGGCTCGCGCGGGTTACTAATCAATCCAAATGCAGAAGAGGCCTCTGTTGAACACAGAGGCCTCTAATTTAAGGAGGATTTATTCCACTTTCCCGCGAAAACTCCGGAATTACAGCTTAGTAGCCAGAATTCCAATCACGTACTGGAGCCGGAGCAGGCTGTTGATAAGCTTGCGGTTCGACTGCAACAGGTTGAGGAGGCGCGAAGGACGTTTGAACTTCAGGTTGAGCAACCGGTGCTGCTTGCACTTGGTTTGCTTGCCATGTGGCGAGGTTGAAGTTCTTGAATGATTCCTCGATTACCCCAGACTTCTCGCGAAGCAGGTATTCGATATAATCACCGCGGCTCATTCTAGAAGCTGCGACTTGTTCGTCGAGCAATCTGTGGGCCATTGGTGTTACGCATACAGCGGTTGTAGTGCCACGGTTCTTACCGAAGAAGTAAGATTTGGCACCACCCTTGGGTCCAGTCTGCTTCAAAG
>CAZRMH010000435.1:0-6905 GCA_964600935.1 uncultured Candidatus Obscuribacterales bacterium
CTTCCTCCCCACGCTTCGCGCGGGTCCCCTCCATTTATTCCTCGGCAATTTTTTTATGGGAGCTTCGAGCTCACAATCTAACGGCAAGCTCTGGCATAGGGTGTTTAGGGCTACGGTATAGTGTAGTATAGGAATGCGGTATTAAGTGTGGTGCACAGGAATAGAGAGGAATCGAACAATACCTGCGTTTAGTCTACAATCCAAACTGATTCGTCAGGTTCCAGGGTAAAAGGCAACTTGGGAACCTTCTTGTTTTCTCCAACCGCGATTTTGCCTACATGCTTTAGGGCATCGGTGTAGTGCTTGGCAGTTGGCTGAATAGTGAACGACATTCCATGACCAAACAAAGGAGAAAAATTCAAATTGCCACTCTTTGTTTTCACAACGTTGTAGTAGTATTCAGCAGAGTTGTTGTGCGCTTTTGAAATTTTCGTTTTTTCCTTGCTTGGTGTCATGTCCTTATTACCACGGATTCTTGGACGTTGACTTACCCCCTGAAAATCAAGCAATGGAGTTTGTTGCAACTCTTTTTCACGCTCTTTATTCAAAGTAACAAGTCCGGTTTTGATTTCCGAATTTTGTCCCGTCGTTTTATAGACATTCTCGGACTGGGTACCTGCGAGCGCCTGCGAAACAAAGCCACAGAACCATACACAGAAACACAATCCAGATTTCACGAATTTCATTCAAGTGCCTCTCAAAAGAAGTGGTCGGCACTAGTTTGCACTAATGCCGACCACCAATTCAACTGCTTCACTGCTGGAACGCGGGCAGCGCTTGGTCAGTTTCTACGGAATGAAAGCCGCTGTATTGTTCCACATAATGCCAAAATAGCTTGTGGAACCGGTTGCAGCCGTGTTGTTGAAGTGAGTGAAGACTTCCGGCCACTTCAGATGGTCTGTCGTCCCGCCGCCCGATTGAGGCACAGCCGCATAAGGACAGTCGTTGAGGAACTTCGCCATGAACTGAACATGGAGGTGTGCGAACAGTTCGTAGTTCGCGTCGGCCGTTCCGCTGAAGAGCCACGGGAACAGATCCTTCAGGATTTGTTCGTTCGAAACCGTGGGACCAGGCGCTGGATAGTTAGTCCAAGTACCACCAGGCATGTTGATTTTCTTGTTTGGAACACCGCGTGGAAACACCACAGCCCGCGACAAACCGTTGATAGCAAACCAATCCGCAGCGACTTTGTTCTTGAAGTTCGACGTCGGAGCCGATGAGACGCTTACCTGACCAATTTGCTGGCCAAACGCATAGTCGAACGCATGGCCGCGCTCATGTACAACGATCTCGTCGATATCGGCTACCGGAATCGTTTCCGGTATGCTTACGATAACGAACGTCTTGCCAGGGATGGAAGCAAACTGTGCCTTAGTCGTCACAGCAAGCACGTTCGCCGGATACGACGTTGTCTTTTTGAAATAGTTGGCTGCATCATTCAGATTGCGCCAGACCATCAAGTGCGTGTTTGTGTTGTTGTGCAGTTTGTCGCGCAACGTCTGATTCATTGTCGCGAACACGTTGACTGCGGGACCGTCGTACAGACTGGGTTGTGCTCCCATAAACCAGTAGTGACCATTTTTCGGATATGGAACACCAGTGGTGTAGTGCACAACTGTGTACGGCGGGACTTGAATTGCAGGAGGCGGGTTGACAGACGGTGTCGGAGGCATGTGTCCAGAGGGGCCAGGCCAGCTCATATTTTGATCCTTTGCGTTTGTGTTGTTTGTCATCCAGCCCAGCGAGCCTATCTACGTCGAAAGCTCTCAAGCAGCAGCAAGCCACTTAAGATTTCTTGGGTACGTCACAATTGCTTGCTGAGTAGTGTTTTGAAGGCTCGTAATTAACCGGGAGAGATGACCCCCAACCCTAGAAAACCCCTTCGTCTAAATGCGAACCACTGTTACAGAATGGTTCACACCAGCTCCGTCGCTTGAGAACACTCGACGACTAGTCTCAGATTTCATGTCAGGTTCGATTGCGTCGTTCATGACAGAACGTATCAATTTCCAAAGATCACCTATTCGGGCGATAACGCCGCTAGCGCGATTGCCTGACAACCACTGGTCGAGTGTTGAGGCATATGGTGGGTATTCATTCATCTGAAATCAGCTAATACATACGCTGATAGTGGCTGCTAGAAGGTCCTAAAAACAATTTTTCTGGACGCTCTGGTGTGATTACACCTGGGGTCCTCTTTGAAATTGGTTCTGGGGGCTTAGAGCGTCGAAGAGGAACTGAGACGGAATCTTGACGCCGGAGCCTGTCAAGGCGTAGTCTGAAGTGAGAGTAACGAACTGAAGGCAGGATAAAAGAACCTATAAGTATGCTCGCCTGCCAGGCTGCGCAAGCGTTAACGGTTATAAGCAAAATTATTTGCTTATAAGAGATGTATCCAGGATTCGATAAGAGGAAACAAAATTGACGTTAACGTTGTATCCAATCTTATAAGGAGTGGTATCACATGGGAAAACGGAATGTTCTACCGGTAGTCTCAGCCGCAGTTACACCGGCAATCATGGAGGAGATAGATCGGCTAGCTGCATCGACCAGACGTAGTCGGTCGGAAGTGGTAAGAACCTTACTGGAAGAGAGGTTAACCGATAGGGCCAATGAGAGAATGGAGGCGGCCTATTCGCAGGTGGATAAGCGCTTAGCTAAGATGGACCAGCGTTTCAGCGGTTTGCTTGTGAAAGCGATCCGGCTGATTGCCCAGGACCTCTACCTTACGCAGTTTGAACTCCGGGCGTTTACTGGTATTGAAGAAGACCAATACCAGACAGTGAAAGAGAAAGCAAAAACGTTTGCGGGCGACCAATTAAAACAAGCATTTGAAAAGGCTGATGAGACGCCATGATATTCGGAGTGGATGAACACCGAAAAACAAGTGGAGGTGGTGGAGGCAAGCCACGGATACGCTTTGGCAACACAGGACCAAGAGGAAGAATTCACACGGCGACGCCCAAAGGCGGTGGAGTTGTAGTAAAAAGCAAATTCATCAAGGCGGGGAAGGGCGCAAGACCAGCAATTAGAGAGCACTTGAAATACATTCAGGAGCGAGAGCGCGGCGAAGGGGAGCAAGAAAGGAAGTTTTTCGACCGGGAGCGATCGGGGATTGAACGCGCAGAAGTGTACGACGCCATGTACCGGAATCGGGGAGACAAAGCGGCGATGCATACGATTATTTTAAGTCCAGGAGATAACGCCCTGGACATTCGCGATTACACGCGAGAGAGCATGAAGGCGCTTGAGGAGCGGATGGGGCACAAGCTTGATTGGTATGGAGTAATCCACACGAACACGGATCATCATCACGCGCATGTGACGATAGCAGGCAAGATCCCAGACCATAAGCGGGAGATGGAAAGATACGAGGCGGCGAGATCCGCAAGACACGGACGCGAGATGAAGTGGGACGGCGAAGAGCAGGAGCTACGGGAGCTACTCGGACCTGGATTTGACGAGCGGGCGCAAACAGACCCAAGAGAAGACAGGAAGCTAGAGCGTGAATTTGGGCACGGAATGGAGCCACAAGAGATCGATTCAAGAGACAGAGATGTGGTGCTGGACAAAGTGCGGTATCCAGAGGAATTGAAAGCAGAAAAAACAATCGAGCGGTATGAGTGGCGCATGGGGGAGCCTGAGCGAGCAAGAAGCCGAGGGGATGTGTACATCGACAGAAATGATTTGAATGAACTGCGGGCCGCCGGCAACGATTTTTTGACACGGGAACGGTCGTTTGATCGGGAGATCGAGCGGAGCATGGATCGGGAGATGTCGCGCGATCTGACGTTTGATTTTGATAGAACGCGTGAGCGGACGATTGAGCGAGAACCGGAAAGAGGCAGAGACGATGACAGTTTCGGCAGGTCTAGAGGGCGAGAAGATTCGCATGACGAACGCGGACGAGAAGATGATTTCGACAGAGGACGATGAGCAATGAATGAGGCAAAAACAAAGAGCATAGGGACGAAAGTGGCACCGACAGTGTATGACACGCTTCAGCAAATTGCGGCCGTGCAAGAAAGGACGGTAGCGGATGTGGTGCGGGAGATGATCGACGAGAGTCTGAGAAGATGGGCTGAGAACATCTCATACGACCCAGCTGACATAATCGAGAAGTTGGAAAAACTCGAGCAGCGCATGACGAAGGCAGCCGAAGCAGGAGCGGAGGCGCGGTATTTTGCCAGGCTTTCGGCGATGTACGGAATGGATGTGGCGCATTACGTAGCGCAAAAAACAGAACTGGGAGTTACGCCTAAGCCGCCGGACAAGGACGAAACGCGAAAGCAGATAGCGATGTACGAGAGGAAGAGTCGGGAGTTCTCAGCCGATTACCTGAGCCGCGAAATCGAGGGCAAATGAGTACCCCAATTATAGGTTTCACTATATGCGGTGGCGTTGGTAGTCGTTACGTCAGAGCGTCCTGGTCCCTGGAAAGGTTGAATCTGTGGCAGTTTCAGACGCCCTGGGCGTGGCTGCAGTAATGAAACATAATCACGGGTATCAGACACTCCCGCCAAGAAACCATCTCCAAGACTTCTGCCACCAGCTAAGCTTGTGCTGGCTATCAGTCAGTAATTTGATTTGCTCCTGATGACTTTCAAGCTGCGCCTCTAAATAGCCTGCACGCATCGTCAGAGCCTCTAGCTTAGCGTCCTTCTCGCGGAGCAGCTGCCAAAGTCGTTCGTTCTCGGTCACGGAGATTTTCTGAACTGGGACATTGTCCGACTCTTTTGCGGACACGGTTACAGCCTTGACTCTCCACTCGTCGCGTCTTTTGCCTTGTACTTTGTAACCATTCAAAGTGCCTTCCTTGAGCATTCTTCGAACAGTTCTTACTGATTTGCCTAAAGCATTTGCCGCTTGCTCTGGTGTCCAATCAGTGTCCGTAAACACAGCATCGACCGTCTCAACTGGGTCGTGTCCGTCTTCGATGTCGAATAGCTCGATTCCTTCGACAGATGCCGCATTCGACTGCTCGATCTGAATGGCTTTATCGGTCACAATGTCCGACTTTCTAGGTCAAAAGGGTCATGTCCGTCTCACTTGTAGCTGTGTCCGTCCGCAATGTCAACATGTTCGATATCGAGCGGATATAGAACCGCCTGTGGTGCTTGATCTGCTGCAATTAGGTGTTTATAGTTGCTGATAACAAAGCGCCCACCAGGCGCAAACCCGATGGGCAACTTCGAAGTCATTAGCGAAAAGTTTAGCGGGTCACTGGTGAAGGTGCAAGAGGACAAAACGCCGAACTAGAAAGAACCCACATGAAACGACAAAAGAACGCTAAATTGGTGCCTATCTGTCAGGCCTTAGAAGGCTTCGAAAAGCTATACCTAAGCGCCTCAGATTACGCAGAAGACACACGACAATTGATATGGGCTGAGCCCCAGCTGTTTTTGCTTCCGTTTTGTATTCCGCAACGAAACAATGATTTTAGGAATAAACCAATCCGAATAGCTGAGTCTGTAAAAGTTGATGGCGTCATCAAGGAACGCGTATTCAAAGTTATTCCTGATCCGGATTATGGCTTACCGGATTTGTTTGATTTTGAGGTCATGATCATCATTTACAAAATCGCGGGTGATCAACAGAGAGAGAACGGCAGCCTAGAATCGCTAGAGCTACCGTCGATGCGCTCGTTTTTGGAATTAATGGGACGACCCGGCGACGGCAAGTATATAGCAATGCTAAAGCGATCTTTGAAACGATTGGCGGCTACGAATTGTGTATCTGAGGGTTTCTTCTATTCAAAACCGAGAGATTTTTATCTCATTGAGAGTTTCCAATTTTTGACAGCAGTGCAGCTTGTTGGGGAGTCTGATCACAATGGTGCACGATTTGAAAAGACAGTTATTAAGCTGCATCCGTTCATCCAAGAGAATTTGAAGAGCAATTTTCGAACTTTAATCGATTTCGATTTCATGCGTACACTCAAAACGGATATAGCCAAGCCGCTTTCTCTTCATTTTGCGTATCGCTTTCACAAACAAGGGGCCGTATGGGAGGCAGATTATAAGTGGCTGGCTGATAGGCTCGCGCTAAAGCATCAAGTCGAACTTAAAAGAGCCAAAGAGCAGCTAAAACCCGCGCTGGATGAACTAAAGCGAAAAGGCTACTTGGATAGTTTTGAATGGTTACCCAATTGGAGACTTAAGTTTGTTGCTGGAGCAACCTATGTGAAGCAGCATTCGGAGCGCGTTCAAGCTAAGGATGCTTGGTTGGAACACCTCAAAAAGGAAGTCTCGTCTATAGCGGTCCTGGAACCTCGTACTCTCCGAGAAGCGGCACGGAAAGAAGCATTTGATCCGTTGGCTACGCTATGTACCGAGTACACTGCGCGTGGCTGGAGTCAGTCAGTTGCTCTTAAGGCCAAGCAAAAACAGCTGTCAGAGCCAGAGCTGCGAGCAGAAGCATTAAAACGCGGTCATGCGCTCCGAGCGTTGGACACGCTTTGACAACTGCGTGATATCGCCCGCCGAATTGCGTGATATCGCCCGCCCTTGACTTCTTCGCTGCGTGATATCGCCCGCCCTTGTTGCGTGATATCGCCCGCCAAATTGCGTGATATCGCCCGCCCTTGTGTACCTTGTAATGTAATGCCCGTGTGCCTTTTGAGCCTGTCTAAAAAAGGTACTAAAAAGATCAAAAAAAAAATTGCGCATGTACGCACGCGTGCACGTGCGGAATTATTTTTATAGGTGATTGACTCCCTACGCTATACGACTTTCCGGAGCGACGGCGATCAACTCAATGGCAAGCCTTAAGAGTGGCTTGCCGTCGCTCTCTCCAAGTCTAGCTTCGGGGTCAATCACTAGCGCACGCTTCGCGTGCAGGCCAAAACCAATAAGGTAGCCTGCGGCATAAACGGCTTCCTCCCCACGCTTCGCGCGGGTCCCCTC
>CAZRMH010000436.1:0-6902 GCA_964600935.1 uncultured Candidatus Obscuribacterales bacterium
TACAGCAAGGTGTCCGAGTGGAACCGTCTTCGCGTTCGTGTCAACTCGAAAGAGGTGATCGACGTCGTGGTCATCGAAGAATTCGAGAAGTCTGGTCACGACTTCTTCAAGTTCTGGATGGAAGTGTTCGACAAGGGTCGCAAGACCCTCGGCAACGGCGAAGTCGTCGACTTTACCAATACGGTGTTCATCCTCACTTCCAACCTCGGCATGTCTCGTGTCGAGAAGGAAGAGTCTGGCGGCATCGGTTTCAACCAGAACAAGAAGACCCTCACTCACGACGAGATCGTTCGAGTCGTCGGCGAGGAAATGAAGCGGGCTTATAAGCCGGAGTTCCGTAACCGGCTCGATGGCGTCGTTGTCTATCGCGAACTGACGCGCGAAGATGTGGCCAAGATCATCGACATCGAAGTCGAGAAGGTCGAGGAACGCATTCTCAAGCAGATGCCTCGTGGCGCCGATTTCACGCTCGACGTGCAGGCCTCTGCGCGTGCCTTCCTGCTGGAAAAGACAGGCGGCGAAGTCGCTGAACTCAAGCGCGTTCTCGAGTCCAAACTCGTGACGCCAATGGGTCGTCTGCTCGATCCGGACAACGAAGAACGTGTGCAGGGCGGTGACTTGCTGCGTGTGACCTGGGACGAGAAGTCCGACAGTCTCACGTTCGCAATCGCTCGCGGGCACGGCGACTTCGATCAGGATCTGGAAGGCTTGAAGGTCGCTGGTGGTGATACCGCTGGTTCCCTGAAGGGTTTGAGCATGCAGCGTCGGGTCGACAAGGCTCGTCGCAAGGCTCGTCGCGACGCGGAAAAGGAATGGAGTCTGGTTCTGACTTTCACCGGTCAGGATGAGTTCTCCGAAGAAGCCCCGGCGTTGATCCACGACGTGAAGCACGTTTACGGGCTGCGGGTTAAGGGTTACGCCATTCAGGAAGAGGCACCATATTCAGTGACCTTGACCGTCATCGCCAGCGATGAGCAGATCGGACTGGTCAAAGAGCTCTACCCGGAGCTCGATGCCAAGCCGGTTGTGCGTGCGTTGGTCCCCGTTACTCAATAACCGGGGAGTCCCGTAATTGCATGCAGTAGTTGTTAGCGACTCTGGTGTTCAGGCGTTTAAGCGAGCGCAATGCGGCTCGACCGGTCTGAATACTGCAGCTCAGAACTGCAAGCAGCGACCAGGAATTGGTTGCCTCGACACTTGAACACGCCGGGCCATAAGGCTTTCGGCGTGTTCATTTTGATTTTCTTTATACTAAACGTTATAATATGAATTTTAAATGTTCAGACTGCTGCTAGGAGGTTAATCCTGGCGGGTTTCTCATGATTGATCATCGAGTTTCTGACTTCTTGAACGTCGTCAATCCAATCGTTTTACATCGCCGGTGGTGCCGCACGGGCTGTCTGCCACTTACCGTTAATCCGTCTCTAACAAATCCGCCATTGGGGCCAGTTTGCTAATTCGCATGGGTCCGCTACTAGGCGAGCGGTCAAAATTATGCAGCGTTTAAGCCCCTGGGTGATAGATTCGAAAGAATTTGATTCTATTATCAAGATGAAATCCAGTCGCACTGTTTTGCTAAGTCTTCATCAAAAAAGCGCCAAGAGTAGTCACAGCCTAGACCAAGTGATCGCCAATCGGCGAATGAATTTGATGGCTGATTTACGAACAGTCCCTAGTAGGCACGACCCAGGTCGTGTCTCAACCATCCTGCCGGCAGCTCTGGCTCTGGTGGGTTCACGCACGAGTGCAAGCCTGCCCGAGAGCAAGTGTTCGTGCGTTTCTCCATTCTCGGGTAACAGGTCCAAACATGTCACATACACAACCACAAGATCTCTTCATCGATTACCGCAAAAATCCGCTGCTGGACAAGCTCGCCTTAGAGTTTAATGCCCTGGTGGCAGCCCGGCAAGTTGTCGCCGATTACTTGTGCCAGGTCAAAGAATTGAAAGGCCGTCGGATTAAGGATCACCATCAAGATGAGGCTCTGTGCATCGAACGCGAACATGCTTACGAGGTTGGCTTCATCCGCCTCGAGCTGGCGAACGAAGAGCTACTCGCTGCCATCCGATCTCTTGAGAAAAGCAGCAAGGCCGTGCGCGCCGAGATCATCGGCGACCACGCCGGTGCCTCGAATAATGGAACTTTCACCTATTATGAAGATCCGATTGCGCGCAACAATATCATTTGCTCACTTCGGTTGATCGAGGAAGCGACAGTTCTCTACTTCCGGGTCGCTCTCTATCCGGAAGAGCGCTCTACCACAACCTCCTACCATTTTGCCATCAACCGGCTCTTCAAAACCCCAAGTGACACTGGAAGGCATTTCGCCGTCGCATATGGCGCTTACGGCAACTGTTCCGAACCTGTGCCGGTTGAGGAAGGTCCTTTCATGACAGAGGCGGAAGCCAAACGTTCAGCAGCCGGCTGGGAAGGCCTCGCTGACACGATTGGCGGTTGCGCCTTGGTCTACGATATTCGAAAAGTCGGAGTGCAGTCGAGCTAACACGGGATGAGTTTGTTCGATTGAAAGGGGCACTAGCCGTGCCCCTTTCAATTTCTTATGCGAATCTCGGCTCATGAGAACAGTCGTTTAAGTTAAGTGAGCTGCGGAATCATTGATAGCCGCACGGCAAATCTGGTTTCAGCACACATTCACCCTTCAAAAGGAGTCAAACCTATGATTGATCGCACCGCGCGCCTGCGCAGTATTTGCGGCGCCGAGCACCTTTTGCCGTGCTCCCGAAGGCTTCGCAAAGGGCAAGCGCATAAGCGCTCACGCCGCGCCGGCCGGGACGAAATTCGTCAGCAGCTCGACACGCTGAACGATTTCAAAGACGAAAGCGTGTGGACGGTTCTTTCGCCGTGCAGCGGCAAGTTTCGCAACACGGTCTGGGTCATCGAAGGTGACGAAGACATTGCCGTCCGCGTTTACGCCGCTCGCAACGATGGGCGTCATCCCGGCAAAGTGAGCTGCGATTGCGGCTGTGGTCCAGACTACTTCATCGATCAGTTCACTGGCACTATCGAAGAAGCCACGGCAAGAGAACGCAATTGCGTTATTACAGTCCGGCACGGCCGCGAGGTTATTGTCGACGGCGTTCGCCGAGACAATCCGTCGCGATGGGATTTCCAACTGATGGAGCAGTTCCTCGCCCGAACGGATGTGATTGTAATCCGTAAGAGCGACATCCAGTCTCACGAGGCTAATCGCCCGCTGCCGGTGGCGACCAACCTGGAACTGTTTTCGCCTGATTTGCAGACCATCGCCTGGCTGCTAGATGCCGAGATCTAGATTGCCGAAGACTGTGGGCGACAAGATTGCAAACCGGAATTATTCATTCATTCATTCATTCTCCGGAAAAGCTCTCTTGTCGGTCACAGAATTCCATTGCTATTTCATGATGGTCGCAATCGCTACTGGTTCGTCCTGCTCTGTCGGAGAGCTCTTGCCAGAAGGCAAGTTATGGGTTCGACTCCCATAGGACAGCTCGGGAAGAGCGACTTTTGTGGAACGACCGGATGAGTTTCAGCGACCTAAAGCGGGGGAGGCCACACTTTCCGTCTGAGAGGTAGATAGTGGTCTGGAGAAATTCCGCTCTAAGGCACTTTTCTGCCTTTTTGAACGTTTCTTTCTAGGGTGTCGATCTATTCGAAGATCCTTATTGAGACTGCGACTTGAGTCGCTAAGCTTGATCCCAAATTTTCCTCCTCGAAAAACTTGGCTCGAGGAAAGTTCAACTACTGCTTGTCGTAAATGCTCTTTAAGGCTAAAACGAGAAGGGGGGTCGTCTACAGCAATGGTGCCGAAACGCATCGTTTTCTCTTGCGAAATTCCGCATTCCCGCGTGATACGACAAGCCAAAATGGAGTTCGCCATCGCGGCTTTGAAGGTCTAGAGAGAAAAACTTAGTGGGAAGTCGCTAACCGGCCAGCGGCAGAGGGCTGCACGAGGTGGGCTTTCCAGCCCACCTCGTGCAAAAGCCATTCCTTCAGTCATGGACCAGAAAGGACCAAACTAGTACTTTCTCAATTACAATTCAACCGACAAGTTCAGCCGAGTCTCGGGCTTTTCACGCTGCGCCCAGTAGTATTCGATGCCTTCGGCATTTGGCATTGGGGAAGCAGGCAGCAAAAATTCAGGTTTGGTGAGGCCCAAATCCTGTATCTCTACAAAGCTAAATGCGAACTGTTTATCGCTGGTCTCCGTCAAGTCAATTGCAGCGGCTGCCGTGGCTGACTCCAGACCGAAGATCTGCTGTTCACAGTAAACTTCAGCGCACCTCCCCTGGATTTCTTTCAATGTTTCTCTCACTGCAGCCTGCTTTTCCGCGACGGCACTGCGGGCCTGCAATATAGCGTCGAAATCTTGGCGGGCTTTCTCCAGTGCCTCTTCCGCAGCCTGGCACGCCCGAACCGCTACAAAATAACTGGTATCAGCTTCGCCTAGGCGGACCGCGG
This sequence comes from uncultured Candidatus Obscuribacterales bacterium, assembly GCA_964600935.1. GTDB lineage: Bacteria > Cyanobacteriota > Vampirovibrionia > Obscuribacterales > Obscuribacteraceae > JADYXR01. The sequence continues at coordinate 4,459 of CAZRMH010000436.1, forward strand.
CAGCTATGATTTCGTCATCGCTGCCTTCCACGCAAATGCGCCAGAAATCCCTTCGCGTATTCGAAATGCCGTTTGCTGTCTTTTCAATTCGCTGTTTCCTTAGCTGTTGCTTCAGCTTGAGCACGGACAACCTCGCGTTTGTAAGCTCAGCATCGTATTTTGCAAGCTCCAGATCTATATCTTTCAGCTCGATCTGCGCACTGTGCTCTCTGCTCTGGAGTTCGGCTAGCTCATGCTGCGCGCGAATCCAAATTTTGGTACGCTCGCGCATTTTATGAGCGGCGGCCAGAAGCCTTGCCTTGGCCTCCTCTTTCGTCGGTTTCTGGTTCTGTTTAGCGGTATTGCCCGTGGTATTGTCTTCGATTGCGGTTGTGGCATTGTTCATAATCGTCCTTACAGGATTGAATGAGTAGAGTTATTCTTGTGTTTCTTAAGGAAAGAGGAAACTACTCGCAAAAGAGTTTGTTTCCCAAAACGGTTTGGCCTGCCTACTTCATCCGGATTAAGCTGAAGCACGGAGTCGCCGCTGTTCGAGGCGGAGCCCTGTGAATGCTGGATTGATCGGCTCCGGAAAGAAGTAGCCTTGCAGAACCGGGCACACCTGCTCTTGGTGGTGTTCTCTTGGAACCCAAGCTTCAACAGAAGTGTCAAAAAGTTTTCTGAGCGATTGATTCTTCACCAACGCTAAGTTGACTTGGTGCCCCCCTGCTCAGGACTTGCGTTTTTGAAGGAGCTCTTTTTCTCGCTTAAGCAGATCTTCGAAGTTTGGCTTGTAATTTCGCCATTCAGGCGAGAACGACAGAGCTAAGTCGATTTGCAGAGCGGCGCCCTGCCAGTCGCGGCGGTGCTTGCAGACACGAAAAAGCCCGAAGTGTGCTTCGGACATCAACAGGGGGGCGCCGACGGCAAGCGCCACAGCTTGATTGTAGAGTGCGGCGGCAGAATCGAACTGACCTGTCATCATCAGATATTCAGCTTCGTTGATGTGTCGATCTGCTTTGTGCTGATCGCGCGAACGTCGATTGGGTTGGCCGAATAAAACGTGCAAGCTGCTGAACATGAGAACCAGCACGCAGGCAGCAATGATCAGAGTGACAATGGTTCCAGGCATGGAATTTCCTTTGTATTTTGGTGGAAGAACGGCCAGTGAGTTGTAACAACATCTAGCTCCACACCAGCGGTGCTGAGTGATCTCAGATGCCGCGCAGCAGAGAGCGTGATTTCCATATTGCGGAAGTTTCAGGCGATCTGAACTAAATTCACATACTGCATTCGTCCTGAGCTGGACGCTGAGTGGAACGGTTTTGAACGAACTGAACCCTTATCAGAATTTGCTGACGGTTCGATGGCTGAGTAGATTCGGGCCGCAGTAGAGCGCAAAAGAAGAAGTGTTTATCGGGGTGATTAGCTCAGATGCGAATAGCGCCTTTAGACAATAGGGAAGAGACTCCTTCAGCCTAGCCCTTTGGCACATTCTCTGGCTACTGGTGGTCTTTTAATGGACTCTGACCATGCAGTCTTGGCTCATCACTTATTTCGACCTTCTTGGCTGCTAACAGCACCTCGAGCGCTGACTTCAAAACCAGTACTTCAGTGGACAAATTGCCTAGCGCTAATATTGGAGGACTCCAACAAGTTTTGGTTGTGGACCCTTCGTTTGAGCGACTCAGCCACGTTTGGATTTATTGAACAATTCGGCAGACATCGAAGTTGTAGCCGAGGTTCTTTCTATTGAAAACGCCGTTCGAGACGACGATTTCGATCAAATCCTCCTGTTTGACGAGAAAACCAACAAATGATTCGCTATGGCGTCGAGCGGCACTTCTCGTTGCGTTTATCGCTTCTAGGATGGGTCTGATCGATATGGCATCGAAGTGTTGATTGACTAATCGCTCAAATCGTTCGTCGATGGAATTGGCCGCGAAGTCAAACAGCAAATCGCGTAGTTTGTGCCTTGCGTGACAACTGATTCGACTACCTGAGTTTGTTTTGTTCTGCTAGAGTAATTCCACTCCAGGGAACAAGGCGGAAACGTGATGAATAAACGATTGAAGAGATTGCAGGCGGCGCTACCCAAGGCGAAAATCAAAGGTTTGCTTTTAAGGGTTAACGAATCCGGTCAATCGACCCAACCCAATAATCAAAACGTTTTGTACCTGAGCGGGTTCGGAGGCTCCACAGCTGTTCTTCTCGTTACTGCTGATAAAGCTCTGATCATTGCAGATGCTCGTTATTGGGCGCGCTGCAAGATAGAGGCTAAAGACTTCGAACTCGTCAAAATCGAGCGTGGAAAGAAAGTTTCCGGGGCCATCAACCAAGCGCTTGCTCAAGCGGGTATCACTGCCAAGAACAAAGTGGGTTTCGAGTCCCACAGATTGCCGCATCAAATTTGGGAAGATTGGCAAAAGGATTTGCGCGCGACATTGGTACCTACCACTGGAATG
>CAZRMH010000437.1:0-6821 GCA_964600935.1 uncultured Candidatus Obscuribacterales bacterium
AGTGATGTCTCGTCGGCATTCAAAGACTGATATTCATAAGTCAAATGGACGCGTGAGTAGAGCTGTCCAAAACGTTTGATTCTTGAAAGCGTTGCAGCAACTGCACTCTTTTAACGACCTTTTGATGGTGCTAAGAATAACATGAGAACTTGGAGCAAGGTCGATGAGCTCAAGCACCCGAAAGAGAGACCCCGAGAAAGAAAAATATTGGAGAGAAGTGATCGCTCGCTGGCAAGCCAGTGGGCTCAGCAAGTCTCAGTTTTGTGCGCAAGAAAACATTAAAATGGCCTCGTTCTGTAACTGGGTTTCGATCATCGCGCGACGAGATATCGAGGCGCGTCGGGAAGCGGCTCAAGAACAGCTACAGAAAAGGCGCGAGCAGAAACGAAAATCGCGACAGAAAAAACGCTCAACCGATTTTGTTGAGGTCAAGCTTGGTGCGAAGAAAACCCCACCTCCGACGAGTGAGTCAACTTTCGTTCCAGTGTTTGCAGTTCCTGCGCGTCCGCGCAAGGAGGAACCAGTTGTGGAGATCCGTCTTCACCTCGCGACACTCGTTGTTTTCGCCGGCGCCAATACAGAAACACTCCGCGCCGTGATAACTGCATGCAGGGAGCTTTGGTATTGATAGCGCCAAGCAACACTAGAATTTTTCTGTGTACTGATGACACGGATATGCGAAAAAGTTTTTCGTCTCTGTCTGGTGTCGTTCGGAAGTCGATGAACTTAGATCCACTCTCCGGCTATCTGTTCGTCTTCAAAAACAAACGTGCGGATCGTATTAAGGTGCTCTACTGGGATCGAGACGGCATGGCAATCTGGTACAAAGCGCTGCAAAAAGGTACCTTCAAGTTTCCGGACCTGAAGCACATGTCGTCTGCAGGGGTTGAGATCGAAGCTTCAACCTTGAGACTGATTCTTGACGGAATCGATCTTGGAAGCATTCGTCGTCAGCAGCGTTACCGGCTTGATTCGGTTGGCTTGCATGAACGCTCTCTCAATCCTGCAGCCGAGGTGAGCAGAGAGGGCTACAAGACTCCTGGCGCAAACGATCCAGCGTGGAGGAGGCAGCCTGGCGACACCATATCTGGTGAAGACCAGAAATGACCGCTTGACATAAGCTGTTGAATCTCTGACACCATCCCTAGTGTAGGAGCGTTGTTGTCACGAGTGGAATTGTCCCGACCATCAGCCAGCGGATCAGTTTTGACGACCTTCCAGGGCATTCTCGCGATTCTTCGATCACCAAGAAACATAACGTTCGTTCTCAGTCGCTGAAAATTGCCAAATACTCATCCGGCACATTGATACCATTAGTGGTGCATACTGTATAATGTAGTAATTACCGACCGGTGAAATTCATGCCCGAAAAGCCGCCCAAAACCAGCCTCGACAAACTGGATAAACTTCCCGACGACCTCGGCACTTGCCACACCCTCATCCGTGAATTGTTTGCGCGTGTAGCTGAGCTCGAAAAACAACTCAGTCGCAGAAATCGAAACGCTTTCGGCGCTAAATCTGCCAAAGTAGATTCCGCACTCCTCACCGGCACCGGTAAAGCTATTCACGAACAAACTAGTTCGGAACTCGACACCGAGAAAAACAGACTCAACATAGTCGATGAAACGAAGACCGGCGGTGGACGCTCCGCACCGACTTCGTCCATCCCTTCTCGTAACAATGAACATCGTGTCGATGAGACCGCAGTACCATGCTCGGGCTGCGGAAAACCCCGTGAAATCATAGGCTTTGATACGTCTCGTCAGATCGAGTTTGACAAGTCGCTCTTCGAATACATCAACCACATCTTGTTCAAGTACAAGTGCAAAGGCTGCGACGGACCGATCCTCCGAGCACAAAAACCCTACCAGCCAATCGATAAGGGATCCGCAGGACCAGGACTGCTCGCAAAAATAACAACAGACAAATTCTGGCTGCACCTTCCTTTCTACCGACAAGAGCAAGTTTTCAAAGCGCTTAGTATCCCGCTCCATGAGTCGCTGGACTAAAGGCGTAGCCGAACTCCTTGCGCCGATCGTAGAGCGCATGAAATCGCTCATTCTCAAAAGCGAAGTAATTCAATCTGATGCCACCACTCTTCCTGTAATTAAACGCGGACTCGGTAAAACGCACAAAGGAATTGTCTGGGTGTATCGCGGAGATGCTCGACACCGCTACGTCTTCTACGACTATTCGAACACAGAGCACTCGATCTATCCCGAGCAAATCCTCAAAGGTTTCAACGGAATTTTGCAAACTGACGGAACGAATAAATATAACGACATCATCAAGAATGGCGCCACATCTGCAAATTGCTGGGCCCATGTCCACTGCTACTTCGAAGATGCCTGGAAAGTCGATCCTGTCGCAGCTGAATTTCCAATGGGAGTGATTAAGAGCCTCTTTGATATCGAGCGAACCGCAGCGAAAGTCTCCGCTAGCGAGCGACATCGAATGCGCCAACAAATTGCAAAACCCAAAATCGATCAGCTTAAGATCTGGCTCGATGAAACCCGACCGTTTGAGCCGCCGAAGACAAAACTCGGAGAAGCAATCACATACACGCTCAATCGCTGGCAAGGACTTCTGACATACCTCGACTTCCCCTTCGTGGAAATCAGCAACAATGCCAGCGAGCGGAGCATTAAACCATTGGTTCTGAGTCGGCGTAACTGGCTCTTCGCCGGTTCCGAGGACGGCGGTAAAACGGCTGCCACCATCATGAGCATAATCGAAACCTGCAAGGGTCTCGAAATCAATCCCTTCGAATATATGAAAGATGTTTTGACAAGATTCCCCTCGGCAAAAACTTCCGAAATTGACGATTTTCTGCCAGACAGGTGGCTGGCGTCGAGAAATGGTCAGGCAACATAATTTCTGATTCTTAAGTTCGTTCCGCATGGAAAAATATTCTGCCAGCTCGCGGCGCCACTATCAATGGTGCACTTGCTGCAACGCTTTCAGTACGAAAAACAACAACAACAACCTCAAGCGTGGTGAAGAGGTAAATAATCGAAGCCGACTATAACTCACGGAAGCCCACGCGTGAAATCAAGAATCCCACTCAACGGAAAACCCGTAAATCGGAGAGAAGCGACAGAGACGTCAGCAAAAAGGATATGTAAATGCAGCCGCAGCACAAGCAGTCCGACCTTTTATGATTAACGACAGGTGAAGACAAGTCGTATTTAGCATCTACTCAGGTTGCCCTGCTAAAGAAGTGCAGTTGCGAGAGAAAAGCGAGAAGGGTAAACCAAAGTATTTAAAATTGATTTTGCACGTGTTGAAGACTTCGGTACAAGCACGATGTCGTTACCGTCGATGGTAAGTTTAGACACCATAAGGTGAACAAAGAGTGGCGAAGTCGTAAATAAGAATTGTGAGTGTGTTAAGTCGCTTTTTAGATTTCTTACTTCCATAAAGACCGCAACTTCTGGAATGTAGTCCAGTTCGAAATCAATTTCAAATGATTCCTCTTCTTTAACTGCTTTGCGCTGACATTTGAAAAACACGCTCACAAAGAACTGAGCGGTTTGTTTCTTTGCTAGGGTAATTGAAATGTCCAGCCCATTTCTCACAATTAAATCTTCTACGTTTTTGATGAGTTCACTATCATTGCAACCCAATCGCTTGCTAACAGCTGTTAAATGTTTGCCGAGGAAGTTAGCGAAACGCTTGATTCGGTCGCTACTGTCGATACATTCGGTAAACCCTACTTGGACCTGCAAAGTATTCTTCATGACGTAGTCCGGAATGGAACTAACTATTTGATCATTGGGACTATCCGGGTCCAGAATAAAATAAACTATAGGAAATTTTTCAACGCGAAAGCCTTGCTCTTGAAGCTTCTGAGCAAACACAAAGGCGATTTGATTGAAATCTTTCATCAATATCCGCCTGTCAGGTGGCATTTCCCCCGAATTCAGAATTCGAATCTCGCTAAATTGTTTCTTTTGCATAAATATTGGAATGCCTGTATTTAGTAAATTGCAAGCTGCTTTAGGGAACATCGCTTGAACTGTAATCGCAGGTGATTGGACTTCACCGATTCGATTATAAATGGAACTACTTCTTCAGCGTGCGCATAGCCGAGTGGAAACTCACTATCTTGTATCCCAAATGATCATTCCAAAGAGGCTTAACGCTCCAAACATGCTCATCCTTAAGGTCATTAGAGGGTGATTATCTACAATGAATCGATGGATGGATCTGGATGACGAGTTTCCTCGCGATGAGCATGGACTGTCAGGCGTTTTGCATTTCGTGAGCCAGCCGGATAACGAAGAAAACGAAAGCGTTTTCTACGTCGATTTCGGATCGGCACCACTGAAGTGTTTTGCATCGTTGATGGAAGTTCTCTTCCAGGCTGGAGTTCGACAGGTCACGATACGAACGCCGTGGAATACTTTACTGCTATCGGAGTAGAACATTTGTTTTTTTTTGAGGGAACGCTAGAGGTACCACGTGATGACAGAACAACAAAGAATTGCCACCGCGCAAATAACGGATGCATGCATTAGATTGTTTATCATTTGGGAAGATGGACTGTATCTATTTACGTTCTGGTGCCTGCACCGTATGTGATTACTTCGCGTGGTCTACCATTCGGATGAAAAGACGTTTCAGTGAGGAAATTGCCATTTCCATCAATCGACATGGCTCTCGTAACGTTTCCAGCGCCGTCAGTATATGTAATCGCCATGCCACCATTGTCCCGATGTTCGACCTCTGCTCCTCTAGGCACTTCGATACTGCCGATTCGATCTCCGATTGGGCTTAACCTCGTAATCTCAGATGAACCGTCCGGGCGATTTACAGTGACCGTTTGAGTCCGATCAGGATGTGTTATCGCTGTGTCGATAACACTGGCGTCATTCTGCGTGCGTGTTGTAACTTGTGAGCCATTCGGATTGTTAGTAACCTCAGTAGTGATACCGCTAGCAGGGTCAAAGTTCGCACGTCTTCTGATGCTTCGATCTGGATTGTAAGTAACATCCTCGGTCGCTCCGTTAGCTGCGGTGTCGATAGTTCGTCTTGAGCCGTCGGGATTGATTGTTGCCTCATAACTTGTTCCGCGGTTTCGATCGTGCGTGACTGTTCTGGAAGTGCCATCTGCAGCGATTGTACGAACGCTTGAAAGTCCGTCCGCTGGCAGTTCTTGGACCAAGTGTGAACTTCCATCCGGATTGGTTGTTTCGTCCCAAGTCGATCCTGTGCGCAGATTGCGCGAGATCAGTCGTGTCGTTCCGTCAGGGGAAGTAGTGGTATCAGTTGAAGTGTTTGCCTCCTGATTGAAGACTACCGATCTTGTAGTGCCATCAGCAAGCTCGTATTGAGCGTTGCGTGGCGAAAGATCGTCATTGAAAGTACCACTGGCGGTGCCGCCGTCAGCATAGCGAATGGAGCCCTCAAGGACACCAGCTTCGTTTCTTGTGTAGGTCTCGATATCGCCGTTGCTATTAGTACGTTGAATTAAATCGGCACGACCATCAGTGGAAAAATGGGAATACGAGGAGCTTCCGTCGGGCGATACGATTGTCTCTTCCTCGAGACTGCCACTCGGTGTGTATTGAGCATCGATACCGTTCTCGTGTTGGGCGTCTACTTCACTGCGGTTGTTGGGCTGGTAATAGCGGCTGAAACGAGTGGAGCCATCGCCACGCTGCTCACTAGCAGACTCGAGACTACCGTCTTCACGATACTGTGCGTCGACCCCATGCATCGGCGGAAAGGGACGACCCTGTGAAGGACCCAGTCCGCGGTATCCAGACTCACTACTGCTATCCCCTGCGCTACCAGGTTTGCCGGTTTCAGCGCCGTGCTCGTGCGGTCTTTGTCCTTCTGGGGATTGCAGGGCTACTTGATTCGAGGCCGCGACGTTGTCGGATTGGTTGAGAGAGTCAGTCAGGGTCAAACTTGGTAATCCAAGATTCTTTGATTGTGGTGAGAAAGCAGCTTTCACTTGGTTAAACTCCGACCAATTCGTTCTGAAGTCTGGGGTTGGGTTCGCTCTGTCGCTTGTGACCGATCTATCATTGGCTGCTACAGGATTGAGTTCTTCAGGATTTGCCATCTTTCGTTTCTCCATCAGGGACGCGGCTCAGGCGTTGAGAACATCTTGCCAGTTGCTTCTGACCAAGTTCCGTCTAAAACAAATCTGCCTATCTGAACGGAATGCTTTCCCCATTCAATAGGCTTTACCTGGCTCGCTCTTACCGAAATTTAAAACCTTGGCTCTTTAGTCTTGAGTCTAGTCTCATTGCTGAAGCAGAACGTAATATGATCTCAACCCTTCCACGACCGTTAAACAGTCAGAGAAATCTCAAGAGCTCAAATTCGGAAGATAATCGCTTCAGGCATCCCACCATCTTAATAACCGGTATCCCCACTGGAGCGTTTTAAGTAAAAACCCTGGAGTTGGAATCAAACGGTTAATTTATAATGTTTGAATGGTGCAACTATTATCATTACTTTTATTGCTGACACTACTAATGCCGCTGCCGGCAGACGCACAAACCTATTCAAAATACGCATTGACTATCGGCGCACCGGATCCACAACCCATGTGCGTTATAACAGTGATCAAAATGCAGGGTGATAATTTTACTTACGCCAATCCGCCCAGAGGACGAATCCATATCGATGAGGTACTCCAGGGAAATTTGCAGCCGCGAGATTCAGACGTCGTCTGGCAATCACCGCGAATACCACTGTGCGGAAATGACGCCAACCCGCAGGAATCTATTCGGAAATGGGATGCAACTAAAATTCCGCCAATTCCCGTGGGTAGCAAACAGATTGTCACGTTCTCCGATAGCACA
>CAZRMH010000438.1:0-6772 GCA_964600935.1 uncultured Candidatus Obscuribacterales bacterium
ACTGCGGCGGCTTTTAACCTAGTCAAAAATCTGAGATTTGCCTCAGCAATCTTTCGGCTTATGGTCTACGATGTTAAGGGTATATTGTTTTAACTTACTACCCACGATTTATGCATGGCAGAAGCTAACAGACTAATGCTCTCGATGATGGCGTTGACAGCGATTTCGCTAAGTCAAAACGTCCACGCGATCCCATTAGAAAGCTCCGAAAACGAGAAGTCGACGGCTAATTCACGGTTAATAACGGAAGCCAGCAAACCATCTCTGCAAACACCAAAACTGCAGTCCGAGATTGAGAAATCTGATATCAACGGTGAGCCACCAGACACAGCTTCGCCGAAAGAAGCGAGTATCAAACCAACAGAGAAAACGCTGGCGATAGACTCGAGTGCTCAAACCGTGGAGAATCAAGCGACCTCCAACAAGACGAGGAGAGAGCAGTTCAAAGAGACCGAAGCCCAAGACGGTTTTCGACTGCTACAACTCCATCAGTACGCTAAGGCATTAGAGGCGTTCAACCAGTCCGCACGAGAACGTCCGGATTCAGCCGAGCCGCACTTCGGCAGAGCCAAAGCATTGTTTGGACTCGGTCGTCGAACAGAAGCGATAAAAGAATTGAAAGTCTGTTTGTTACTCGATCCGTCAGGAGCGATGTCCGAAAAGTGCAAAAAAGAAATCGACAGAGCCACTAGCCGACCGCCGGATCTCTCCAATCCGCAAACCATCACATCCGGAGACGTTGAAAAATCAGCAACGAAAATCACCAATCAGGCAGCAGACCAGATCAGATTGATTCAGAAGCAGGCGAGTGCGCACCTTAGTAGTTCACCATTCAGGTCGAACTCAAACTACACCTTCTCGACGCCTTACTCACCGCCTTTTTCTCGCTTCTCACCAAGAAGCAGCCCGCCGAAAGGTTCGCGAAAAGGAGAAGATTTTCGAGCCCGCGCGGCCGCCGAAGACGCTCGATTACGCAGCCAGGCAATCCGCGATGCGGCGATGGGTCTATCTACAGCAATGGCGACGAAACCTTCGGAGTCGTCTGGCATCTATCTCACCCCACATAACACCAATCTTTTCGTGCGAAACTACGTCACCTTCGATCCAGTGAGACCGGCACCACCACAGGAGTTGACGGCGACACAGCATAGGCTGGAAGCGGTTGGTAGCAAAACCAAGGGGCGAACACAAACGATTATCAAGCCTCACAGTAACCCGCCACCATTCAGCCGAGCACCGCAGCTTGATCGCACTCGCGCCAGAGCGAAGTGAGGCGTCACGATATGCCCGCAGCGAGAATCAAAAAAACAGAATCGAATACGCAAAGATATGCACTTGCCGTTGTTTCTAAACTGATAAATTTTTTCTGTCTCGCCCCCAAGCAGCGCCGTAAAAGAGCGTTTCTAGTCGCGGTCGGTATGCTCTGCATGATGACTTCACAGGTATCCACCGCCTTCGCGCAGGAACAGACAAATTCGCTAAAATCAGGACGAACGCTTTTTGATAAGGGCGAGTTTGAAGAAGCGCTCAAGCTGTTTGATAAAAGTGTTGATGAACAACCAACAAATTCAGAATGCCATTTCTGGCGAGCAAAGTGCCTTCAGTCAATGGGAAGAGATAAAGAGTCAGCGGCCGAATTCAAAGTGACACTTCTGTTTGCCGATGACGAATCTACCAAAGACGCTTGTCGTGCGGAACTCAAGAAGGCCAGTATTGATATTCCGAAAGGCTCGGTGAATGATCCAGATCCGAAAACGTTTAAACTAGCGACAAGAAAACTAGACTGGAACCTGCAGACTGATACCAACTTGAGCACACGTCTTGCCAGTCAAGATGCGCTTCTTGCAGGAACGATGCGCAATCAGCCGGCGATGCTGAGCGGGATAGAATCGCGGCGTTCGAATAGTCTCGATGCAGAACTTGCAAACGGACCTTCGCACGCGTCGTTCAAGTTAGGAGCTGCGGATTTATCGACCTTAAAAAACAGCGATGTCTACATAATTCTCGATCACTCAGGCTCTATGAGTTCACGCGATTGTCCCAGCAACTCAGGCGCTGCACAATCGAGAATCGACTGGGCAACAGAAGAGTTACAAGGATTCGCACAGTCACTAGAGAAGTCGCTTCCGCATGGTTTCACATTTATTCCGTTCACAACTTCTCCACAGATGTATTCGATTCGATCAGCTCGCGACTTTGTCGGGCTACTAAAAAACATCAAGAGTGCCGGAGGAACATCTTTAGAGCCGGCATTGATTGCTGCTTTCCGGCTTCACTACCAGCACAGAAATCAGCCTATGCTAATCGCTATCGTGACTGACGGCCAAATCGATGTCGCCGATGTCGCCAAGACAATTGCAGAAGGCACCAGAAGATTTCCATTACCAAACGGACTGTTTATTACGTTCGCTCAAATCGGCATTAACAGCGGAACGAGACCGCGAATTCAACCGGGACGTTTGAGATCTAACCTAGATCGACTGGCGCCTTTCCCAGATATTCTCGACGGTCTCGATGCAGTTACTCGACTTCGCGAAACAGACAGAGCAAGTTACGAGCCGTGTATTGTCGTGCCATTCCAACAGGTTCGTGCCGACGGTCTTGCTCGCACCATACTGCACGCCTTAAGAGTTTACGTCCCGCAGAAATCGACAGCCGGCGAAGATGGTGACAAGGGAAAAGCCGCTTCAGCACGGGCGAAGAAACAAGAAGCGAAACCTAAAAAATAATTTTGAACGAGCCCAAACTTATATAGAAAAGCCTCCGATTCAGTCATAAGACTAGACCGGGACACCGATAATGAAGGTACTATCTGTAGTGCCATCACTCTCACTGTTTTTAATCAGCATCAATCGGAATGCGATTCGCCGGTTTCCTTGCTTGGAATCGGGGGCAAGAGTTGTGAAATCTCTTCAATCAACAAGTTCGCATCGAACTCGGCCATCAACAAATATTTGTCTGCACCCGAAATTGTTGCGGCTACTTCGACAGCTGGGCTCGTAATCAATCCGAGCATACCAGGTTCGGCGCAAAGCATAAGAAATGGAACCGACTTGAGATGTGAAGCCTCGTCCTTGACCCTCTTCAAGAAATCGAAAACACTCTCATTCTGGAGGTGGGCAGCGGCGACTATGACATCAACGTGATCTTTGGTTTCTAAAAACACCATGGCTTCGGTGATCGTTTGAACCGGCACAACTTGATTCCCGGCGGCTTTGCAAGCTTCCTTCAACTTTTCAATGTTGTCCGGATTCTCCAATGTGAGAATTCGGTAGGTATCATTAGGCGGCAATTTGCGCGTGGGTGCCTCGATTTCAGTCATTACATGCTCCCGATGAAGGATGGACGTCCGCCGCACAAACAGTATATGGAACCTTGCGAAGAAAGTCCCAAGCTTAACTGTATCAAATGAAGGGGTCTAATGGCTTATTATTGTCAAAGAATTGGAGACGACAATGATTTTTCTTCCCGGCAATCAGTTCAAAACGCTGAATGACGCAGTCTTTGAACGAATCGCCACTGTGCTCCGGAAAGAGTTACCGGAAGCAGCAATCGAACACATCGGGTCTTCATCGGTTGAAGGTCTTTGCTCCAAGGGTGATTTGGACATTTTAGTCGCAGTAGACAGAGAAGCGTTCGACTTGGCGATAAACACAATCGAGGCACTCGGGTTTAACATCAAACAAGCGACAATGAGAACAGACAGTTTATGCCCGTTCGATTCGAACGATTATGAAATCGATGTCGGCATCCAGCTAATTGTCAACGAAAGTCAGTTCGAGTTTTTCCGAACATTTCGCGACGCGTTAAAGGGCAATGCAGAATTGCGAAACCAATACAACGAGTTGAAATTAAAATGCGAAGGGATGAACGAACATCAGTATCGAGAGATAAAATCAAAATTTATCGAAGATGTACTTGCACAGATGGATACTGAAAAACGAATAAGGGATTAACTTCCAGCCCTAATCATCTTCAAGATTTGGAAACTCAAGCAAATCTGTGGTGGCAGCCGTTGTTACACCAGATTCTTCGTCTAGCGATTGTTTTTCACGAATCGCCATACACAAGATTACACACTTGTCGCAGATATGCGCTCCGTCTGCGCCTTTGATAAGCACTCTCATTTTTTCCTGCGGTCGTTTGCAGAAAGAGCATTTGAGATCTTTAGGTGGTTTTGCCATGATTCACGAGATACCGCTTACTGTCACCGCCAATAGTATCATTTTGGTAAACGGTTGACAGCTGGTTTTATTCTGAAAAAAACAGCGCCGATTCAACAACCCCAAAATGTATACATCGCATATCCGCTTAACCACGGATTAAACGACCGCAGGGTATAAGAATATCGTCATCGTTTTCGACCGCGACAATTCTGAGTTAAGATCAAAGCCTCTATATCTGGAGACCCAATGGCATTCTTTCGTCTGCACAACCAGGACTGCGTTTCGCCGCACGAGGTCGTCACGTATCGTCCTGACAATCACGAAGAAATCGAAAAACTGCCGGTCATCATATTTTTGCATGGCTCAGGCGAGCGTGGACTAGATCCGGGTATGCCACTCAAGGACATTGGGTTGGTAGTTTCCGATTACTGGCTGCCTGCTGTAGTTATGTTTCCACAATGCGATAGCGAACATCGAGCCTTTTACGGCGATATGGAAGAGCGCGTGCTCTACTGTATTAATCGAGCGCTCAACGAACTTAACGGTGACCCTGACAGGATTTATCTGATCGGCTTCTCAATGGGCGGGTCAAGCAACCTATGGCTCGCAGCACGGCATCCGGAGTTGTTCGCCGGAATAGTTTGCATCGCACCTGGTATCACGTGGTTAGGATCAGAGCCGCCTCCGAAGTTGCCATCTGAGGTCAAGGAGCTGTTTGACTCGATGTTCGTGGCTTCCAATAGAACGGAAGCAATTGCAAAAAACGTTCAGAATGTTCCGATCTGGTTTCTTCAAGGAACCTACGATCAACCTTGCCCAATCGAAGAAACACGCTCTCTGATTACTGAACTACGAAATCTCAACAAAGAGCCAGTGGTGACCGAATACGAAGGTGCTGGACACGAAATTCTAGACCGTGCCCTTCGAGAACACGGAGTTTTCGATTGGTTGTTTTCTCAGAATCGTCACAGCCGCAAAGAAGCAGATCGAGCACGGACGGCAGGCTGAACCGCTTCGGTAATCGAACCGGAAACAAGGGATTGAAACAATCCGGTGCCGTTTTATTGCGCACCTAAAGGATTCCTTCATAATTGGTTCACATCGAGCTATCGAGCTGCTACCATCCTGAGAAATCGTTAGCAGCTCCGTCTGGGTCCTGAGTCCAGCGCGGGGTCATGTCCCGTTTCCTGGAGAAAATTTTGAACACTGGTGATACCGCCTGGGTATTGATTTCGTCATCCCTCGTTATGCTCATGACACCTGCCATTGGGCTCTTCTACGGCGGAATGGTCGAACGAAAAAATCTCTTGTCTACAATCATGTTGAGCTTCGCGACGCTGCTGATTGTGACTGTTCAGTGGGTTCTTCTTGGATATTCGTTGTCGTTTGGTCCTGACTTCGGACATATGATTGGCGGTTTACAATGGTGCGCACTGTCCTCGGTCGGACCGACTGCGGGCTCATATGCGCCGGCGATTCCACACCTTGCGTTTATGCTTTTCCAGATGAAGTTTGCCGTTATCACGCCGGCGCTGATTACCGGAGTCTTCGTAGACCGAGTTAAATTCAGCGCCTTCATTGCTTTTGCATTACTGTGGACAACATTGGTTTACGATCCAGTCGCGCATTGGGTCTGGGGCGAAGGCGGATGGCTACGATCTCTCGGTTCTCTCGATTTTGCTGGAGGCACCGTGGTACACGTCACTGCAGGTGTGGCAGCACTCGCATTGTGTTTTGCTCTCAGACATAAACCTCGCGCAATCGACGGTCGGTTTAAACCGGTCAGCGTTCCACTTACATTGTTCGGCGCAGTTTTACTCTGGTTTGGATGGTTCGGCTTCAACGGCGGAAGCGCACTGTCGGCCAATGGCATCGCGGCTCAAGCTTTAGTGACTACGAACTTAGCCGCAGCGGCAGCCGCACTAACATGGATGATATTGAGCACCATAGATGGTGAACCGAGCGCTGTCGGTGCAGCGACAGGAGCAGTTGTAGGGCTAGTCGCCATCACACCTGCGTGCGGATATGTAGACATCGTTTCATCAATCATAATTGGCGTTGTCGGTTCCGTAATCGCATACTTATCGATCAAACTAGCAGGGCGATTGAGAATCCAGGACTCGCTAGATGTGGGAGCCTGCCACGGTATGGCTGGAACTTGGGGAGCAATCGCCACCGGAATTTTCGCAAGCAAAGCCGTCAATCCAGCTGGTGCAGACGGAGCAATTCACGGAAATTGGAGCTTACTCTATGCGCAGGTAATCACCGTAGCAACAGTCTGGGTCTACACTTTCGTCGCAACATACATCATCGCAAAAGTTGTGGATAAACTATTCCACTTCACGCTTACCGAAGAAGAGCAGCAAGTTGGTCTCGATGTTGTTCACTATCCGAACGAAATCGTTCCGGAACCTGCTGCCGTTGGCGCTCTACGATAGACGCGCACCACTAGTGATTACACGATTGCGATAAATCAAATGTACACCTAAGGTTGAAGGACCCTGATGGTGACAGCTCATGACCGAGTCGCAAGTGTACAAACAAATTAGATTTTTCCTCGGAAGGGTTCTACGGTTAGTATTAGCACTCGGTTTCATTCAATTCGC
>CAZRMH010000439.1:0-6712 GCA_964600935.1 uncultured Candidatus Obscuribacterales bacterium
GCAAACGCTGAAGATTTACTCGCTCGACGAGTTTACACCGACCCCGGTCACTTTTTGATCGAGTTGCTGCAAAATGCTGAGGATTCAGGAGCAAAAATTTGGCGTGTCATTTGCGATCGAGATAAGCTTGTCATCTGGCATGACGGGATTCCATTCGACACGCGGGATCTAGTCGGAATTACATCTATCGGTCAAACAACAAAACGGAAACAGCAAATCGGATTTTTCGGAGTTGGATTTAAATCGGTTTACGAAGTCACAGATCGACCACAGATTTATTCCGATGTCTACAATTTCGAAATCGCAGACGTTTCCATACCGAAACTTCTGGCACAACGCCCTTCCTACCTTCCACCCGGCGGAACAGCTGTAGTCCTTCCTCTGCGGGCAAATCTGGACAACGAGCGCTCGCCTGGAGCGCTATTCGAAAAAGGCGCGTCTTTGGACTCATGCGTGTTACTAACGCTCCGAAGCATCGAAGAGATTGAATTCAAATTGACCGAAGCAGCTGGTGGTCCTTCCCAGCACAAGTTGATTGAATGTGCAGGAGAGAGTGGTACTACGATTCGGCACGAACCAAGTGGCAATATCGTCGCCTACCAAATTCAAGACGATGAATTCCTCTACAGCGGCGTAGCTCGTGAGCCTGGACGGCCAGACAGCACAAAAGTGATGGTCGGACTGCTACTAGACGAAGCCGGTCACCCGACACCTTTGCCAAGTTCGGCGGCTGAAGTTTACAGCTATTTGCCCACAAGAGAGCAGCCCGGTCTCCGCTTTTTCATTCAAGGACACTTTGATGTGCCTGTCGATCGAGAGCGTATTGCGCCGGACTCGCTGTGGAACAGATGGATTGTGTCACAAGTTCCGCTTCAGCTCGGACGACTCGCTGAGCGGATTGGCATGGATGAGAATTTTGGGGCGGCAGCCGGTTTTATCGACGTTCTGCCGCTAAAACGCGACTTACAAAATGCACCGTTCGCTCAAATTCCGACGACCTTATCTGATGTCTTAAACCAAATTGCTTTTGTACCGGTAATCGCCGAGAACAATTCGCTTAAGTTTGTCGCGCCTATTCAAACCACAGTCGCGAACGCAGCCATTATAAGCCTCTTCGAGCACGATCAGATAGGCAATCAGCGATTCTTTGTGGCCAAGGAATTGTCCGAACGACATAGAGAAATTCTTCTGGAATTAGGTTCGGAAAGCTTCACAATCGCGAGCTTGGTTTCATATCTCGAACAACGACTATCAAATCAAAGCAGCGGCGCCGTGCCCAACTTCATGCATGCAACAGAAAAGCTAGAACTGCTCTATGACTTGCTTCTGTCTGAAATTGAAGTAAACGATCGCAAGTCCGATAAAACAGACTTGAATGACTTGATTGAAAGGCTCCGTGCACTACCTTTAGTGCTCGATGCTTCCGGCAATCTTCGTACAGCCGATAAAGTGGTTCGAGGAAGCCCGGTGATTCGCAAAATTTACGCAGATAGTCGGCATTTTATAGCGGAAAGTTTTGAAGGCGCTAACGCTAGAACTCATGCGTTTCTAGACAGATTAGGTGTGGAAGAGCTTGACCTTGAATATTTGGTTTGCGATCTGGAAAACCGTCTGGGAAATGAAATCGGTCCACTCGAATTTCCGCGCGCATCATTTCCAACCAATCAGACTTGTTTGAACACAATCCTGGAAGCATTTGTTTCAGCTGATTGGAATATTCTGCAAAGAGTGGCTGAATTACCACTGTTTCGCTCCCGTGACGGCAAATTCTATCCAATGGCAAAAAGCCCGGCCGACGATCAAGGGGTTTTAAACGCCAGCAATCCGACGGTCCGCGATATTGCACTATTCTATGGGAGCGCCCGCCCGATCGCTGATTCAGAAACTGACGAGTGGTCCGCTGCAAAAGAGAAATCAGCTTATCAAATCTTGCTAGACCGGCTTCCGATACCGAGCCTCACACTATCTGTGTTATGCGATGACCTGCAAAGATCTTTGTTTAAAACCGACTTGGATAACTTGAAACAACTGCACGAATTGCTGGAAAAACACGTAGATGACATCTCCGACAAAGTCAGCAAACAACTTGTTCAACTGCAAATTTGGCCGGATCGCAATTCCAATGCGAGACCTTTGAGAGGTCCAAATCGAGTTTTCATTCCTGCTGATGAAGCCATCTGCGAAATTTTTCCGCACGCCCCATTCTTGAACAAAGATATTGCTGAGCGCCGACACACGATAAACATTTCGATTCCTTCAGTTACGGTCAATCAGGTGATAGAGGCGTTGACAGCTGACAGTGAGCCACCCTTAGAGGTCGAGAGCGACCGCGAGCACGTCGACCGTGCCCTGGCATACGTGCTGGCTAATACCAGAAATGTAGATTCGTCGGGAATTCGAACACTCAAGGAGAAGGCTTCGTTCGTCAGCGACACCGGCAAAGTTTTACCTCTGAATCGGCTATCAAAGTCTGAATCCGCCGAATTGCGCAGCATTTATGCGGATTCGGATATTCGGCATTTCATCGATGAGAGTGGCAGCAGTTGGGCATTAGTGACGGAGCTCGGTTTAGAAAGCTCTCTGACTTCGGCAAACGTAGAGGTGCTCGCCGACGATCTTCAAGCCGATTTTGAAACTGATGGAAAACTTCGAAACCCGGAAACCGGATATCGAGCTATTCTTTCCTATACATCCAAACGCGTCGATAAAATGACACGACCACTAATTCTTCGCTATACAGAATTCCCAATTTTCCCAGATACCATGGGTGATACCGGTTCTCTTACCAGCGTAAAGGGCGCTCGCAGTCCAAAATTCGTTTATCCTGCCAGTGGTCAACTTCGCAATGTTTTGGCACTGACAAACGTCCGCCTGTTAAACGCCGAGATTGAGAATATAGTTCGCCCTCTGATTATTGCGGCAAAAATTCCGGATGCAGGATTAGATTTACTTGTTGACTCTCTTGCGGAACAGCCTGTGACAGACGAGAGCACACTCGATGCAATTCAAGAACTTTTCGTCAATCGCAAATTCGAGCTACAAGAACTATTCGCGAAAGGGGAGCGAACAACACGAGCAAACAAGACCTTAAATACACTGCCAATTTGGAAAACGCTGAATGGCGAAGTTAAAGGCGCTCAAGAAATTATGGGCGGCAACCTTTCTGAACTGTTTGCGCCAGACACTGCTGAATATGGAGACCTGCTGAAGGCATGCGTCAAACCGGCAGCTCTAAATCGATTAAAGGATTTGTCACCGCTTATGGTGCCAATCGAACCTGAGAACTTTCTTGCTGACTTGATCAAGCGAACCGCAAAATCCGGACAACCCCTTACCGCGCAACCATACTTTCTATCAACAATTGAGCGGGTATTGAGACTTTACGAGGTCGTGGGCAATCGTCAGAAAGTTGAACTTCCAAGTGTCGATGCTGCCAATAATCTGACATTCACCAGACTGAGTTACACGGATAGCGAGACGCTTCTACTCTTGAGCGGACTGCCTGTTTTGGAACAAATTCTTCATCCGGAACTGACCACATATTTTCAGTTAAACAAAGAGGAACCCAATCGATTTGGTCTGCTTCGCAATCAGGTAGCAAAGCTCTGGACAAAGGTAATGTCAACTCGCGGTTTTGACGAATTCGAAAAATTGACACCAGATCTAGTGATCGCCGCTCTCCCACCAGACAGCGATGCGGCAAGACGTTCAAAATTTTATCGCTGGTTGATTAACAACAAACTATCAGTTTTCGATGACAAAAAGAATATCGCAAAACTTCTGGAGACTCCGTTATTCGAGACAAAGAACGGAAGGTTGGTCAAGCCTGTAGAGCTAGTCTTCGACGACGACATACCGGACCTTGGCATTGACTGGCTTCCTGGTCCAAGCATTCCTAAGATTCTGCTCGACACGATGAAGATTCATTTGGATGTAGGTCGTTTAAACCTGGACGACTTAATTCGGCGTCACGTTGTGCCTGCCTATGAAGCTGCCACCAATAGCAGTGACCACTTGCAAGCCGGTAAAATCCTATCATGGCTGGCGAAGCGGCTTATCAACCGCTCAGAGTCTGAAATAAAACGTTTGCTGAAAGGCAAGAACTCGGAATGTATAAAACTGGAATCAACCGATGGCAATTTTTATCTTCCACAGGAGCTTTTGTTGCCGGCCATTGCAATCAGACCTTTCGTAAGCGCACTCTGGGAGGACGTTCCGCAGCCATCCGAGCTGAGATACTCTGAGGACGTCTATCCGTTTCTTGTATCCTTAGGTGTCAGCACAACTCCTAACCTGGAACTTATTGCAACAAAACTGGAAGCGATTAAATCAAGAGATGAATCAATTGCACTGGCTCATGTTGTCTATCACACCCGAGAGAATCACGGTGAGGGCATCTACAAGCGTCTTCCGACCTTGAGAACGGCACCCTGGTTAGCCGATGGCGATGGAGTTCTAAAATCGCCGTCAAAACTTTATGTAAGAAGTTACGAGATTGAATCATTGGTCGGTCCTTATGCAGATTTGTATATCGACAAAGCGGAAGAAACGATCCTCGGTCAATCTTTGATACGCGGACTCGGTTTTAAAGAAATAGATGGGGTGACAACCACCGAAATTTTTAACCACCTCGAGCACAGGGCGAGCAGAAAAGAAGCAATCTCGCAAAGAGTATACAGTTGGCTCGACTTGGCCGCATCAAAAGGTCAGTTAACTATAGAACTTGTCGAGACCAAATTCGGCGATAAACCATGGATTCTGACTGATGACGGCGAGTATGAATCACACAAACGAGTAATTGGAACTCGCGCTTTTCACCTTTTTGGAAATTTGAGAGGATACTGGACTCGCGGTTGGAAACAGTATCCGGCGCTCTGCCATCTGCTGGGCATCACAGAAGGCACAACACCAAAGTCGGTGAAAAGCTTTGTTGAAGAAATCGGACGCGACGTTGCCAAAAATGGCTCGAAGGAACTGATTAAACAGGAGCCAGCGCTACCTCTCATGTTAGTCAGCTGTTTCGCCGTGCTAAGCAAAAAAGGCATGACAATCTCGAGAGATCTGCCTGTCGTTCCGGCGATTCATAAACAGCAGACCGAGCTGATAGCAGCTTCGGCACCCGGAATCTACTGGAGTGACACGCCTACACTGGAAACGCTGTTCGCCAACGTCGGGAAACTTTACCTCGCCCGACGTGGCACCGCCGATGATGCCGACTATGTAGATGCATTTTACATTTCCATGGGCATTAACCGACTACGCGATACTTATAAAGTTGTTGCTTCGAAACGCGAAGGTAGCGACCGCTCAGCAAGCTCACAACAAGAGATCGTGGCACTACGTCAGGTTCTTCGCGCGCTGGTGAGCATCATGCCAAGAATTCAACTGGAGAGAGAACTTAATGCAGACTCCACCTGGGTGTTTGCAAAACATTTAAGAACGCTATCCGCATCAGGATCAATTAAGGCGATTGAGAATCTGAAAGTTCGATATGTACTCAACGGAGTCGGAGAGACAGAGGTCGATCGACCAGCAGCATACGACACCGAACGCGGTGAACTACTCATTGATACGAAGGTTCTCACAGATCCTGAACTAACTGGTCTTTCCGAAGGTCTGTTACCAGCAATAATTGAAGGACCTTCAGCAGAAACATTTATCGATCTTTTTGAAATTCTGCTTGCTCGACGAACGGCAGAAAACATGAGCGCCTATTTAAACAGGCGGCACTTTGCCGAAGCGCATATCGCGCCGACCGCAATCGACCGAATTGCCCAGAGAATTGGCGAGTTACTGGACTATGGTTTGACTGAAAAACTCTCCAAGCGTTTTTCGGTCTTCGACGGCAGATCTCCGGAGAAATGGCGGGAGCCATCACTAATTAAAGAGATTGAAGGTTTAGTCTCGACTGATGCTAATCAAACAGCAGCCGAAGCAGTGAAACTAATGTTGAAAACGGTCGGAATAGATTCCGACGAGAAGGAGCTTGCAGAGCTGTTGAAAAAATTACTGCTCGCCAGTTCGATTAGCGAATGCTCGGAACTGCTAGTCGATAAATCGATTATAAAAATCGACGACAACGATAAGCTCGCCATGGTTAGTCGTAAAGATGAAACACCTAAAGACGAGGTAATGCCGCCAAAGCCGAAAGCTGAAGACGAAAGTCGATCGGCACCTAAGAACAAAACAGAAATCGACAATGCGCACTTGTTTAAGCTTCGCGAGAAACTCGACCCACTAAAAGAATTTTCGAATTTCTTCGGTCAAGTTTTTAGAGGCAATCAGTCGGACTCACTGAGACCAAAGGCCCCGACGAAGATTCAGGAAGAGAAGACTGACACCGAAAAAAGTGCAAACAAAAATGGATCCTCCGGTGAAAAATCGAATCAGATACAGGAGGAGAAAGAGTTGCCCAGCTGGCTGCTGGGAAATTACTTCAGATCCTCGAAATCCATTCCCTCACAGATGTGGTGCAATTCACAAGGGCGTCAAAAAATTGAATCCATGAAGAAGGAGGCATTCCTTCATTTTTCCCCGGGCCGATTGCCTGCGCCGTACCTCTATGCGGTGAACACAGTTGGCGTCAACTTTAATCCGGTTTTGCAATCCTGGACTTCCGGCGGCTCAGTCCAAAAATTCTTCCTTACACCTGGCGATACAGGGGACCGGACCGTATCGTTCTCTGGTCAGCTATATGCGGGCAGAAGTCGAT
>CAZRMH010000440.1:0-6708 GCA_964600935.1 uncultured Candidatus Obscuribacterales bacterium
ACACAAGGAACGACAGTCGCACCGGACAAGACCGAATCATCGACCTCGAAATGAAGAGCACTTCTGACTTCGAGTGTTCCTGATAAACAAAAGTTCGACCGAAGTGCAGTTCAAGGAAAAGCACGAGTTCGAATTTGGTCTTCATCTAACGAGCTTTCAGGAAGTCGACTAGTGGGAAGCATCTCCACCAAGCGCCGAAAGTAAAAATTTGTCCATGACCGGACCGAGTTCCAAACACATTCGGGAGAACTCGTTTTCCAGCTGTTGGGCAAGTGAGTCAAATTCGAATTTTACAGAACACGTAAACGGGTGAGCACCGTATTTACCGACACGAAAAAGGTAATTTGGCCAACTTGATACCTCGTCGAAAACCTCGTCCACGAATGGTGTTGCAACGGCTCTTCGTTTCACCGATGTACCAGGAATTAGATCGGTATGAAAAATGTGCATCATCACCGGTATCACTTGTTTCTTCCACTCTTTCGGTCCGAGGAAAGTTTCGAAATGTATGCCTTGTCGCTCATCGTTAAACCAGTTCTGCTTGAAAACGTGCAGTGTAGCGCAATCAGGCGGCGACGGTTCCGCTGGAAATTGATGCACACTATACAACC
Organism: uncultured Candidatus Obscuribacterales bacterium; assembly: GCA_964600935.1. Classification (GTDB taxonomy): domain Bacteria; phylum Cyanobacteriota; class Vampirovibrionia; order Obscuribacterales; family Obscuribacteraceae; genus JADYXR01. The sequence continues at coordinate 612 of CAZRMH010000440.1, forward strand.
AACCAGTCGCGAACCAGGCATTCTGCGATAGTCGTTCACCGACAGCCGTCAAATATTTTTTTGCATCTACAATGTTATAAGGTTTCAAACTATTCTCTTTTCAAACGACTACATCAGAATGGAATCTACAGCCTCAAGCGGTGCGGGCAGGTCGTTTTCCTCAAGTAGCTCTTTCAGATCAATTTCGATGTTTCGACAAATTGCCGACATTGGAACATCGTTCAAACTTCCTTCAAAAGGATTTTCACTGCTGTCGCCCACTGCTTCCATCGTCAAAAAGACGAAGGAAATCAAAACGCTGAATGGAATTGTCAGCCAAGCAACGCCCTCATCAATCTTCACAAACTCGCCTATTAAGCCAAACGGCAGAAGAATCATAAATATGTGTACGAAGACTTCACTGAAGTAGGCATACTGTCTCGGGAAAGGAAAAACTTTGATTCTTTCGGCCTTGCCTTGATGAACATAAAGATCCGCACAGATGCGCATCAGATCGGAATGCTCATAGGCGTCGATCCATTCGTTCCTCTTAAACTGGGTCAGCATCTTCATCTGAAGAGCAACGATCTCCTTGGCACCGTTGCCTTTGAGTCGAATGAGATCGGCATCCTCAGTCGAACAAAACTCTTTTAAAATATCATCGCGATCTTGCTCAAACGGTTTGGTGTTAAAACACTCTCTCGCCATCCTTGTATAAATGTATTTCTCGTCCCAAACATTTCGACGCCTGAGCTGAGCGCGCAGAATATTGACGAATGCGATGTGACGGTACACAAATACTTTTGCTTCGCGCTTCCCTTCCGGGGTTTTTACGACAGCGAGCAAATACGCACAGAGACTGCGGCTCGTGTTTGTTATTTCACCCCAGATTTTTCGAGCTTCCCACAAGCGATCGTAAGATGAGTTGTTTTTAAAACCGACGTAAAATGCCACGGCAGTGCCAACAGTCGCAATTGGCAGAAACGGAATCGCGAGCATTTTCAGATGCCCGAAGTAGTACAAAGCGTACACCACACTACTCAAAGCGGTCGTCCAAAGAACCGGTCGCCATGAGAAGAAGAAGATTATTTCGGGATCGATTACTCGCTTAACGTACATAAGCCACCAACTTGACGAGCCCTGCTAATTGTACGGACTTGGCAAGCTTTTCACGAAATTATAAAGTCGCCCGTATCAAGCTAGTTTCGACGAACCGATGAGCACCCAAAAAACGTCGATGCCGCTTAACAGAATGAACGAGACGAAAACAATTTCAACTATTCGGCTTTAAAGTCCTCGGCACTTTGAATTTAGGCTTCACTTCATTCTTCGGCAATTTCCTCTTCACCGCATTCTCATCCGTCGGTGGTCCGGAGCCACCGAACTTCCATTTAACAGGCGGAAGTTGGGTCTCAGCAGCCTTCACCTCTTCCTGATATTTCGGCAGATCGGGATCATTCATATCATCAAGGGCTCTGACTAGCTCACGAAGGATCTCTACTCGCAGCTTGATTACACTGGGATCAGATGCTAGCTTGGCTGCCTTTTTGTAGGAGGAACTAGCGAGCTCGGAATTGCCTTTGCCGTCAAAGCAGCGACCAATTCCAAACTGCTCAAGGGCAGATTTCGAGTGATCTACCGGAGTTTGCTTCTCGAAGATTTTTTCAGCTTCAGTGAAATTAGCAATCGCGTCATCATATCGTTTTTGAAACTCGAGATTGACGGCAAGATTGTGAAAGGCGGCCGCAACCTCAGCGGAATCTGCCGGATATACCTTTTTTGAAATTTCCAGCGCCTCATGATGATACCGCTCAGCTGGGTAATTCGCACCTTCCAAATCCAGTTCGCAACCAATCGCACTAAGTGTTCCAACCATCGCCTTCTGGTCGCCACGAACTCGCTGTTCTCTCAATCGCGAGATCATGTCAATCATTGGTTCCGGAGTAGATTTAAATACTTTAGAATCTACATATTGCGGGATGTCTCGATGCACCTTGCCATTAATGAACAGATCTTGAGCACTGCATTCAGTGGCGTAGCCCTGCACCATGCTCAACAGTAAAACAAACACAAATCGGTTTACACCAGTTCGAGCACGGACGAAGAGAACGACGCCATTTCGGAGAATCAGATCTAATCGGCGAAGCTTTCCATGACAGCACTCGGCAATCATCATTTTTTGCGAATTTCCTCTTTCACGTCACCGGTTTCATGATTGGACTTTCCAGGTTTAACGTCGAATGTCGCTTGTCGTTCAACAAGATGATCTTTAGTTCCCTGAGGAAACTTCTTCAATTCAGGATGGTATTTTAGAGTCTCGTTGAAAGCCTCAACCACGTTCTTTGCATATTGATTGTTGTTGGATTCATATCCAAACGAAAACGCACCATCATCGCGTACCTGGTATTTCAAAGTGACATGCGCGCCTACCGGGATGTTCGATCCAAGCATTTTCAAATCCAGCTTTTCGCCGATTGCTGCGTTTAGCCGTTCTTGCCACTGTTTCCACATAACCTTTTCTGCTTCCACGCCAAGTTCAAATTTCTTGGTTGGCTTGGCCGCATCATTGGCGTGACCTGCCGAATTGTCTAAACCAGTGATCTCAAACTTGTTCTGTTGGATTTTTTGCGCAAGGCTTGCGTCGCTTGGCGAAATTGCCTTGATAGCCTGTTCCGAAGGACTATCATGATTTTGAAAATTCTTTTGCGCGTAAAAATTATCTTGATTCTTCTGGGCGTCCGGTCCCGAAATCACGGCATCCGTCGCAGTTGCAGAAGAGCTCGCATCACGCAGCTTGGCTCCTTCAGACTCGCCAGTTTTGTCTCCACCCTTACTGTTCTCGTTACTCATAGCAACAGCCCCACCCTGGTTAGACGTTCCTGTTTTATGTACCCGCAATCAACAGAAATTAGGGCGGAATAGTCCAATTTTCAGGGATAGGTCTAACGAGACTGCACGAAGATGACCTCTAGTCTCTCATCAATGAAATAATCGAGCTCCAAAAGCTGGTCTAAAGTCGTTGAAATAGCTTAAGACTGGAACTAATCTTCGCCAAATTCCATTGGATATTCGGTGCGTTCTTTCCAATCGCAGCCATCGTTTCCACAGATCAGAGTGACGCGTTCGCCATTTGAATCAATGTCGATAACATTGAAGCCATCTCGCACTGCGTCAATCGTTTGAGCATACTTGTCATACTTTTTGATTGAAGCCTTGCACTTCGGACAAATCAATTTTTGATTCTCAATAGCGTCGGTAATTGCTTTAAGCGACATAAAACCCGTCCTTTGTCAGCCGTTGAAGGGGAACACGTCCATACCTTCGATCTCAATGAGTTTACACTCTTTGTGCAGTTATTTTGAATAGACTATGGTCTCGCTATAGTTTTAATTACATTCAGCTGGACGCCTTATCAGCGCTCATTGCTGCCGCGAGAGCAGTGGTTAACAAGAACTAAGCTGTCACAACCACAAAGCTTCCAAGCACGCCCGCCATGCTAGGCTGGTCAGGCCTGTGGATGAGGGTAATGATGTGTCAAAAGCTGAAACAACTGGAAGCCTCGGCGTAGCGCTCTTAGGCTATGGCTACGCGGGAAAAACCTTTCACGCTCCGCTCTTGGCGGGAATCGAAGACATCGATCTGTGTGTGATTATGTCCAGCGATGCGACGAAGGTTCACAAAGACTTTCCAGATGCCATAGTTGAAGCGGATGCAGACAAAGTTTTCGCAAACCAGGAAGTATCCCTGGTGGTAATCGCCACACCGAATGATTCTCATTTTGATCTTGCCAAACGCGCACTGAATGCCGGAAAACATGTCGTAGTTGATAAACCTTTCACGACCACTGTCGCAGAAGCGACCGAACTAATTGATCTTGCCGAAAAGAAATCGCTAGTGCTCTCCGTGTTTCATAACCGCCGATGGGATGCGGATTTCCTCACCGTGAAAGAACTAATGGATGAAAAATCACTCGGCAAAGTGATGCACTTCGAATCGCACTTCGATAGATATCGTCCAGTGGTTCAACAGCGATGGCGGGAACAAGCAGGCGCCGGAACTGGAATATGGTTCGACCTCGGATCACATTTACTCGATCAAACATTGTGCCTATTTGGTGAACCGGATTCGATTCAAGCATCGCTCGAAATCCAGAGAGAAAAAGGAACCGCAGTAGATTTTTTCCACGTCGTTCTGGGCTACGGCAAGGCGCGGGTGATCTTGCACGGCAGCGTGTTGGTTCCTGCCGAATCCCCAAGGTTCGTTATTCATGGCACCGTGGGTAGTTACATAAAATATGGGTTGGATGTTCAGGAAGCGGCGTTGAAACTCGGAACGGACGTACATTCTAGTGACTGGGGTACAGATAATCGCGACGGCGTCCTCACGACCTATGTTGATGATTCCCCCTATCCAAAATCGATAAAAACGAAGCGCGGAAATTATCTCGCGTATTACGAGGGTGTTCGAGATGCCATCAGAGGCGATGCGCCAAACCCGGTTCCCGCAACTGAAGCCAAAGCGGTCATGTTGCTTTTGGAACGAGGCGTCGAATCACACGTCAGCGGAAAAACGATTGACCTCTAGATCATTGCCTTGAGTGCGAGATTTGTCATAAATATCTAACTATTTGTCATCCAGGATCTTTCGAAGACGACTGGCATGTTCATTAGGCGTTTTACACAGGGAATCAGCCACATCGAGATAGTTTAAAACGCAGGTCGTTTCGCCTGCCGTTAAGAGGTCTTCTGCCAGATCGAGATTGGGACCAAAACTGATTATCTGGGGTGAATCGATGTCGATGGACGATTGTTCCAAATGCGCCTTCGCGTCGTCCAAATCGCCGCGCTCAAGCGCGACTCGCCCTAGTGTGGTGTGCGCCTCGTTGATTGCATTTCCATAGTTCCAATTGTCCTGATTCTTTTCAGCAAGGTTTAACAAGCTATTGGCCGCAGCAACCGCGCGCTCCGAATGTCCAGCTTCAAAGGCAGCAGCCGGCAGTTTCGACAACTGGTAAAAATGTAATTCATTCTCGGGTCCGGAACACAATCCTTGCAAATATGAGTAGGCATGGTCTTCATGCCCTTCCCAGTCGAGATAGAGTTGAGCCAGATGCGTTCGAAACTCTCGACTGTTCGGCTTAAATTCCAGAGCCTGAAGCAAAAATCCTTCTGCAAGTTCATGCGCTTCCCAGTGAAAAAATATGGCCGCATTCTTCAAAATCGCCAGATTATCGGGTTTAACATAAATGTGCCGCAACCAACTCTCTTTGATCTTGGTATATCGCTCTTCGTCATCACCGGCAGTGGCACTCGCAAACGGAGTGGAAAGAATCGGATGATCAGGATGATTTTTAACGATCCACTCGATGTGCCGGAGCCGCGATCGCCTGGTTTCTTCAGAATCATCAGGCTCAAAGAAATAATTGCCGAGAAGTAAAACGCGCTTGCCCAGCAGCTTGGGTGACTTAAGCAACTCTTTTTCTGCTTTGGCAACCTGCTCTTTAGTCATCTGAGCGCCGGCGAGTGCCAGTTCGGTCGTTTTATGGCTCTGCAAGGCAGGGACGTGGATTTGCAGATAAGCCAGTAAGGCAGCTGGATTCAAGATTTTTTGTTTCGATCTATTCATTGAAACTTTGCCGCCATAGAGATTCGCATATTCTAACTCATTAGCCGCGTTCGCTCGGCGCATATGAAAAGCGATGCTTGCGCGATTGTTATAATAGAAGCGCCGAATCGAGATTTTAAAACATGAAAACCATACCTCCAGGACCGACATCACATGTATTCGGTCTTGATTATCTCAATCGTTTTAAAAACGACCCGCTTGGCACGGCATGCGCGCTTCGTGACGAGTTCGGCGACATTGTGCTTCTAAAATTTGGTCCCGAAGAATGGCTGATGTGCAACCATCCTGATGCTGTCAAAGAAATTTTCGTGACAAATTGGAGACACTATGGCAAAACCGATCGGTTCAAACAACTTATCAGCAGTGTCGATGGACAGGGTCTAGTCGTCAGCGAAGGGGACCTCTGGCGAAAACAAAGAAGGATTATTCAGCCATCGTTCAATCAAGAGCGACTTGTTCAAGAGTATGCAAAGCAAATCGTGAATGAAACCTC